>DATHNM010000251.1:0-30279 GCA_035486095.1 Bryobacteraceae bacterium
GTCGATTTTCCAATTTGTCCTTGGCTGGACGTGCCTAAGTGAAGTTTCAAGCCATTGGTTCTATTGAATTCCATGCGCCGCATACAGGTTGTTACAGCGGCTCATAAATCACAGTGCGATCACACTCGCCCAAGACGTAGAGTTCTAAGTTATTGATTCTGGGGCGGCTGGAGGGGTTCGAACCCTCGACTTCCAGAACCACAATCTGGCGCTACTACCAACTGAGCTACAGCCGCCGTGCGGTTACCAGTTTAACATCGCGCCCGGCCTAACTCAGCCCGGCTTTCTTCCAAAGCTGATTCACGCGCTGTTTTACCTCATCGGGCATGCGGATCACGTCGGGCCAGGGGCGCACAAAGCCTTCCTCTTTCCACTTGCGCGTGGCGTCGATCCCCATCTTTGATCCGTAGTTGGGCAGCCGGCTGGAATGGTCCAGCGAATCCACCGGCCCCAGCACAAACTGGATGTCGCGTTCCGGATCGATATTGTTCAACGCCTTCCACGCCACCTCGCGCACATCCTGCACGTCCACCTCTTCATCCACCACCACGATGCACTTGCTGAACATGGCTTGGCCCAGTCCCCAAATGGCGTGCATCACTTTACGCGCGTGCAGCGGGTACGATTTGCGGATGGAAACCAGAATCAGGTTATGGAACACGCCCTCGGCCGGCATCGCAATGTCGCGGATCTCGGGCAGTTGCAGCCGCATCAATGGCAGAAAGATGCGCTCGATCGCCTTGCCCATGTAAAAATCCTCCATCGGCGGCGGCCCCACAATTGTGGTCGCATACACCGGATGCTTACGCTGCGTGACGCACGTAACGTGAAACACCGGGTATTCGTCTTCCAGCGAATAAAATCCGGTATGGTCGCCGAATGGACCTTCGGTGCGATTCTCGCCGATCTCGACGTAGCCTTCCAGCACGATCTCGGCATTGGCGGGAACCTCCAGATCCGACATCTCGCACTTCACCATTTCCACCGGCTTGCCGCGCAGGAATCCAGCCATCATCATTTCATCCAGATCGGGTGGAAGGGGCAAAATCGCCGAGTACATTGTCGCCGGGTCCGCGCCAATTGCAACGGCGACGTCCATGCGCGCGGTTTTGCCTTCCTTCAATAGCCTGCGATAATGTTCCGCGCCATGCTTGTGCGTCTGCCAGTGCATTCCTGTGGTGCGCTCATCGTACACCTGCATCCGGTAGCAGCCGCAGTTGCGTTTCCCGGTATCGGGATTGCGCGAGAACACCATCGGAAGCGTGATGAAGCGGCCGCCATCCTGCGGCCAGCAGTGCAGGATCGGGAACTCGTTCAGCGAAAAGTTATCGCGCCGCACGATCTCTTTGCACGGGCCGCTGGAAACCATCTTGGGAAAAAACGCGCCCACCTCCGCCAGTTTCGGCAGCATTTTCAGCTTTCCGATCAAACCCTCGGGCATGCGCATTTCGAGAAACTCGTAGATGCGTTGCGCAATCGATTCCACCGAATCTACTTCCAGCGCCAGTTCCATGCGTCGCGCGCTGGCAAAAGCGTTGATGAGCACGGGAACGCGGCTGCCCTTGGGTTTTTCGAACAGCAGCGCCGGGCCGTTGTTCTTGACCGATCGGTCGGCAAACTCGGTGATCTCGAGAAACGGATCCACCTCAACCGAGACGCGCTTCAGTTCCTTCTTCTTCTCAAGCGCTTCGATGAAGTCGCGCAGATCGCTATATGCCATGGGGAGAGCTCACGTTTTACTATGATGGAAATTCACTCTCATGACAAATCGAACCGCTTTCATCACCGGTGCCAGCCGGGGCATCGGACGGGCGTGTGCTCTGGCGCTGTCGGAGGCGGGCGCGCGGGTGGCGCTCGCGGCGCGCAACACCGCGCAGTTGGAGCAATTGGCCGTCGAGATTCGTGCCAAGGGGCGCGAGGCATTTGCCGTGAACATCGACATGACCAGCCCCGAGTCCATTCAGGAAGCGTTCTCTAAAACGACCAAGGAGTTCGGCCCGGTGGCCATTCTGGTGAACAACGCCGGCATCACTAAGGACGGGCTTGCGCTACGCATGAAAAAGGACGATTGGGACAGTGTGCTGGCCACCAACCTGACCGGTTCATTTCTGGCCACCCAGCAAGTGCTGCAACACATGATGAAGGAACGCTGGGGGCGCGTCATTAATATCTCATCGGTGGTGGGAGAAATGGGCAATCCGGGACAGGCCAACTACGTTGCATCCAAGGCCGGCCTGATTGGGCTCACCAAGGCACTGGCGCAGGAGATGGGCAGCCGCAACATCACAGTGAATGCCGTTGCGCCCGGTTTCATTGAGACCGATATGACGCATAAGTTGTCCGAAGAGCTGAAGAATAACCTGGTGGGCCATATCGCATTGAAGCGCATTGGGCTGGCTGAAGACGTGGCTGCGGCCGTACGATTCCTGGCGAGCGAGGAAGCAGGTTACATTACCGGGCACGTGCTGAACGTGAACGGCGGGCTTTATATGTGAGAGCGGCGGGTACATGTAACAGCATTTTAATCCCGCGTTCATTGCGATAAGGCTGTTTGCGAACGGACAATAGAGAAATGGAATCCCTAAGCACGGAGAAGTTCCGTGTCGGCCTGGTGCAGATGAGCTGCGCGCTAGACCCGAACGAGAACCTGGAGAAAGCCATCTGGCGGACTCGCGAGGCGGCCTCACGCGGAGCCCAGATCGTGTGTCTCCAGGAGCTGTTTCGTTCGCAGTATTTCTGCCGCGAAGAAAACGCGGAGTTATTTGCTCTGGCAGAGTCGATTCCGGGACCCACCACGGAGACACTGGGGCGCCTGGCGCGCGAGCTAGGCATCGTGATTATTGCGTCGTTGTTCGAGCGTCGCAGCGCCGGTCTTTATCACAACACTGCTGCCGTGATTGGCGCCGATGGCGAGATCGAAGGCATCTATCGCAAGATGCATATTCCCGACGATCCGCTGTATTTCGAAAAGTTCTATTTCACGCCCGGCGATCTGGGCTTCTTGAATTTCGATACCCGCTTCGGACGCCTGGGCGTGCTGGTCTGCTGGGATCAGTGGTATCCGGAAGCCGCGCGACTATCCAGTATCGCGGGCGCGAACATATTGTTTTATCCCACCGCCATCGGCTGGCATCCGGCTGAAAAAGCGCAGTACGGCGCCGCGCAGTTGGATGCGTGGAAAACCATTCAGCGGGCGCACGCGATTGCCAATGGAATTTACGTAGCCGCCGTGAATCGTGTCGGATTCGAAGGCCCGCCCGATCACGGCCTGGAATTTTGGGGCTCTTCGTTTGTGGCAGATCCGTTTGGCCAGGTCATCGCTGAAGCGTCCCCGGCGAACGAAGAGATTCTCGTGGTGGAATGCGATCCGCACCGCATGGAGGAGGTTCGCAGGGGCTGGCCATTCCTGCGCGATCGCCGCATCGACGCCTACGCGCCCATTGTAAAGAGGTGGTTGGATTGAGGTGGTTGGATTGAGGTGGACGGATTAATGTGGCGCATGCCCGCGGAATGGGAGCCGCACGAAGCCACGTGGCTCGCGTGGCCGCACGAACGTTCGGATTGGCCGGGCAAATTCACGCCCATTCCATGGGTATACGGCGACATCGTGAAGCGGCTCAGTCGCGTGGAGAAGGTCCGGATTCTGGTGCAGGACGCCGCGCTCGAAAAAAGCGCCCGGAGGGTTCTGGCGAAATGCGCCGCCGATATGAGCGCGGTGGAATTCCTTCGCTGGCCAACCAATCGCAGCTGGACGCGCGACTACTCTCCCATCTTTGTTCGTAATCAGGACGGTGAGGTCGCCATCACCGATTGGCTCTTCAATGGCTGGGCGAAGTACGACAATTGGCGCGACGACAATCGCATCCCCGGCCGCGTGGCCAAGCGCGATGGCCTGCGCCAGTTCTCGCCCGGTATTGTGCTCGAAGGCGGCAGCATCGACGTCAATGGCGCGGGATTGCTGCTCACCACCGAAGAGTGCCTACTGAGCGAATCGGTGCAGGTGCGTAACCCGGGCCTCGGCCGTGCTGAATTGGAGCGATACTTCGCCGACTATCTCGGAATTCGCCAGACCATCTGGCTGAAGCAGGGAATCGCCGGCGACGATACGCATGGACACATCGACGATGTCGCGCGCTTTGTGGATGAGAAGACGATCGTGACAGTTGCCGACCAGTCGTTGCGCGAGAACTTGAAAATATTGCGCAGCACCGGGCTGCGCGTGGTCACCCTGCCCATGCCCGCGCCCATCTACTTCGACGGCCAGCAGTTGCCTGCCAGCTACGCGAATTTCTACCTTGCCAACGGGCTGGTGCTGGTTCCCACTTTCAACGATCCGAACGATCGCATCGCTCTGAACACGCTCGCCAAGCTGTTCCCCTCGCGCGAAACGATCGGCATCTATTGCGGAGATTTGGTGCTCGGCCTGGGTACGTTACACTGCATGACAATGCAGCAACCAGCCTAGCCATGCGCCTCCTGGACCTGGCGACCATCGCTCTCTACCTGATCGCCATCACCTGGTTCGGAGCGCATTTTCGAAAAAGCCAGCGCAATCTGAAGGATTATTTCCTGGGCGGACGCAACGCGCCCTGGTGGGCCATCGCGCTGTCCATTGTGTCGGCTGAAACCAGCACGCTCACTGTAATTGGCACGCCCGCGCTCTCGTTTTCCGGCAACTTCCAGTTCCTGCAACTGGTGCTGGGATATCTGCTGGCGCGCATCGTCATTTCCGCTCTGTTCCTTCCGCAATACTTTCGCGGCGAAATGTTCACGGCTTATGAATTGATGCGGCGCCGGTTCGGCGAGCGCATCCGGCGCCTTACCGCCGCAACATTCCTGGTGCTGCGCGCGCTGGCCGAGGGCGTGCGCGTGTTCGCCATCTCCATCGTAATCTCCATCATCCTGGGCACCGGCGAAATCGTCTCCATTCTGGTTATCGTGTGCCTGACATTGTTTTATACCTTTGAAGGCGGCATGACAGCGGTTATCTGGACCGACGCAGTCCAGATGTTTCTGTATGTCGGAGGCGCCATTCTTAGCTTTTGGGTGATCTTGCAACAAATTCCGGGCGGCTGGCCGCACGTGGCGGCGCTCGCGGACGCGGCGCACAAATTCCAGATGTTCGATTTTCGCTTCGCCTGGACGCCCCAGTTTTTCGCGCGCAGCTACAGTTTCTGGGCCGGATTGATCGGCGGCTGCTTCCTCACCACAGCCAGTCATGGAACCGAACAATTGTTGGTGCAGCGGCTGCTATCGGCCAAGAACGAACAACAGAGCCGCGCGGCGTTGCTCACCAGCTGGGTAGTCATCTTCTTTCAGTTCGCCCTATTCCTCTTCATTGGCGTTCTGCTCTTCGTCCACTATTCCGACGCCCGATTGCCCGCTCCGCAGCCGGCCGATTCCATCTATCCCAAGTTCGTCTGGAATAACTTGCCGGTGGGCGCGGCGGGATTGGTGATCGCCGCGATTCTGGCCGCTGGAATGTCCAACCTGAGCGCGGCGTTGAATGCGCTGGCGTCCACCACCGTGATGGATTTCTATAAACCTCTGGTCATGCGCCGCGATCCTGCGCGTTCCGATGCGCATTTCCTCGGAGTGGCTCGCTGGGCCACGTTAGCGTGGGGTGTGATTCTGTTTTTGGTGGGGTTGGTAGCGCGGCACGTGGGGTCTGTACTCGAAGCGGGCTTAACCATCGCATCCATATTGTATGGTTCGCTTCTGGGCGTGTTTCTGCTCGGGCTGCTCACCAGGCGGGTGCAACAAAACGCCGCCATGATCGCGATGATCGCGGGCTTGCTGCTCATGATCTACATTCGGTTTGAAACCAGCATCGCCTTCACCTGGTACGTCGTCATTGGAACCGCTGCAACATTTTTGACCGGTTACGTGCTCTCATTGTTCTTGAAAGAACCTTCTGGTGATCGAACGACATGATCGAATCCGCGCCCGATAGTAGCGGTCTCAAACGCGAACTGGGCGTCTGGAGCGCCGCCGCCATCGTGGTGGGCACGGTCATCGGCAGCGGAATTTTTCTGGTGCCCAGCAGCATGGCGCGCAACGTCGGCTCGCCACTCAAGATTTTTGGCGTCTGGATCGCCGGCGGATTACTCTCGCTGTTTGGCGCGTTGAGCTATGCCGAGCTGGCGGCTGCCCTTCCCGAAGCGGGAGGCGAGTATGTTTATCTCCGCGAAGCGTACGGCCCACTGTGGGCCTTTCTCTATGGTTGGACTCAGACCTGGGTGGCCAAGAGCGGGTCCATCGCCACACTCGCCACTGGATTTTATATCTACCTCGCTAACTTCCGCCCGGAGTTAGGAAAGGTTTGGCTGGTCGCGCCCGTTCCGTTCGGTGATGGCGGAGCTCCGCTTCCCATTCGCTATGGCCAATTGCTCGCCATCGGCGTGATTATGCTGCTGGCGCTAATCAATTACTTTGGCGTGCGGGTAGGTGGAAACGTCCAGGTTGTAACCACCCTCCTGAAAGTGGGTCTTATCGGCGCGATTATTGTCATCGGATTAGGATCCGGACTGGGTGACGTTGCGAATTATCATTCCTCCACTCCCGCTCCCGGTGGAATTCTGGGCTTCTTCGCGGCGCTGGTGGGTGCGTTGTGGGCTTACGATGGCTGGAATAACGTAACTATGGTGGCGTCGGAGGTGCGTAAACCTTCGCGTAACCTGCCGCTCGCACTGATTGTAGGCACCCTGGCTGTCATCGCGATTTATCTGCTGACCAATCTGGCTTATTTTTATGTTCTTCCTGCCAGCGCGGTGGCTTCGACAGATCGGGTGGCATCGGAAATGATGCGCAGAATCCTGGGTGCACCCGGGGCGGCGGCTGTCAGCTTAGCCGCCATGATCTCGATTTTCGCGGCGCTGAATGGTTCCATTCTCTCCGGCTCGCGGGTGCCTTTCGCCATGGCGCGGGACGGCCTGTTCTTTCGTGGCGTGGAACGCATTCACCCCGTTCATCGAACCCCTAGCGTTTCCATCCTGCTGCTCAGCGCCTGGGCCTGCCTGCTGGTGCTCAGCGGCCGATATGACCAGCTTTATACTTATGTTATTTTCGCCAGCGCGATCCTTTATGGGATGGCCACGGCGTCGGTAATCGTGCTGCGTTTTAAGCGTCCTGATATGTCACGACCTTATCGGGTCATCGGATATCCGCTGGTTCCCATTGCCTTCGTTCTCGGAATTGCCTGCTTAATCGCATCCACGTTACGCAGTTCCCCCCGTGAATCGTTACTTGGCCTGGTGCTGATTTCCCTTGGCTTGCCGTTCTATTTCTATTGGAAGAAACGTTCTGCCACTTAGTTGTTTCCGATCCAAGCGAGTAACTGTTCCGGGCTTCAGCCAGAGTAACCGGAATCCCTATCAGACCTGCCAGACTAGTACAAGAACTGTCTTGTGAAGAGGCATATTGTTCGGTTTCCCGAACAAGAAGCTTGAAAAGTGATTCAGAATGCGGTACAAAGTTTATTACAGATCAACGAGATGGCATGTGCTTGTTCGCTTTTCCGAACGAGGCGGCCTCCAGACCGATAATTTTTTTGGGGAGAGGGACGCAATGGATATTAACAAGATGTTGGCCGATTTGAGGCTGGAGCGGGAACAAATCGAAGAAGCAATCATGACCTTGGAACGGCTGGCTCGCGGGCGTGGCAGACGTCGCGGTCGTCCCCCTGCCTGGATGTCGCAAATCAAGCGGCGCGGCCGTCCGCCCGGCAGCAAGAATCGTCCGAAAAGCGAACCGAAAGGATCGGCGAAAACCGTCGCCGCCTGAGGATCGTGGGCAAGTCGCGCTAAACGCGCCATTACTCCTAGTGGCCTGTACGCCGGGTACTCTTACCCGCGAGAGGTGGATTTATGTCCATCTCTCGGGCTGCCGCCTAGCGGTACAGCTGATATAGCTCCCTTTGTTGGATGAAACCGGCGAGGGCCTGTTCCATTTCCTGCAGGATCGTGTTTGGGTCGACGCCATCCTTCAACTCCCGCAGTACCTCGTGATTTCCAATCAAGAACCGGTTCTCCTGCCAGCTGATTTTTCCCGGATATAGTTTGTTCAGCGCGTAGCCTAATTCCAAACCCAGCCGGATGCTGTCGAACGTGTCGCGATTGGTAACCACGAAACGCACTCCATCAACGGTCTTCCCGGAGAAATTGGACGAAGTGGGACGGAAGCGCGCCGGATACACGCGAACTCCTGGAATAAAACGGCCGTTCAGGAAGCTTGCCAGTTCGCGGCCGTGAATCCAATCGGCGCCCACTAGCTCAAAAGGGCTATCCGTGCCGCGCCCCACCGAATAATTCGGCGACGCCTCCAGCAGTGCAATTCCCGGGTATAAGAGAGCCTGGCTGAGGTTTCTCATATTGGGCGACGGGTCAACCCAGGCAAGGCCAGTCTCGTCGAACCAATCGCCCCGATCCCAGCCCCGCATCGCGATCACGTGCAGATCGGCGCCCAGTTTTCGCTCGCCGTTCGCCAGAGTAGCCAGCTCGCCCAGGGTCATGCCGTGCCGCACCGGGATCTCGAAACACCCGGTGAAGGATGTGAGATCCGGATCAAGCATCGGGCCCTCGGCGTGAACGCCTGTGATGGGGTTCGGCCGGTCCAACACAAAAAACGGCAAGTGTTTCTTGGCCGCCTCTTCCATGCTGTACAACATGGTGCACGAGTAAGTATAAAAGCGCGCGCCGACATCTTGAATATCAAAGACCAGAGCGTCTACGTTAGCCAGCATCGCAGGTTGAATCCGGCGGGAAGAAGTTTGATAGAGGCTGAAGACCGGCAAACCGGAAACCGGGTCCTTTGTATCCGAAATATCGGAGCGATCCTCGGCGCCGGCCAGCCCATGTTCGGGCGAGAAGAGAGCGGTCAGTTGCACTCCCGCAGCCAGCATGAGATCGACATTGCGCCGTCCATCGCGGTTCAGCCCGGTCTGGTTCGTAATCAGGCCAATCCGTTTGCCGCGTAATGCGGCGAAATTATCTTCAGCCAGGACGTCCAGGCCCGTGAGCACTTGGGCCTTCGGCTCCACATCGCGGTGCAGGCCCGGGCCAATTATGGTCTCGTTATAGCCGGTGAGTTTCACGCTCGGAACGGTAATCCCAAACGACGCGGCCGCGATGGTGGCCACCCGGCTGCGCAGCGAAGTAACTGAATGGCCGCGGTGCGGATGCACGGCGTTGGTCAAGATAATCACATACGAATGGCTGAACGGATCAATCCAGAGCGAGGTGCCGGTGAATCCGGTGTGGCCATAGGAACCAATGGGAAACAATTCGCCACGATTGCTCGAATAGGGCGAATCGATATCCCAGCCCAGGCCTCGCAAGATGGGCTGGTCGGGGGGCGATTGCGGCGAAGTGAACTTCTCAACCGTTGCGGCGCTGAAGAGGCGGGTGCCATTGGCTTCACCCGCATCCAGCATCATTTGAGCGAACTTCGCCAGATCGGCCGCCGTGGTGAACACGCCCGCGTGGCCGGCTACCCCTCCCATATAGCGTGCCGTGTCATCATGCACCTCACCGCGCAAGGGCTGGCCTGTCACTGGGTTGATTTCCGTGGGAGCAATGCGCGGGATGAGCGACGCCGGAGGCAGAAACATCGTTTCATGCATGCCCAACGGCTGGTAGAAGTTTTCGCTCGCGTATTCGTTCAGCATCTTGCCGGACAGCCGGTGCACGATTTCGGCCAGCAGAATGAAATTAATATCGCTATAAACAAAACGAACGCCGGGAGGGCCGGCGGGCTTGTCGATCAAGGCGCGTTGAATGCCCGTTTGGTATCCGCTCCAGGCCGGCTTTAGATCCAGATCGGGCCGTAAGCCCGAGAAATGAGTCAGCAGGTTGCGGATAGTGATTTCGCTGTGGCCGCCTTGAAATTCCGGCAGATATTTCGTCACCGGATCGTTCAGCCGGATCTTGCCTTGCTCGAACAGCCGCATGATGGAGGGCGTGGTGGCCAGCACCTTGGTGAGCGACGCGGCGTCGAAAATAGTGTCGAGCGTCATCGGCTCGTGATGCGGAATCAGGGCCCGGTTGCCGTAAGCTTTTTGATAGACCACCTGCCCGTTGTGGCCGATTAACACCACTGCGCCGGGGATGAGCCCGTCTTGGATGGCGCGCTCCATCTGCTGATCCACCGCGGCAGCGCCAGGAAACACGTCCTGCGCTTGCAAGCCTGCGGCCAACAACAGCGTGAACAGGATTCTCATTGCAGCTTATTGGCAATGCCATCGAGAAGCTTCGCGAGTTCGGCATCTTTCGAGGTGATACCCTCGGCATCGTGCGTGGTCAAGTCCACCGTAACGCGGTTGTAGACGTTGAACCACTCCGGATGATGCCCCATTTTTTCGATGGCGAGCGCGGCGGTGGCCATGAACCCGAAAGCGTGGATGAAGTCGGCGAATTTGTATTCCTTATGTAGTTTTCCGTTGACGACGGTCCAGCCGGTGAGGCTGGAAAGAGCTTCGGCGAGTTCCGGCCCGGAGAATCTTCGCATGCTTTTATTATCGCGCCGTAGCCCAAGATAAATAGATGACACGCAGAGGGGTGTGAGGGACGAGCTCGGTTGCCCTGAAGGGAATCTTCTCTAGAAGCGCTCTTTGAGAAGCTTCCCCACGTCGCGGCGGCCACGTAGGATGGCGACGATCTGCAAGGGATTCGTCTCGGGCCGGTAAACGATCAGATATGAGTAAATCGGAAAAAACTTTACCGGCTCATCCGTCAAATCTTTGCGCCAATGGCCCCCGCCTGGCCTTCCGGTAAGAAAAACGATCTTCTCGCGGATGGCGGATTCAACGCGGTCGGCTATCTGAAGACTGGCGCTGTTCTTGATATACGTCCAAATCTGAACTAGATCGAGTGCAGCTTCCGGTGCAAGAACATAGCGACCCCTCATTCAGACTGGGATTTTAGCTTGGCAAGATAGCCGTCCAGTTGGTCCTCCGTAATACCCTCGCCACGGTCAAGCTGATCGATGCCGCGTCCGATCTTCGCGTTGATGACGGCTTTGTTTTCCAACAGCCAGCGATCTTGTTCTTCCTTCGTCTCAAGGAGGTAGAGCAAAGCTTCCTCCGCATTCGCGGCGCCGGTCACTTGAATCTGTTTCTGGATTCGAGCCTGCAAGGCGATATCGTGGATTTCGATGTTCATGGGCGGTTGGGTTCCCTTCTTCAGTTTAATGGATGCGTCACGCTAAAATATTTGGATGCTGCATGTTCTACGCCGCAAAATCTGCCCAGCTCTGATCGTTGGGAGCTTGCTCGTCACGCTTTGCTCCGCCGCCGACAGCGACATTCCCAAAACCATCACACCCGCAACCGCCGGCCAGGATTACATCAAGCGCGAGGCGATGATCCCCATGCGCGATGGAGTGAAGCTGTACACCGTCATCGTGGTGCCCAAGGGAGCACAAAACGCGCCGATTCTGCTCACCCGCACGCCGTATGAGGCTTCCAAGCGCGCCGCGCGAAGCAATAGCGAGCATATGCTGGCGATCCTGCCGCAGGGTGATGAGGTGTTCGTTCAAGGCGGTTACATCCGCGTCTTTCAGGACGTACGCGGCAAATATAAGTCCGAGGGCGACTACGTTATGACGCGTCCGGTGCGCGGCCCGCTGAACGCCACTGCCACCGACCATGTCACCGATGCCTACGACACGATTGACTGGCTGGTGAAGAACACCCCGGAATCGAACGGCCGCGTCGGCATGATTGGCTCTTCTTATGAGGGTTTCACGGTGGTGATGGCGCTGCTCAATCCGCACCCGGCTTTGAAGGTGGCGGCTCCGGAGAGTCCCATGGTGGACGGCTGGATGGGCGACGATTGGTTTCACTACGGGGCATTTCGTCAGAACGACTTCGATTATGTTTCCGAACAAACCACCAAGCGGGACGAGGGTGAGTCAGTGCCGCGCAATGCCCTCGATGACTATGAAGCATTCCTCAAGGCCGGTTCGGCGGGCGCCTACGCGCGGCTGCATGGCCTGGACCAATTCCCGTGGAACGAAAAGATGATCGAACATCCCGCCTACGATGCGTTCTGGCAAGGGCAGGCGCTGGACAAATTGGTTGCCGAGCATCCCTCGCAAGTGCCCACCATGTGGATACAAGGCCTATGGGATCAGGAGGACATGTGGGGCGCGATTCATTGCTACATGGCGCTGAAGGCGCGCGGGCAGGCCGATCATAACTACCTGGTGATGGGGCCCTGGAGGCATAGCCAGGTGAATTACGACGCATACAATCTGGGGCCACTCAAATGGAACGGCGACACTGCTACTCAGTTCCGGCGTGAAGTGCTGAAACCATTTTTCGATCAGTACCTGAAAACCGACGCACCGAAAGCGGATACGCCGCCGGTTTACATCTACAACACCGGAGAGAACCACTGGGATCGATTCAAGAGCTGGCCGCTGGCCTGCGAACAGGGCTGCGCAGCGCCGCTGAAGCCGCTCTATCTGGAGGCGGGCTTCGGGTTGGGATTCGAGAAGCCTGCCGGATCCGAATCCGCGAAGGATTCCTACATCTCAGATCCGGCCAAGCCAGTCCCGTATCTTCCGCGCCCGGTGCGCTTTTCCGATTCGGACCGCTGGAAGCAGTGGCTGGTTAGCGATCAAAGATCCGTGGCCGACCGCACGGACGTGCTGACGTATGAAGGGCCGGTGCTCACCGCGCCGGTGCGGATCAGCGGCGCGCCCATTGCCGATCTCCACGCCGCCACCAGCGGCACGGATGCCGATTGGGTGGTGAAGCTGATCGACGTCTTCCCAGATGAAGTTCCCAGCCAGCCGGAAATGGGCGGATACCAGCTTGCGGTTTCCATGGACATTTTTCGCGGCCGCTATCGCGAGAGTTTTGAGCATCCGTCGGCCATTCCGGCCGGCCAACCGCAGCAATATCGCTTCGCCCTTCCCACCACAAACCACGTCTTCCTGCCGGGGCATCGAATCATGGTGCAGATCCAATCCACCTGGTTCCCGCTCTACGATAGAAATCCTCAGAATTACGTGCCGAATATATTCTTCGCGCAACCGTCCGATTACAGGAGAGCGGCCGAGACCGTGTTCCGCTCGGCCGATCAGCCCAGCGCGATCTGGCTGCCGATGGTCCCATAGATCGAAGTCCCAGTTTGCACGTGTTTATGTGCTACACTGAGTTACGTGAAGGAACAGGTCAACGTCACGTTAAGCCTGCCGGAGAAACTGCTGCGGCGCTTTCGCGTCTTCGCTGCCACGCGCAATCAATCGATGAGCAGCCTCATTACACTTGCCATCAGCGAGATGATCGAGCAGGAGTCTCAAACGCAAAAGGCCAAGCGGCGGTTCCTCGAAAGGATACGCAGCGCGCCTGATCGGGGGACGCAGGGCAAGATCCAGTGGACGCGGGACGAGTTGCATGAGCGTTGAGTTTGTCGACACGAATATTTTCGTGTACGCACATGAAGGCGGGGCGGGCCTGAAACACGACAAGGCTGTCGAATTGATCGCGCGCCTGTTTGACGAACAAGCCGGAGCGATCAGCATCCAGGTCCTGTCGGAGTTCTACATTACCGCGACGAAAAAGCTGGGGATGAAGAGCGAGGAAGCCGAAGAAGCCATCACCGACCTGGGAAGCTGGACCATTCATCGTCCCAGTCATGGCGATGTGGTGCGGGCCTGCAAGCTTCAGAGGCAACACCGGGTCAGCTGGTGGGACGCGCTCATTATCCACAGTGCCTCCGAGCTCGGGTGCGATGTTCTTTGGAGCGAGGATCTGGCCTCTGGACGGCGATATGGCAGCATGAGAGTCCAAAATCCTTTTGCCTGATCGTGCGCGGGCCGTTGCTCATGCGATATTGGTGATGTGCCCGGTCCACTCCCCCGTCTGCGTTTGGGACTCGATTTCCTTCCATCCAACGATCCTGAGCATCCCGGACTGTTGATCCGCGATCCCCTGAAGTTTTCCGATGCTATGCTCCTGATTCCACCTCAACTGGTGGAGTGCCTGGCCTGCTTCGATGGCGAGCAGACCGAACTGGATCTGCGCGCGAACCTGGTTCGGATCACGGGCGAGATTCAGATCGGGGAGCTTGAAAAGCATCTGTGCGACACACTCAGCCAGGCCGGATTTCTGGAAGATGAAGCGTTCGAGGTGCAGCGTCTCGGGCGCGTCAACGAATTCATCGCGGCGCCCAAGCGAGACGCGGCCCACGCCGGATCGGCTTACCCGGACAACGACGGCGAAGCTCGCAAGGCCATTTCCGAATTTATGCAAGGCGCGCTGCCCCCGGGCCCGGAGGATTCACTGGTGGGCATCGCGGCGCCGCACGTCAGCCCCTTCGGCGGCTGGGAATCCTACCGCGACGCTTATTCCGCCTTGCTTCCGTCGCATCAGGACCGCACCTTCGTGGTGCTCGGCACATCGCACTATGGCGAACCCGACCGTTTCGGCCTCACCCGCAAACCGTTCGTGACGCCGTTTGGCGAAGCCATCACCGAGACCCGCCTGGTGGACGAACTCGCGCAATCCGCGCCCGACTCGATTCGCATGGAAGACTATTGCCACGCGATCGAGCATTCCATCGAATTTCAGATATTGTTCTTGCAATATCTCTACGGGCCGAATATCCGCATTCTTCCCATTTTGTGCGGATCCTTTCTGCGCAGCGTTTACCAAGGCGGCAGGCCCGAAGGCAATCCCCAGGTGGAGCGTTTCTTCGATGCCTTGGGTAACCTTTCCGCCCGGGAAGGGAACAAGTTGCTCTGGGTCTTGGGCGTGGACATGGCGCACATGGGTCAGCGTTACGGGGATCAGTGGATCGCCCGCGCCGAGGAAGGCCAAATGGCCGCCATTGCCGAACGCGACAAGCAGCGCATTGAGCGGCTCACGCAATCCGACACGCAGGGTTTCTGGGAACTGGTACAGCAGAATCAGGACGATCTGAAGTGGTGCGGCTCAGCGCCCATCTATACGTTTCTCAAGGCCGTTCCGCAAGCTCGGGGCACGCTTAGGCGCTATCAGCAATGGAATATCGACGAGCAAAGCGTGGTGAGTTTCGCGGCGATCGGTTTTAGGGGATAGTCCGTACTATGACTGCCCGTACGGACACTCCATAGCGACGAACATCTTTCGCCACTACTATCGATTCATGCCACAAGAAGTTTGCGCCATGACCTGGGGTGGGTGACCGGCTCGGCTATTCCGGCCGTGCCGCTACCCAATACCCGGGACGCGTCCTGACTTCCAGTTTGGGGCGGTTCACAACCACTCTGATCTCGTGGAATCCACCTTCGGTTTGATTGTTAGGTGAATAGCTCAACAAATATTGGCTGTGCAGCTCATCGCTGATCCCGGCAATCGCCTTCTCCAGGCTTTTTTCGCCGACGAACGAATATTCCCGGCCGCCGGTGAAGCGCGTGAAAACATCCAGTGTATCGTCGACGAAAACGCTTTTCACGGCTTTGAAAATATCGACGAAGACCGGAATGTAGTTGCCCATGTAGTAATTCTGGTCGATGGTGGTGGGAGTAGCGGAATAGCCGCCTGGAAGATGCGTCGCCTCGGGTGGAATGGACGGTGGACGCGGCGGTATGCCTTTATCGGTAAGAGCTGCCACGATGGTGGAAATATCTAAGGAATAGATCGAAACATTGGCAAACTGGGCCTCTGTGAGCGCTTCGCGCAGGCGCAGTTCGCTGCCCCGGTCCCGCTTTTCGGCGATCAGCAGCAGCACGCGCCTTCGGTCTTGCGGGCGGTTTTTCAGCATGCGGATGCTCTGGTTCACCGCGTCGATCACCGCGTGGTTCGAACTGCCGGGCGTCATTTTCTTCATCGCCTCGGAGATTTTGGTGCCCTCTTTGGTGAAATCCTGCATCACCTGAATCCGATGATCGAAACCCACCACGGCCACTTCCCCATCCTGGCCAGCGACCGACTGGTTAAGCAGGCTTCCGATGCTTTGGATCTTGGGCAAAAAGTCGTTGAGGTTGGAACTGCGCTGGACGGCCACCACCAGCGAGAGCGGCTCATCCCGGACATCCGCGTTCACCTTCTGCAGCTTATTGTTGTCGTAAAGCTCGAAATCCTGCAGTTGCAATCCGTTGACGAAATCGCCATTCCGGTCGCGCACCGTAGTGGGCGCCACCACCACGTTCACCGTCGTGCTGATGGTAAGATCGCCCGGATCCTTGGGAGAATCTTGCTTGGCGGGAGCCTGCCTGGCTGCGGCGGCCTTGGCCGGATCGAGAGTTCCGGGCGCTTGAGCGAACCCAGCAACGCAGAAAAGGAAAATCAGCGCGGTCCGCATAGCTCTAGTGTGGCACATCGGTCTCATGAACCGTCCTTCCTTCCAGAAGATCCACAATATGGGGGATCAGTTTCGCGATTGCATCCAAAGACTCCACCGCGCCTTTTGGCGACCCGGGCAGATTGACAATAAGCGTCCGCCCCCGCACGCCCGCCAGTCCCCGTGACAACACTGCTTTAGATGTAAATTTTTGCCCTTCGGATCGCATTAATTCGCCCAGCCCGGGAATCTCCCGCTCGATGACGGTTCGCGTGGCCTCTGGAGTGATGTCTCGCAGGGCTACGCCGGTGCCTCCGGTGGTCAGGAGCACCGAAAACTCGCCCGAATTGGCCAGGCGGAGCAGGGCATCGGCGATCAGCAGCGGTTCATCGGGCACCACTTCCGTCGCGCTTACGGTCCATCCGAACGATTCGGCGCGCTGGCGAACAGCGGGGCCGGACCGATCCTCGCGGGTTCCCGCCACCGCCGAATCGCTGACGGTAATCACCGCGACCGTGATCATGCAAGAGGCGCCGGCGGGCGCTGGTAGTCTCCACTCTTGCCGCCGGTCTTTTCCATGAGGTACAAATCCTGAATTTCGATGCCCTTATCCAGCGCCTTGGTCATGTCATAGACCGTGAGAGCCGCCACCGATGCCGCCGTCAGCGCCTCCATTTCCACGCCCGTGGCGGCCATGGTGGCGACGCTGGAAACAATCCGCACGCCATCCGTTTCAAGGGTCACTTCCACGTCCACGTGCGAGAGCATCAGCGGGTGACAAAGCGGGATCAGATCGGACGTTCGTTTGGCGGCCGAGATGCCTGCCACGCGCGCGATTTCAAGCGGGCTGCCCTTGGGATTGCTGGGCAATTGCGCGATCACCGAGGGCTGCATCTTCACGAAGGCATGCGCGCGCGCCGTCCGCTTGGTGGGCGACTTCGCGGAAACGTCCACCATCCGCGCCACGCCCGCGTCGTCGTAGTGGCTGAGCTTCCTTTTGGTAGTCATAGGCTATTTCAGCAGCACCCGCATCCAATCCCCGGCCGTCCAGTTCTCCCGGTCGGGTTCCGTCACTAGAAACGCGTTGGCGCGCGACAAGGAAGGCACGTCGCCGGAGCCCTGCCAGGGCATGGGAGTCACCTGGCCGCCGTCCGCGCTTAAGACCGCCGGCAGAAACCGTGTCAGCCCGGTCTTCTGGCGAAAATCCTGCGAAACCTTGCTCCACAGCAGCGGGAGGCAGGTCTCCTTTTGGCCCGCTAGCAGTTCCACGGCCGAGCGCGCAAAGATTTCAAACGTGACCATGGTGGACGCCGGATTGCCGGGAAGGCCAAAGAAGAATTTGTCGCGCGCCTTGCCGAACACCAGCGGTTGTCCCGGCATGATGAGTACACGATCGAAGTAAAACTCCGCGCCCAGGTCCGCCAGCACGCGCTCGACGATGTCGTACTTGCCGGCCGAAACGCCGCCGGAGATCAACAGCATGTCGAAACGCAGCCCGTGCTCGATTAACTCGCGAGTGGCCTGGTACAAATCGCGCGCAATGGGCAGAATATTGGGGCACCCGCCGGCACGCTTCACTTGAACCGCCAGGGATTCCACGTTCGAGTTGCGGATCTGGTAGTCCAGTGGAGTCTGATTTACTTCTACGATCTCGTCGCCGGTGGCCAGAATCGCCACTTGCGGACGTGCGTAAACGGGAATTGTTTTCGCGCCCACCATGGCCAACAGGGCGATTTCGGCGAATCCCAAGCGATGGCCCGCTTCCAGCAGCACCTCATGCTCGCGCGCCTGGGATGCCACGGGGCTCACGTTCTCGCCCGGAGCCAGCGTTCGCGCGATATTAACCCGATCGCCGGCTACGCTGGAATGCTCTACCATCACCACCGAATCGGCGCCGCGTGGCAGCGGAGCCCCGGTCATGATTTCCACCGCTTCCCCCGGTTGAACTTCGCCCGCGAACACCTCTCCTGCCCGTACTTCGCCAATTACGAACAAGTCGCCGGGAAGATCGGCGGCCCGGACCGCAAATCCATCGCGCACCGAACGCGAGAGTGCAGGGTAGTCGCGATCCGCCCCTACCGGCTCAGCCAGCACCCGGCCAGCCGCTTCCGATAAACTGACCAGTTCAATTTTGGGCGAGGTTTGCCCGGCGCTCAGATTTTCCAGGACACACTGACGGGCCTGTTGGAAGGTAAGTGTGGCCACAACGCTATTGTACCTTTGGATGTATGCGACGCCCCCGTCCCCAGCTTGGCGACCGGCAAGTTCACTTGTGGATTGTGCGGCTGGAAGCATCCGAAGACAACTTCGCGCGCTCGCTGGCCTGTTTGTCGCCCGAGGAGACCGTTCGCGCCAAACGGTTTCATTTCGACAAGCACCGGCGCGCGTTTGTTCTGGGACGCGCCGCCTTACGGGAGCTGCTGGCGGGTTACCTGGGCGGGGAAGCCGGCGCCCCGCAATTCGTTTATGGACCGCAGGGCAAACCGTCGCTCGCCCCGGCGTTCACCAGCGATGCGTATCCCCTGCGATTCAATGTGTCCAATTCCGGCGGCTTTGCCGCTTACGCCTTCACTCTGGGATGTGAGATCGGCGTCGATATCGAACAGCATCGCACGCTTCACGATTTGGAACATATCGCTCGCCGCTTCTTCTCACCAGAGGAGTCAGCCGAACTGCTGGAACTTCCCGCAGCCGAGAAGATCGCTGCTTTTTTCCATTGCTGGAGCCGGAAGGAAGCTTATATCAAGGCCATGGGCGGCGGCCTTTCTATTCCCCTGGACAGCTTTCGGATGACCCTGCAACCCGGTGTTGCGGCGCGGATGGTGTCGCTGGGGGGAAGCGCCGACGCAGCGGACGGTTGGACGCTGCACGATTTCGATCCAGCGCCGGACTATGCCGGGGCCATCATTTATCCGGATGCGCCGCGCTCCCTGCAGACCGCGCCTGTAGTGTCACTGGACGACCTGCTCGGAGCGATTTAGGCGGGTCTTCGGCGCGCGGAAATCATCCTGCCCACGCGCTCCGCCAGATCTGACGGACGGAATGGCTTGACGACGTAATCGTCCGCTCCCGATCCGAATCCCAGTCCAATGTCACTCTCCTGGCTGCGGGCTGTCAGCAGCATAACCGGAATGGCCTTGGTGGCCAGATTGTGGCGCAGCTTGGCCAGAACCTCGAAGCCGTTTAGACCGAGCATGTTTACGTCCAGGACAATCGCGTCCGGCGCGTGGCGGCTCACCTTATCCAACGCTTGCTGTCCGGTGCGTGCGATATCGCTATCCATTCCGGATTGCCGCAACGTCTCCAGGACCAGGGAAACCAGGTCCGGATCATCGTCGGCAATCAAGATGCGCGGGCGCCGTTTTTGCAGGTGCGCCGCACCTTCCGCGGGTTGTAGCGCAGCAGTTTTGCCCACCAGCCGGAACACTCGCAGCAGAACCTCTTCAGCGTCCCAGGGCGCCAGCACAAAGTCGTACGCCCGGGCCGGCAGCTTTGCGAGCGATCCCAAGGATGAGCGCGATCCAATAAATACCGCCGGCACAAGCCATTGTGGGCGATTCGGTGGGGCCGGTTTGGAAACGTCGCACTCATTCACGACCAGCGCTCCGTAGCCCGTTGTATCCTCGAGCACCGAAACGCTCTGGATCTGCTCCATTACCACCTGCACATGAGCGTTTCTCGCCACGCGCCGGATGCGGCCGGCTTCTTCGTTCGAGAAATCGATCAGCCCTATTCGCATATCTTTAAGGCCCAGGATCACTTCGAGCGGAAGCTTCGTTTCATTGCGCGTCGCGGCATAGAACCGGCGGCGCATGGTGTCGATGGCTTGCACGGCGTCGTCTTCGTATTTCAGAGTGCGGTCCCGGCCGGTCAAGGTGAACAACCCTTCCACGCTGCGCGCCTGGTTGGAGATTTCCGGAAAGCCCAGCGTTTCCCCTACGCCTGCCCAACGCCGCAAAATCGTAACGACGCCCATATCTCTCTGCCGGTTCGATTTGAGCGCTGTCAGGATCGTTCCGCATTGATCGAGTCCTGCGGCGAGAAAATTGTTTCGCATCTCAGCCAGCAGGTCGCCGCTGTCGGACGGGACGTCGTCTCCCGTGCCCGGAAGGCTGCCCAGGCAGCTGCGCACCTGGCGCGCGAACGCCTCTGTATCGATGGGCTTCGAGATAGTGGCGTCGCAGCCCGCTTCGCGAGCTCTGGCCAGATGGGAGGCATCCGTGTAAGCGGTCAGCGCGATGATGGGCGTGGCCACATAGATCGGAATGAGCCTCAACTCCCGGGTCAACGCCAGGCCATCCTTGCCGGGCAGCTGGAGATCCATCAGGATCAAGTCCGGACGGAACCATTGCAATACGTCCAGTGCACTTTCCGCGCTACCGGCCATCTGGACGGTGTGGCCGGCATCTTCCAGCAGCAAGCTCACCAGTTTTGCTTGCAGCGCGTCGTCTTCGACAACCAGAATTTGGATGCCAGCCATGTCTCTGGCCTACATATCGGCCCTAATGCGCGGAATCTAAGAAATGGACATCCACGCCGTTGTTGACGCCGTAGTCCGGCATTTGCGACGATAAACGCGTCTAACGCCGTCCGGGCGCAAAGGAGCTTGCCGCTGTTGTATTTAAGAAGGTGGATCGCAATGGCGGTTCTGGCTGGCGCAAGTGTGCTGCTGGTTTCTGGCGACGCGCCGGCCAAGCTCACGCGTGACGATGCGCAGAAGCTGAAAAGTCCCGTACCCAACACGAAGAAATCCATCACGCGCGGGCGCGTGATCTTCATGCAGAATTGCACCAGCTGTCATGGCGAAAATGGCAAGGCGGAAGGGTCGCTGGTGGCCGACGCCACCGATCTCACGTCGCCCCAGCTGTATAAAAGCGGTACCAGCGAGGGCGAAATCTTCCACAGTGTTCGCGACGGCGCGGGCGATCAGATGCCGTCGTTCAAATCGCAGCTCGATAGCGAAACCGACATTTGGAATTTAGTAAACTTCATCCGTAGCTTGTGGCCCGAAGCCCAGCGGCCGGCCGTGCAGGACGATGCCAAGTAGCCAGAGGAGATTCAAATGAGCGACAACCAGAACAAGGAAGTCCAGAAAACGAACGCCAGCGCGGGCGAGCCGGAGTCCCGTCCGTCGCGCCGGGGCCTTTTTGCTTCGGTAGGCGCAGGCGCCATGGCGGCCGCGCTGGTGAATCCCGGCAAAATTTTTGCCGCCACCACTCCTCCCATTCCGTCCATTCGCATTCCGAAAGAAGTCACCGACACGCTGGCCGAAGCCACGCATGTGGGTGATTTTGGAGACAAGGGAGGCATAACCGGCGCCGAGGTTTTCGCCAAGACCTGCAAGGACGAAAATCTGGCCGCTTTGTTCTGCTGTCCTGGGAACTACCAGATCATCAATGCGATTTCGGCGGCTGGGATACCGGCTTTCGGCGGACGCTCGGAAGGTTCCATGACGTCGGCGGCGGACGGATTTTCGCGCTGCACCGGCGAGGTGACGGCGTGTTCGGGCACCGAAGGTCCGGGCTTCACCAACATGATCATGAACATCGCGGTGGCGCATCGCGCGCGCACCCCCCTGTTGGTGCTGGCCAGCAACGTGACCATCGCCACCGACGATCGTGAGTATTTCATTCAGACCGGTTATCAGCAGCCCACCACCGAGGGTCTGAAGAAATACGGCAAGCGGCTGATCGCCCCGGATCGCGTTCACGAGTATGCGGCCTATGCGTTTCGCAATTTGAAGACCGGCGTGCCGGGGCCGGTGCACCTGGATTTTCCCGGCGAGATTTATCGCGCCCGGTTTACAGAGGCATCGCAGCTGAAGGAATACTACGGCAAAGAGAAATACCGCACTGAATCGCGCCCGCATCCCGCGCCCAAGGATCTGGCGCAGGCCGTCGACATGATCAATCGCGCCGAACGTCCGGTGATTGTGGCGGGGCACGGTGTGTTTTTCCGCAAGGCCTGGGAGCCCTTGCTGGTGGCGGCCGAGAAGAACGACATCGCGGTGGTGACGTCGGGACCCATGCGCGGGCATTTCCCGGACGAACATCGCCTGTCGGCCAGCCTTTCGCCCGATGCTTTCATGAGCGCGGACCTGGTGGTCTTCGTCGGCCAGTACAGCATGCCCACCAAGCAGGAATGGCGATTCAACCCGGAAGCCAAGGCGATTCGCGTGAATCCAACCGGGGAAGACTTGGGCCGCAACTGGCCGCTCGATTTGGGAATCGTGGCCGACGAAGGCGCGTTTCTAGAGGGGTTGGCCAGCGATCTGCCACAGAAGAAGCGCGACGCCTGGGTGGGCGAACTGGCCGGCGCGCGGCAAAAATACGAGAAGCGCTTGCTGGATGAGTACGAGCAGGGCGTCAAGCACAGCCAGGCCACTAATACGCTGCATCAGGCGGTACTGTGCAAGGAAGTACACGATTTTCTGTACAAGGGCAGCATCGATCCCAAACAGACCGTGACGGGTTGGGGCGGCTGGACCATCGGCAATTGCGGAGCGCGCTGGCTGCGGGCGTATCGTCCCGGGCAGGAAGTGAATTGTCCTTATCAATACTCGGCTGTGGGGCCCGACCTGGCGATGATGATTGGCGCTGGCGCGGCGGTGCAGTTGGGTGTGGGTCCGCAGGCGCCCTACAAAGGCGCGCCGGTGCTGGTGCTCACCAGCGACGCGGGAATCACGTACAGTATGTTCGAGCTGGACACCGCGGCCAAGTATAAGATCCCCATTATTTGCGTGGTATTCAACAATAATGCCTGGGGAATGTGGCCCAGCGCGGTGGGCACGCCGCGCTCCATGCACATGTACCTGTTCCAGGAGAATCTGCGCTACGACAAAATGGCCGAGGGATTGGGTGCGCGCGGCGAATATGTGCGGACGCAGGACGAATTCCGCAAGGCGCTGAAAACTAGCTACGAAGTGGCCGCCAAAGAACGCGTGTCCACGCTGATCAATGTGCAGGCGCTGAAGGAGTTTACTTCAGGTAAGGATTATCCGCCCGGCAACATCATCAATCCCGAGCCTAGTGTAGGAGCGCTTGCCCACTAAGAGTCCGGTCAAGAGCCGTGGGGCGAAATCGCCAGAGGCGTCCGTCGCACTGGTGACGGGAATTTTGGAAGGGTACGCCGGGAAGGCCGTTTTTCGGGGATTTAGCGCGCATCCGGGGACGAAAGGCCGCGCGACGTATCACATGATCTGGCATCATGATCGTCCCTTCGAGATGTCGCTGGATGTAGGCAAAAAAACGCTGCGGTTTCCCGTGGTGCTGCCCGGCGTGCCGGCCAAGTCGACGATGTACCGCGACTTGCAGGCTTTCTTGAAAGAGCGGCAGTCCGAGGAAATGCCCGAACACCGCCGCGTGAATCCCGCCAAGGCGCGCCTGGCGTCGGGCAACCAGCGCGGCACGGTTTCAATCGCGCTAACCGTCCAGGATGGAGACTTTGACTACGCCACGCGAAAAATCATCCACATTGTGCACGAGATATTCCTGATTTTCCTGGTCGACGGCTCCTATTTCGAGTATATGGTGGAACATCTCGGATTGGATGAAGACCGGTACTAACAAAACCCCCGCTCCGCGTCAGCGGCATCTTCTGGCCGCGGCCGCGCTGTGCGTCCTCACTCTGGCCGTCTACTCCAATTCCTTCAGCGCCGGCTTCGTGTTCGATAACAGGGGCCTCTTGCTGCAGGATTCACGCATCCACGAGGCCAGCGCCGAAAACCTCCGGCTGATTCTGCAACACACTTATTGGTGGCCTTTCGGTGAGAGCGCCTTATACCGGCCAGTTGGCACGCTGTCGTATCTGTTCAACTACGCGCTGCTCGGGAACGGCGAGAATCCGGCGGGCTATCACTGGATTAATTTGCTGCTCCACCTGGGCAATGTGCTGCTGGTGTACGCGCTGGGGCGTCGCTTGTTAAAAGGGTTTTGGCCGCCCGTCTTTGCCGCCGCGCTCTGGGCGGTGCATCCGGTGCTCACCGAATCCGTCACCAATATCATCGGGCGCGTGGATCTGCTGGCAGCCATGGCGGTGTTGAGCGGGCTTCTTTTCTATTTGAAAAGTACGGAAGCGCGCGGCAACGGACGCTGGATGTGGCTGGTGGCGCTGACAGCAGTTACCTTCGCCGGGGTTTTCTCCAAGGAAAGCGCGGCCGTGATTGCCGGTGTCATCGTGCTTTATGAGTTGGTGTGGTGGCCAGAGCGTAAGAATCTCAGAGGCGCGCTTTTGGGATGCGCGGCCGTGGCGCTGCCCTTGCTTGCGATGTGGTACGCACGCTCGCTGGTTATTGTTGGCAGCCCGCAGATACCTTTCGTGGACAACCCGCTTGTCGCTGCCGATTTTTGGACCGCGCGCCTTACCGCGCTCAAAATAATGGCCCGATATATGGGACTGCTGGTTTGGCCCGCAACGCTTTCGGCGGACTATTCCTACGCACAGATCCGGTTGGCGCATGGCGCCGTGTCCGATTGGCTGACCTGGATGGTAGTCGTGGCCGTTATCGCGACGGTGATCGTATTCCGGCGCAAGCGGGTGATCGTCTTCGCTGCCGGATTTGCGGCGCTCACTTTGTTGCCAACCGCGAATCTGCTGTTTCCCATCGGCACCATCATGGCCGAACGATTCCTCTATTTGCCGGCCATCGCGGGCTCGTTGTGCGTGGTAATGGCGATCTACGCGCTGCCTCCCCGCGCCGCACCCGTCGCATTGTGTTTGATCACCGCGGCGTTCGCGATTCGCACCTGGGTGCGCAATGCGGACTGGCAGAACGATCTGACCCTGGCGCGAGCCACGGCCATCGCCGCGCCCGAAAGTTACAAGGGACATGCGCTGCTGGCTTCCGCGCTGTATGATGCGGGCGCCGGCATCGACAGCATTATCGCCGAATCAGAGAAAAGCCTGCTGCCGCTGGATCACTTGCCGGACTTACAAAACTACGCGCCGTCATACCAGCAGGCGGGGCTGTTCTACCTGGCGAAGGGTGATGCCTTGCTGACGCACGACGCCGACGGCAGGATGGTGACTCCAGCGCCCGCACTCCAAGCTTATCGGCGCTCCCGCGACCTGCTGGAGCGATGCCGTTCGATTGTTGAGGCCAATAACGTTCGGGAGAATCAGCAGGCCCGCGCTAAGGGCGGCGTGGAAATCAAACCGCTGCGCTATGCCGATCTGTATCGGCTGCTCTCTGAAGTGGAATTGCGTTTAGGCGACGTGCCGCGCGCTTTGGATCACGCCCATTATGCGCTCGATCTCTCGCCATTTTCCGCGCCCATGTATTTGCAATTGGCGGATGTGCTGGTGCATTCCGATCGCGCCGAAGAAAGTGCGGTGGCGCTGATGACTGGCGAGATTGTCACCAACGATCCCGGCCTCAAGGATCATTTGGTCCAACTGTATCGTAGCGGCCTTGATCCCCAGGGTTGCGCCGCCGCCGAAAAGGCTGGTGAAGCGATGCTCAATCCGGCCTGCGAAATAGTTCACCGGCATCTCTGCCAGGGATCGACCGCCGCCCAGCAGATCTTCACCCAGGCTGGCCGCGTGGATCTGGCATCCGGCGCGCGCGATCTTGCGGTCCAGAAGTTAGGCTGCGGCCCGTAGCCGGATATTACGCCGCGGCGCTGTAAGTTTACGGTTGCGGAATGCCCAACCCAAACGCATACAGCATACCGTCCTCGGTTCCGACATAGATGCGCCCTCCGCCCACGGCGGGCGCGCTGAAATGCGAGAATCCGCGAATCGTGTCGGCGCTGCTGAACAGAACATCGCCGGTAGCCGCATCCAGCGCATACATGACAGCGTGGCCGGTCTTGGCCTTCCGGTCGTCGGTGTTCAGCAGATTGCCGCTGGGTCCGAATTGCACCGCTGAATCGCCATCCGAAAGCGCGAAGACAATTCCATTGGCGATGATCACGGGCGTGGGCACCGCCATGTTCAGCGAGTTCCAGGCGGGCGTCAATACCGGCTTGCCGGCCTGCACATCCACTTTGAACGCCATGACGCTGCCGTCCGGAGTTTCGCCGTGCTGCGATGCAAACTTGGTGGCGGGCGTAGCCGGACCCAGCGCGGGGGCGTAGAGCCAGCGAGTTCCAGCGGCGTCCTCCCAGGTGGAGAAAGCGCCCCAGAATCCCTTTCCCGCAAAATTCACTTCTTCATTGGTAAGCAGCGGGCTGCGATAAAGCGGCGAGCGATGGTCCGCGCCGCCCAGCGACTTGGTATCCAGCAGAAAGATAACGCCTTCTTTGCCACTGGCCGCCGCAAGTTCCCAGCTCTTGAAATTGAAGATGGTGGGCCCAATGCTTCCCATGTCCAAATCCTTCTTCGTCATCCAGGCCCGATTGCGGGGAGTGAAATAGTCGGTCAGTTTCAGATCCTGGGCCGCAAGGGACATCACGGAGTCCGCCATCTGGTGCTTCTCCGGATCGAAACTGCCATCGCCCGTTTCCACGATCACCCGCCCGTCGGAGGTTATGGCCGCGCCGCCGCGCCCCCAAATTCCGGCTCCGTTCGTGCCGGCCTCGAAGTAGGAAACCTTGTGATCGGCGTTGCCCAGATCCATCGCATACACGCCCGATTTCACACCGTTGCAGTTCTGCGAGATGGTGGTGTAAAGCATCCCGTTCACCAGATTCATGCTCCACATCTTGGCGAATGCTGGTACGAAGGAGGTGGGTGGTATTACGTCCTCGCCGCTGATCAGGTTAAACGCGTGAAGCTTTCCGTCGCTGGCCAGCACATACAATGCCTGGCCGAAGCCGGGCGCCGGGCCACTGGTTTTGGGAACCGGGCCTATGATCGGCGTGGCGGTGAGCGCGTTGGGGCACAGCCAGCTATCGCGGCGCTCAGGCGTGCCTTCGGTGGCCAGCGTCTTCTGCCACAGCATCTTTCCTGTGTCGCCATCAATGACAAATACCTTGTTGGCGGCTCCGCCTATAATGACCAGATCCTTGACGCCCCGGGGAGTCGCGGCGCTGGCGCGCACCAGGGGAGCTGTCAGATTGCTCAAAGCCTTGGCTTCTGAGTCCAGCTTCACGCTCCATTCCAGCTTCAGGCGTTTGACATTCTCCGGCGTCAGGTCGGTCTCGGTTTTGTTCCAGCCAGTGCGCTGGGGATCCCCTCCGAAAGTAGTCCAGCTACCGCGCCCAAATTGGGCGGGCGACAACATCGGGAACGCCAGAAGAACTGGCAGCACTATGGCGATTTTCATCAGCGGGGCCAGTTTATATCTGCTGCAGCCGCGATGTCAAACCAAGGCCGGATTAAACCGCTGTTTGTCGAACCACCCGCAGGTGGTGCAACGTGCAGACGGGGCAAAAGAGCCCCATAATTGGGGAAAACGTCTAAAAAGACAGACTGAAATTTCACTTTTGGCTTGACGGGAAGTTTGAAATGCAATATGCTCGACAAAGTTCTCCGTTGGGGTAAAGTGCGCGGCAATCTTACTGCCGCTTGGGGATTTAATTAACTCATTGTCTGAGGAGGGGTGCAGATGCGCTCAGTGTTTGTAGCTACCGGTTCGTTATTAACCACGCTGTGTTTGCTGCTGTTTGCTTCGGTGGCATTGGCGCAGAGCGATCGCGGAATTATCACGGGCACCGTCACCGATACAACCGGCGCGGTAGTCGCGAACGTCACCATTGAAGCGCGGCAAGTGGAAACGGGAGCGGTTTTTCCCACCACGACAACATCCACGGGTAGTTTCACGCTGAGTGAGTTGCCGGTAGGTTCTTACGAAGTAACCGCCACGGTCCCAGGCTTCAAGAAATATGTGCGAACCGGAATCACCGTCCAGGTGGCGCAGACACTGCGCGTGGACATTCCCCTGGAAGTAGGCACCTCCGCCGAGTCTGTGACGGTGAGCGCCGAAGCCAGCTTGCTGAAGACGGAAACCGGCGACATCAGCACCAACGTGGAGGTTCAGACGCTGGACCAGCTTCCGATGTTGGGGGTCGGCAGCGCGAACGCCGGCAGCGCGGGAATTCGCAATCCCAATAACGTGCTCAACGTGGTTCCGGGCGCTTATTATGTGCCGAACTCACAGGTCAAGATCAACGGCGCGCAATCGAACTCCTACGCCTATCACGTGGAAGGGCAGGATTCCACCAACGCCGGCTTCCCCTATGCCGCGGCCCAAACCCAGCCGAGTGTGGACGCAATTCAGGAAGTCTCCATTCAGACCAGCGATTTCGCGGCGGAATATGGCGCTGTCGGCGGCGGTTTGTTTAACGTCAATATCAAGTCCGGCACCAATGAGTTTCATGGCACCGCCTATGACTACTTCGTCAACGAAATCCTGAACGCGGGTACGCCCTTCACCAATGCCGGTCTGTCAAACAGCGAGAAGGACGGGCAGCTCATCCGGCCGCGCGCACGCCGCAACGATTATGGATTTACTGTCGGCGGCCCGGTGGTAATTCCGAAAGTTTACAACGGCAAAGACAAAACTTTCTTCTTCTTCAATTACGAGCAGTTCCGCGAAACGCAGATCATCAACAACACGCCGATCACGGTTCCCACCGCAGCCTATCGCACCGGTAATTTCAGCGGCGCCATCATTGCCGATGGAAACAAAAACCTGGGCACCGATGTCCTGGGCCGCCCCATGTTTGCCGGCGAGATCTATAATCCCACCACCCGTCAGACGGTGACCGTGGCGGGCAAGAGCTACGTGGTGGAGGATCCGTTCGCCAACAATACAATTCCGATGAGCATGCTGGATCCGGTGGCGCTCAAGGTTCAGGCGTTGATCCCGCAGCCGGGAAATCCGTTTTCAACGTTCAACCTGCTTCCCACCTATGACGCCGTGCGGCATACGACAATTCCGGCGTTGAAAGTGGATCAGCTGATTGGAACGAAGCAGAAGATCTCCTTCTACTGGTCGAAAACCAGAACCTACGCGCCGTTCTCGCCGATTTACGGCGGTTCAGAGGGTTTGCCCTCGCCCATCACCGCCGATCGCGGTTCATTTATCGGCGGACCGGTCGAAAGATTGAACTGGGATTACACCGCCAGCCCCACCGTGCTGGTTCACCTGGGCGTGGGCTATCAGCAGAACGATTTCTTCGATGACGCGCCCACCATCACCTACAACGCGGCCACCCAGCTGGGTCTGACCGGCGCAACTATCGCGCGCAATTTCCCGATTTTCCAGGGCCTGTGCACCACAACCACGGGCTGCACCACGGCCGCCGGCGGCACCATGAACATGGGGCCGGTGGCTGGGCAAACGCACAGTTACTGGGAAAAACCGTCCACCAACGGCAGCATCACCTGGATTCGCGGAAATCACAGCTACAAGGCCGGATACGACATGTATTGGTCGGCAGTTCCGCAGACGGCTTACTCCAGCACCATGGGCAACTATACGTTCAGCCCCAATGAAACTGCCATGCCGTATCTGGTGGGGCAGACCTTGCAAGGCGGCTCGCTCGGCTTCAACTATGCCAGCTTCCTGCTAGGCGCAGTGGACAACTACAGCATCGCGGCCGTCGCCGACTACCGGCAGTCCAAGAAGCAGCTCGGCTTCTACGTGCAAGATTCCTGGAAAGTCACCCGCAAGCTAACTCTCGAATACGGGCTGCGCTACGACTTCGGCACTTACTATCAGGAAGAGCACGGCCGTGCGGTGGATTTCTCGGCCACCACTCCCAACCCGAGTGCGGGCGGCCAACCGGGCGCGTTTCTCTTCGAAGGGAGCGGCCCGGGAAAATGCAATTGCCAATTCGCGAACAATTATCCATTCGCGTTCGGGCCGCGCGTCGGCGGAGCGTACTCGCTGAACAACAAGACTGTGATCCGTGTGGGCTGGGGACTTATTTACGGCGCCACCAGTGTCAATCCGCTGGGTATCAACAGCGCCGGCATCGTGAACGCGAATTCGGTTCTTTCGTCCGGTCTGGGCAGTCCTGCCATGACGCTGGCCGGCGGCATTCCAACCAATACGATTCCCACCTGGCCTGTTTTCAACCCCGGCGTTGCTCCTATTCTTCCCACCGGTAATCAACCTTTTCCG
>DATHNM010000252.1:0-8563 GCA_035486095.1 Bryobacteraceae bacterium
GTGCCAAACGCGGAACGCAGCATCTCCCGGACTTGATCCAGAACATCCATAAAATAAGGGTCCAAGGGGCCAACCAGCGGCTTGGACAGTGCTTCATATACCCCTGGTTCCACCATCGTCGGCCCGGGAGCGAACAAAAGCCGATGAGGAGGCTGTAGCGCCGGAAATTGCATATTCAGAATTAGCTTAACAATTAGCGATCTGGCACGTCTGTAAGGTGTGGGTAAAATAGGTTCACATATGCGCATAGCCGCAACTGCCGCGCTTTTTGCCGGCTCTGTTCTTTTTCAAGCCCCTTTCGGGAGGCTGCACGCTCAAACCGCGCCGAAGCCGCTGCGGATTCCCATTGAACAGTACAAGCTGGACAATGGCCTCCGCATCGTATTCTCGGAAGACCATTCCGCCCCGACCTATGGGATTTCCATCACCTATAACGTGGGTTCGCACAACGAACACGCCGGGCGCACCGGGTTTGCGCATTTGTTCGAACACATGATGTATGAGGGGTCTGAGAACGTGGGCAAAGGCGAGCACATGATCCTGGTGGAGAACAATGGCGGCGACATGAACGGCAGCACCACGGAAGACCGCACCAACTACTTCGAGTCCTTCGCGTCCAACCAATTGGATCTCGGCCTGTTCCTGGAAGCTGACCGCATGCGTTCACTGGCCGTGAACCAAGCCAACCTGGATAACCAGCGCAACGCGGTGCAGGAAGAGCGCCGGCAGAGCGTCGACAATCAGCCTTACGGCGTCACGTCGGAGGTTTTGCAGGGCCTGATTTACGATAATTTCGCGAATAAGCATTCCGTGATCGGCTCCATGCAGGACCTGAACGCGGCCACCATCCAGGATGTGCAGGAGTTTTTCCGCATCTACTATGCGCCGAACAACGCGGTGCTCACTCTGGTGGGCGACTTCCAGCCCGCGGACGCCCTGGCCAAGATCAAGAAGTATTTTGGCGCCATTCCCGCCCAGCCCGCGCCCCCGGCTCCCGATCTGGCAGAGCCCAAGCAGACCGCCGAGCGTAGCAAGACTATTGAAGATCCCTTCGCTCAAGTGCCGCGCCTGGACATCGCCTTCAAGGCGCCTCCCGGCAATACCAACGACGTGTACGCGCTGGACGTTCTTTCCACCGTCTTAGGCGGCGGGCAATCGTCGCCGCTCTATCAGAGCCTGGTGAAGGAGAAAGAACTCGCGGTCAACGTCTTCTGCTATATCGAAGAACACAAGGGTCCGTCCACGTTCAACGTGGTGGTGCTGGCGCGCCCCGGCAAGGATTTGAAGGAAGTGGAAAAGGTGGTGATCGCGGAACTGGAGAAGGCGAAATCCGAGCCGATTCCGGATTGGGAACTGCAAAAAGTGCACATGATGGAGCGCCATCAAACCGCCCAGGAGCTTCAAAGCACGCTGTACCGCGCCTATATCATCGGCGAGATGGCCTCTATCTACGGCGATCCGAACTTGATCAATACGCGCTTCGACAAAATCCAGAACGTCGGCAAGGAAGACATTGAGCGTGTAGCGAAAACATACCTGACCCAGGAAAATCGCACGGTTGTCACCACGCTGCCGAAGCCGAAGGCCGAGACCGCCCAGAAAGGGGCTAACTAAAATGAGGAACAACCCCGTGCGATGGTCCCTGGCGCTGATCTCGACGTTTACCATTTCGTTCGCCCAAATTCCCGTTGATCCGGGTTCCAAGGCCATCCCCCTGAGCCAGGTGGAACGCAAGAATAAAGCGCCCGTGTCTGACGAAATTCTGCGCGTGAAGATTCCCAAGCCCACTGAGATCACGCTCCCGAACGGGCTTACCGTGATGGTGCTGGAGGATCATCGCCTGCCGCTGGTGACGGCGCGGCTGAGCATTCTGGGCGCAGGTGCGTTGAACGATCCCGCCGATGTGCCGGGGCTCGCCAACATCACCGCAACCATGTTGAAGGAAGGCACCCGAACGCGCTCGAGCAAACAGATCGCCGAGCAGACCGAAGAGTTGGGAGCCATGATCGGAGCGCAGGCGCCTTTTGCGTCCGAGACCGCGACATTCACCGCGTCCGGCCTGAGCGACAACGCCAGCCAGTGGATTGCGCTGGCGTCCGACATTTTGCTGAATCCCTCGTTCCCCGAAGACGAGCTGAACAAACTGAAGCAGCGCACGAAAATCCAGCTACAGCAGCAGCGCTCCACCGCCGGGTTCCTCATGCAGGAGCGCTTCAGCCGCGCGGTTTACGGAAATCATCCGGCCGCCGTCACTTCGCCCACGCTGGCAGCTCTGGACAAGATCACGCCGGCCATGCTCGCCGAGTGGCATGCTACCCGATACGTGCCTGAGAATGCGATTCTGGGCGTGGCCGGTGACATCACGCCCGCGCAGGTTACCCAGATGTTCTCGGCGCTTCCGGCTTGGAAAGCCGGTTCCAGCAAAGTGGCGCTGCCCAAGGCCACCAAGCCCGCCAGCGGCCGCCAGATTTTCCTGGTAGACCGGCCCGGGTCCGTACAAACCGACGTCGAAATCGGCAACATAGCCATCAACCGGATGGATGCCGACTACGTTCCGATGGTGGTGATGGATCGCATTGTGGGTGGTGGAGCGTCCGCGCGTTTGTTCATGAATCTGCGCGAAGTGCACGGCTACACGTACGGTGCTTATAGCGCGCTGGTTGCCCGGCGTTACGCGGGACCTTGGATCGCCGAAGGCAGTATGCGAACGGACGCCACGGGCGGCGCCATGACCGAGTTCATGAACGAGATCAATCGTATTCGCGATAAGCCGGTGCCTGAAAAAGAACTTGAGGAAACCAAGCGTTCCATCGTCGCCAGTTTCGCGCTGACGCTGGAGCGGCCGACCGAGCTTCTGGATTACGCCATCGCACTGAAGGTCTACAATCTGCCGGCCGATTATTGGGACACCTACCCCGCCAAGATCATGGCCATCACTGCCGAGCAGGTGCAGCGGGTGGCGCGCAAATACATTGTGCCGGACGATCTGCAGATCGTCGCGGTGGGCGACGCGGCGAAGCTGAAACCAGTGCTGGACAAGTACGGCTCGGTGCAGGTGTTTGACACCAACGGCCAGCCGAAAGCAACGCCCTAGGCCCTAGCGTGGAACACCGCATCGAGCACGACACCATGGGCGAGATGCGCGTTCCCGCCGATGCACTGTATGGCGCACAAACCCAGCGGGCAGTAGAGAATTTCCCAATCAGCAGCCTGCGTTTTCCGCGCTCGTTCATTCGCGCACTGGGAATGATCAAGAGCGCCGCGGCTCAAGCGAATGGGCGTTTGGGCGAATTGCCGCCGGAGCTTGCTGCGTCCATCGCCCAGGCTGCCGACGCCGTGGCCGCCGGCGATCAGGACGCTCAGTTTGTAGTGGACATTTTCCAGACGGGCAGCGGCACCTCCACCAACATGAACGCGAACGAGGTGATCGGGCGCCTGGCGGGCGCGCACCCCAACGATCACGTGAATCGCGGACAATCCAGCAACGATGTGATTCCGTCGGCGATGCATGTGTCGGCGGCAGCGCTGATCAGCGATGATCTGCTGCCTGCACTGGCGGAGCTAGGGGCCGCGCTGCACGACAAAGTCCGGGAATTCGGGGACATCGTCAAGATCGGCCGGACGCATTTACAGGACGCCGTGCCCATGACGCTGGGTCAGGAGTTCAGCGGATACGCGGCGCAGGTGGAGCACTGCTCGGCACGCATCAAAGCGGCACTCCAGGATCTGTATGAACTGCCCATGGGAGGTACCGCCATCGGCACCGGCTTGAACGCGACTCCCGGCTTTGCTGCCGCCGTCATCGCCGAGCTCGCGTCGCGCACCAGGCTGCCATTTCGCGAGGCAGCCAATCACTTCGAAGCGCAGGGGGCGAAAGACGCAGTGAGTTTCATGAGCGGCGCGCTGAAGACTACGGCGGTGGCGCTCAGCAAGATCGCAAACGACATCCGCTGGCTGGCGGCGCTGGGCGAGATCAAGCTTCCGGCGACGCAACCGGGATCGAGCATCATGCCCGGCAAAGTGAATCCAGTCATCGCCGAAAGCCTGCTGATGGTGTGCGCGCAAGTCATCGGCTACGACGCCGCCATTACCTGGTGCTGCTCCGCCGGCAATTTCGAATTGAACGTGATGATGCCTGTGATGGCTTACGATCTGTTGGAATCCATCGCGCTGCTCGCCTCCTCATCGCGCAACTTCAGCCGCCGCGCCATTGAAGGCTTGCAGGCAGACCGTGAACGCGCCTCCGGCTTCGTCGAACAATCGCTAGCCATGTCTACCGTCCTCGGACCCGTGATCGGTTATGAAAAAGCTGCCGCCATCGCGAAGGAGGCTTATCGCAGCGGCCGTACGGTGCGCGAGGTGGCGCGCGAAATGAGCGGCATCCCAGAGGCTCGTCTCACTGAGCTGCTGGATCCCCGCACCCAAACCAATTCTCAGTAATCCCAACGTGGCGCTTTGGGATGAACGCCTCCCCTAACAACACTTCCCCTGAGCAAACTTCCGCGCCAGCCGCTCATCGGAAAACCGCCGCCATTCTTCCCCCGAATGCAAGCGCCCATGTGCCAGCAAATGCCGCTCATAAGCGTTCTCATCCGCAATCTCGCGCAACAGCATCATCACACCGCGAAAGAACGCTCTCACAATTCCTCCGTCTGCAGCCGCGATAAAACGAACGGTGTTTCGTCCAGTTTGCTGTCGCGCGTTCCATTCAGAATCCGGAACCAGACCCGAACGGAATCCACCAGGATCAGTGCCACCATGATCAGAAACATCCCGCACACCGCGGCATCCAACCGATCGTTAAAAATCGTCGCTTGCGCCTCGCTGATCTTGCCGGCCGCAATGGTTCCCGCGTCCAGTGCGCTTTGCAGACGGCTGGCTTCGGCCAGAAACCCAACCCGCGGCTGATCCGAGAAAATCTTCTGGTAGCCGGCGGTGAACGTCACAATGAGCAGCCAAAGCAGCGGGACCGCGGTGATCCATAAATAGCGCGCCCGATGCATCTTGATGAAGATCGTGGTGCCCACGCACAGCGCTATCGCGGCCAGCAATTGATTGGCGATTCCAAATAGCGGCCACAGCGAATTGATGCCGCCCAACGGATCGCGCACCCCCTGGTAGAGGAAATATCCCCACGCCAGCACCACCACGCCGCTGGTTGCAAACACGCCCGGCATCCAGTTCGAGCGTTTCAGCGAGGGATAAGCTTGGCCCAGCAAATCCGACAGCATAAAACGTCCGACGCGTGTTCCAGCGGCGATGATGGTCAGAATGAACAGCGCCTCAAACATGATCGCGAAGTGATACCAGAATCCCAACACCCCGTGCCCACTGCCGGTAGCGGAAAAGATGTGTGCCATTCCCAGCGCCAGCGACGGTGCTCCGCCGGTTCGATAAAACAGGGTCTTTTCGCCGGCATCGGCAGCCAGCGAGTTCATGTCCGCAACCGAAACCGGATAACCCCAGCCGGAAATAGTCGAGACCGCCGCGGCCGGACTGGCACCCACCACGCCGGGCGGCGAATTCACCGCGAAGAACACGCCGGGCTGTAAGGAACACGCCGCGATTAAGGCCATGATCGCAACGAAGCCTTCCAGCAGCATTGAGCCGTAGCCCACCGGCCACGCGTTCCATTCGCGCGCGATCATCTTGGGCGTGGTGCCCGAAGAAATCAGCGCATGAAATCCCGAAACTGCACCGCAAGCGATGGTGATGAAGACGAACGGGAATACTTTACCGGCGAAGATAGGCCCGGTGCCGTCGACGAACCGCGTGAACGCGGGCAGTTGCAACGTGGGATGCACCAGCAGTATGCCCACGGCCAGCATCGCCACCACGCCCAGCTTGATGAAGGTGCTCAAATAGTCGCGCGGTGCAAGGAACAGCCACACCGGCAGCACACTCGACAGGAATCCATAAATGATGATGCCGATCGCGAGCGAGGTTGCCGAAAGCGTGAACCACGGCGCCAAGACAGGCGAGTTCGCCACAGCCTGCCCGCCAAAAATACTCGCCATTACCAGGACGAACCCCACGGTCGAACACTCCAGCACTTTTCCGGGCCGCCAGTAGCGCAGGTAAACGCCCATGAACAGCGCAATCGGCATGGTGGCCGCGATGGTGAACGTCCCCCACGGGCTGCCCTTCAGCGCGTTCACCACCACCAGCGCCACCACCGCCAGCAGGATGATCATGATGAACAGCACGGTAAGCAGCGCCGTGAAGCCGCCGGTTTTTCCGATCTCATCGCGAGCCATCTGGCCCAGCGTCTTGCCATCGCGCCGCATGGAGCAAAACAGAATTACAAAGTCTTGTACCGCGCCGCCTAATACGGCGCCGATGATGATCCAGTAAACGCTGGGCAGATAACCGAACTGCGCCGCGAGCGTTGGACCCACCAGCGGCCCGGGCCCGGCGATGGCGGCAAAATGGTGGCCGAAAAGAATCCACTTATTGGTGGGCTCATAATCGTGCCCGTCGCGCAGTCGCTCGGCGGGAGTGGCGCGCTGATCGTCCAGCGCCATCACTTTGGCGGCAATGAACCTGGCGTAGAACCGGTAGCCCACCAGATAGGTGCACGCGGCCGCCAGGACAATCCACATGCTGTTCACCGGTTCGCCCCGATTGATGGCGATGGCCGTCAGAAAAAATGCGGCGGCCAGCGATATCAGGGCCCACACGATGCGCCCCGCGATCTTTCTCATGGTGAGGATTGTATCAACAGCGCGGATCAGAACCTCGGCAGGCGCCGCAGCAGGCCATAGCTGGAGCCGTGGCCCGCCATGTCCACGCTGTGAACCGGATGCCAATTCCAGTCCATAGCTCCTATGTAATGAGCTCCCGTGTATGGCGCGCCGCCTGGGTTAGCTCGCATCAAAATGACATACAACTTGCGCTGCGGATAAGCCAGCAATTCGTATTGGTCCGCGGCCGTGCCGGCTGCATCGGAACTCCAGCGATCCGCCGCCGGCTGACCCAGTGCACGAACCACGGTGGAGTGGTCGTCGTCCGGCGTGAACGGCAACTCCGCTTGCGTGAACGGGGCGTAAAACACGCGCGTTCCAATCACACCACCGCGGAACAGGCTAATCGCCAGAACGCATCCCGCAACGCCCAACGCCACGCCGCCCACCACCACTTTCCCGACGCGCGAAGTGCGTTCGCTTTCCAATCGAATGCCCACCACCGGGGCACGCGTGGCTTGCGATTGCGCCAGCCGCGGCCGCGGCGCATCGTTCACCGCGCGCGGCATCTCAATCACGCGCCGCTCCACCGGCCACACCACGCCCACCCGATATTCCAGCTCGGCCAGCAGGCCCACAATCATCACCGGGGCATCCACGCGCGAAATCTCACCCACGTAGCGCCGTGGAACGGAGACTTCTTCATTCGTTTTCGTGTTGCGCACCAGCACGTCGGACCAGGTGGCGCTGCGATAGACCCACTCGTTATGCCCGGCGTTCAGGATGGCCGGGTAAAACGAAAAGGGCCGGCGGCCGAGCTGCGCAAGTGGCGGCGGAATCGGCGGAACAGCCATGGTTTATTTTAGCCTCCGGGCGCCGCGGGCGGCGGGCTCGGATTACGGACCTTGCGATGGAAGAATCTCTCGTGAAAGTCCGGCCAGAATTCGGGCAAAAGATTGCCCAGGGCGGAAGCCAGCAGGCTGGTTCCAAAACGGGTGGCCACTTCCTCGCCGGTAACGCTGCTGTCGGGATAATAGGCGTTTGAAAGTCCGATACCCAACCCCATTCCCAGCATTCCCGAATAATTGAAAGTCTGTGTTCCCTGGTCGCGCCGCGTAATCACCACCCGGCTGAGCGCGTAACCCACGCGATACCAGACGCCGAACTCCGGCCCTCTGCGGAAATAGCGCGGATCTTCGTGCAGCAGGGAGGCCAGCACCGCATCCTGAAAAAAGTTCTGAGTCGTGACATCGCCCACCGCCGCGCCGAAGCGTTCGCCATAGGGACCGCCACCGTGTCCGTACTTCGGATTGTCGTTGTCAATTTGCGATAGCGCCGCTCCCGCGGCCGACGAAGCAAAGGTGAAAGGGTCGAAGGTTTCCTTCGCGAACAGAGTGAACTTCTGTTTCACGGTTAGCGGCACAACGTGCTGCTGGGGATCCTCAACCGCGAGATAGTTCGGAATCAGCCCTAGAATACGGTCGTCAGCGGGCGCCTCGGAAACGGCCGGCGTCGCGGGCGATGCCAGCGGTCCAGAAGCCTGCGCCAGGAGGAATGCGGTTGAGAAATAAAAGAACGTGACGAACGCCGCGACATTTGCGCGTGGAGCGTGTTTAAGGCAAAACTTCAATGAACCTCCACATGGAGTCCCCGCGCCGCATCACATTGAATGTAGGACGATAACCACGCCCTATGGTTACACGGAAACTACCGGCTACGGCGCCGGACGGAAAGTAATAAAATGAGCAGTCATGATCGCGATGCCATCTCCCGAACAGCAGTTACGCAACCGCCGCAATTTTCTCAAGTTTCTCGCGGCCAGTCCGCTGCTGGCATCGATGCCGGCGCGGGCCTGGCAGACTCATAATCTCGACGAGGTT
>DATHNM010000253.1:0-6286 GCA_035486095.1 Bryobacteraceae bacterium
CGGCCAACCGCTCCTCATTGAATGGCCCAACGAACTACCGGGCAAACATTTCCTGCCGATTGATCACAACCTACACGGGGCCGACGCCGATACGCCCGAGGTCCGAGGTGTGGTGCACATCCACGGCGCGAAGGCCCCGCCCGAGAGCGACGGCTATCCCGAGGATTGGTACGTTCCGGGTAAGTCGCGGACTTACCTATATCCCAACGGGCAGGAAGCCGCGGCGCTTTGGTATCACGACCACACCATGGGCATCAACCGCTTGAATATCTATGCGGGAATGTTCGGACTGTTCCTCATTCGCGACGATTTCGAAGATGCGCTCAAACTTCCAAAAGGCGCTTTCGAAATTCCACTGGTGATCTACGACCGGCTGCTGAAACAAGATGGCCAACTGGATTATCCAGTTTCCGGCGATCCCAAAATGCCGTGGGTTCCAGAGGTGTTCGGCGACGTGATGGTCGTGAACGGAAAGGCGTTTCCGTTTCTGAACGTGGAGCCGCGGAAATATCGCTTCCGGGTTCTGAACGCGTGCAACGGACGCTTTCTTCACCTGGCGTTGTCCAACGAACAAAAGCTTTACCAGATCGGCACCGATCAGGGACTGCTGCCCGCGCCTGTTCCGCTAGACCGTTCGCTGCTCGCGCCCGGTGAGCGTTCGGATCTGATCATCGATTTTACGGGCCGCGCCGGCCAGCAAATCGTTCTACAGAATGATTCTTTTCAGGTGATGCAGTTCCGCGTGGGACAACTGAAATCTCCCGATACCAGCGCTCTGCCGGCTGCACTGCGCCCCGTGCCAAGACTTGTGGAATCGGCCGCCGTGAAAACGCGTCCACTGGCGTTGATCGAAAAAATGACCCTGAAGGGCGAATCCATGTCCATGCTGCTGAACAACACGCCCTGGCACATGCCGGTGACCGAGAATCCGGTTCTCGATAGCGTGGAGATTTGGAGCTTCATCAATACGACGGAGGATTCGCATCCCATTCACCTGCACATGGTGCGCTTTCAGATTCTCGATCGCCGCCGCTTCGAGCCGTTCTTTTACCAGAACAGCGGAGAGATACGATACACCGGACCCGTTACTCCGCCCGCGCCCGAGGAGGCCGGCTGGAAAGATACCGTGCGCGCAGATCCGAAGATGGTAACGCGCATCATCGTCCGCTTCGAAGGCTACTTGGGCCGCTACGTCTGGCATTGCCACGTGCTGGAGCACGAAGACAACGAAATGATGCGGCCTTATGACGTGATCGCCGCAGCCGCGAAATAAATCAGCGCGGCTGCACGCTGGCCCAGGTCAGCCGTCCGCCGAACAAAAACATCAGGCCGCCGAAGGTTCTCTCCAGGGCCTTTTTCAGCTTCCGGTACGCGCGTTGAATGGGCGCTATGCCGAACAGAGTGGCCAGGCAGGTATACCACGTGGTTTCGATCAGCATCACAACCAGCAGAGCGGCCCACTTGAATGCCACGGGCGCGGACGGATCGAATGCGGTGGTGAAGATGGTACCGAAAAACACAATGACCTTGGGATTGGAAAGCCCCAGCAACAGCGCACGCCGGTAGGAGCTGCGTTCCAGGACGGCGGGTGTGAACACGGGCAGCGGCACGCTGGCTCCACGCCAGATGGAGACCCCGACAAAGCACAAATACAAACCGCCGGCGAATTGCAACACATGATAGATGCCGGCTGCTTTGGTCAGAATCACCTGCAAGCCCAACAGCGCAGCGCCCGCCCAAATCACCGAAGCGCTGGCCGTACCCCCGGCGGTCAACAAGGCGGAGCGCCGTGTTGATCCAGCGGCCGTACGGCTCACCAACAAGAACGCCGGGCCCGGACTCATGGCCGCCGCAAGGTTCAAAGCCGCAATGGTTGCCAGTGGCCGAAGGTCCAGCATGGCGTTAGTGTAACCCACGCCATCGGGTACAATGGTGTCCCAAAGGAGCGCCACTATGTCAGCAGGTTCAGCCGATGCCGCAGCTTCTCCCTTTAGCTTTCGCACCTACGTGGAAGGCGACGCCACCATCGTGCAGTGCACCGGCAAGCTGATCTCTGGCCTGACAGGCACTTTGCGGGACGAGGTGAAACGGCTGATCCCACAATCCAAGAAAATCGTTCTGGATTTAACCGATCTCACCCAGATGGACAGCATGGGCCTGGGAACAATCGTGGGCCTCTATGTTTCAGCCAAAGCCGCGGGCTCAACGTTAATCCTGATCAATCTGAGCCAGCGCGTTCGTGAATTGTTCCGCATCACAAATGTGTGGTCCATCCTGGAAGTTTACGGCGAGAACATTATCCGGCTGCCGTAACCCGTTTTACCGAGTAGCAGCTACCAGTTCAGATGCAGGATCCCGCGTTCCAGCGCGATGGTCACGGCATGCGTTCGGTCTGCCGCTCCCAGCTTGCTCAGGATGTTTTGCACATGCATCTTGATGGTGCCGCTGGCCGTGCCCAGCCGGTGTGCGATATCTTTATTCGCCATGCCGCGGGCGACAAATGAAAGCACCTGCACTTCGCGCTCGGTGAGCACGATCTGCGGAAAAAATTCGGTCAACCGTTCGGCCACTTCCGGCGGGATCAGCCGTTTTCCGGAATGCACCACGCGAATGGCGCGCAGCACGTCGGTATGAACCATTTCCTTTAACAGATACCCTCGCGCGCCCGCCTCCAGAGCCCGGTAAATTTCCTGATCGCCGTCGTAGCTGGTAAGGGCAATGATGCGCGCCTGCGGGAATTCTTCGCGAATCATCCTGGTGGCCGTAACGCCGTCCAGATCCGGCAGCTTCAGATCCATCAGGGTGACGTCGGGCCGCAAGGTGCGATGCAGATCCACTGCCTCCCGTCCGCCGGCGGCCTCGGCAACCAGTTTCAAATCGCTTTCATTAGCCAAGAGAGAGGCGATTCCCTTGCGCACTATGGGATGATCGTCCACGCATAAAACACGAATTAGCTGCCCTGTCACTACGCTTGCCATTTTAGAGTTCCGCCTTCGCACCCTGCGGCGCGCCACGCCGAAGCGCGCTTTCATCCACTTTCTTGACCGGAAAATCCACCACGATTGTCGTTCCCATTTGCGGTTCGCTCACGACGCGCAGATCGGCGCCGATCTCTTTCGCTCTTTCCTTCATTCCCACCAGCCCGAAGTGATCGCTGGTGGGCGTTCCCGTTACAAAACCGGAGCCATCGTCCCGTACCGCCATGCGCAGCGCATCCGGCAGCGCCTGCAATGTTACTTCGATGGTGCGGGCCCCGGCATGCTTCACCGCGTTCAGAATAGCCTCTTGCGCGATGCGCAGCAGATTGTATTCCACATAGGCCGGCAGTGCTTCAGCCAGCTTTTCGACGGCCAGTTTCAGGTGGGCGCCGCCCGGCGTGGTCAACTGGCGCGCGCTTTCAGAAAGCTCAGCCGCTAGTCCCGGGCTGGGCCCTCGATTTTTTCTGAGCTCCGACACCGAGCGCCGCGCTTCAGTGAGACAGTTCGCGGCGTCGTGAATAATATCCCGCAGCGCCTCGCGCGATCCACTGGGGAGACGGCCCGCCAGCGCCTGCATTTCCATGGTCACTCCGGAAAATCCTTGCAGCAGCGTGTCATGCAGCTCGCGCGCGATGCGGCTGCGCTCCGCCAGAATTGCTCCGAACTGCCGTTCGATATGCCGGATGCGGAACACGTAGGCGAACCGCGCCAGCAAAGCAGCCAGCACGGCGCATCCCAGATAAAACCAGGTCTGCTGATAGAAGCGGGCGGGCAGCGTGAAGGCGAGCGACGTCCCCGCTTCGTTGCAGGTTCCATCGGCGTTGCACGCCGTGGCACGAAACCGATAATCGCCGGGCCGCAGATTGGTATAAAACGCCTGCCTGCGCGTGCCCGCGTCCACCCAATCGCGATCGAAACCCTCCAGCTTGTAGCGGAATGTGATGCGCTGCGGAGCGCGCAGGCTGGGCGCTGTGTAGCGGAACTCCAGGTTCTCGTCGCCGGGCGCCAGTTCCCGCATTTTGGCGAGGCTCTGGCTCCGGCCGTCGATTGAAACGCTCTCCAGCACCACCGGCGGAGGGTCTAACTTCAATTGTGTGTGATCCGGATCAATCGCGATCAAGCCGCGAATGGTGGAAAAAGAAATCCGTCCGTCCCGCATGCGCCACGCAGCGGGCTGCACGCCGGGCTTGCACTCCACGGTCTGCAGGCCATCCAACGGGCTGAAAGGCGTGCTGGCTACAGTGCGCGTCTGCGCCGCCGCAAAGCGCAGCAGTTCGCGCCGCTTCAAGGAAAAAATTCCTTTACTGCTCGCCAGCCACAAACGATCCTGATCATCGCCGACGATGCCGTAGATCTCGTCGTCGAACAGGCCGTCTTTCACCGAAAAATCAATCTCCTGGCTGCCGTCCTCCGGGGTCGTCAGTAAATGCAACCCGCTGCCGATGCCGCCCATCCACACCCGCCCTTCGCCATCGCGATACAACGTGTCCAGGTCGCGGATTGCGATGTTCGGGCTGGGGCTCGCCCCCAGCGTGCGTTCGTCAAAAGCCTTAATCCCGCTGCCCTCCACCGCCGCCAGAATCTTCCCACCGGATTCCACAAACGCGACCACCGCATCGGTGGGATTCAAACGTTGAATACGGCCATCGCGCAGAACAGCCGGACCCTTTGATGTTCCAATCCACAAGGTCCCTTCGGCATCCTGATACAAACTCCGGATCGCACCGGGAAATATCGCCGCGATTTTCCCATCGCGCATTTGATCCAATCCGGAATCGGTCCCCACCCACAAAGTTCCCTTCGCGTCGCCCGCCAGCGCCAGGATCGAATTACTGGACAGCCCATCCAGCTTGGTCAGCACGCTGGAACGCCGTCCATCGAAGCGGGCCAGCCCAGCGCCCAATGTGCCCACCCAGATCACTCCACGCGGGTCCTGAAAAACCGGCCCGGTATCATCGCTCGGCAGCCCCTCGGCGGTGGTGAACGGAATAGTCCGGCGATCCACAAATTGATTCAGCCCGCGTTTGGTGCCTACCCACAGGCTTCCCTCGCGATCCTCATACAAGGCTCCGGCGGTGCTCTGCGACAGACCGTTCCCCGGCAGAAAGCTGTCGATCTCACCATTGCGCCAGCGGCTGAAACCGCCATCCGTACCGATCCAGATTTCGCCGTTCCGTCCGGCGGCGAGCGAAAGCACCGAATCGTTCGCCAGCCCATCGGCCTTGGTCATGCGCTGTTCGCGTCCGTCTTGCAAACGAATCAAACCAGCCGTGGTTCCAATCCACAGTGCATCGTCAGAGCCTGAAAGCATGGCCTGAACGCGTGCGTAACGCGGGACGGATCCTAGCGTATAACTGGCAAACCGAGCCCCGTTCCAAATACCGAGACCGGGCCCATCCCCGCCCACCCAGACGGTGCCGTCTTTTCTTTGCGCCGCCGCGGCGATGGGTTGGCCCGCACTTCCCAGCACCCGGATCTTGCCGTCTTTAACCTGCGCGAGTCCGCCTGCGGTGCACGCCCACAGATCGCCTTCCCGGCCCGGGAACAAGCACGCTACGCTGCCGGCGGGGAGCCCATCGCGCTGGGAAAAATTAGCCAGCGTCCCCTTCTCAATCCGAAACAGACCCGCGTCGCTGGTGGCGATCCAAAGGCCGCCGCGCGAATCCTCAGCCAGCTGGCGAACCGACATCTTGGGAAGAGCTAGCCCATCCAGATCGTCAGGCGGCGTGAAACGCACTCCATCGAACCGCACCAGACCATCTCCCGTTCCCAACCATAGATAACCGTCGCTGGTCTGGTGGATGGCAAAAATACTGGATTGCGGCAGCCCTTGCCGGGTTTGCCAAATCCGTTGGAGATATTGCGTCAGCCTGCGGCCTGGGTCGAGCGCGGAAGCCGGCCACGCGGCGAACGCCGCCAGCACAGCGCAGACGCCCAAGCATTTGAATCGAACCACCATATTCATGACGCTTCAGGTGTCAGTAATGATACGTGGCCCTTGAGAGTCAGCTATCTCGCCTTTTCTTCCCCTGCCGAACGGCATAGTGAGGCTGCGGCCTTTCGGCAGTGGCCGATTTTCGCTCTCCCACGCATGATGGAGATGGAAAACGATGGATCAACCGCCTAATACCCCAGCTTCTGTGGGAAGCATGACACCCATCGCCCCCACGCTGCCGGCGCCTGAGGCACCGGGAAAAGGGCGTCCATCCAACTCTCCGCCGCCCAAACGACGCCGGCCTTGGATTTGGATACTGCTGCTGGTATTGCTGGCTGCGGGCGGCTATTATTTTTGGTCGAAAAAACCGGCG
>DATHNM010000254.1:0-10011 GCA_035486095.1 Bryobacteraceae bacterium
AATCGCGTAATTGAGGCCATGCATGCCGCCGGGTACGAACTGCGGGTTTAGTGTACGTGCATGGGATCGCCGAAGTACCCGATAATTCTTTCGGCGCATAGGCGGCAAGCCTCAATTTCATCGGGATCGCGCCCTTCGCAATGCAGCATCTGTTCGTCGCGCACAGACATGCTGCGCCCACAAACCCAGTCCTCGCCGTCGCGCGAGTGAATATGGTTGAAATCTGTCAAACGGAACCCCTCTGCACCTACGGCAAGTTCAAGGTCAAGTATCGATACGCTGTCAGAATATCAGATCGGTTGCGGGGGCAATCCGGAACTTGTTAGACTAAGTTTTGACCCCAAGGAGTGACGATCATGGCGAAAGTATGTGAAGTGTGCGGACGCGGGCCGCAGTTCGGCAACCGGATCAGCCACGCGCATAACGTAAGCAAGCGCCGTTGGAATCTGAACCTGCAAAGTGTGCGCGCGCTGGTAAAGGGCGCTGCCAAGCGCATCCGCGTGTGCACGTCCTGCATCCGCAGCGGCAAAATCCAAAAGGCCGGCAAAGTTCGCAAGCCAGTGGCTGCGTAGGATTTCTCCCGCCCGGTTAAGCCTCTCTGATGAAGTTCGTAACTTTTCAAGGCGCCAGCCGCGCCGAAGCTGGCGTTGTGCTCGCCGATCGTGTGGTTAGCCTGGCTACAGCGGGTTTTGCCGACATGCTCGCCGTTCTGGCCAGTGGCCCGGAAGGCCGCGCGAAAATAGACAGCTTTATCGCAAACCCGCCCTCCGGTTCCACTTTCCCGCTGGCTTCGGTGCGGCTACTGGCGCCGGTGCCGCGTCCGCCCAAATTGATCTGCATTGGCCTGAACTATCGCGATCACGCAGCCGAGGCAAGGCAGGAAATTCCGAAGGTGCCCACCATCTTCGCGAAATTTTCGAATGTCGTCATCGGGCCGGGAGAGCCCATCGTAATTCCCCGGATGTCGCGCAAGCCGGATTACGAAGCGGAATTTATGTTCGTTATCGGCGCCGGCGGCCGGCACATCGCCGCGCAAGACTGGCAGCGGCATGTCTTCGGATATACGGTCTTCAACGACGTCAGCGCGCGCGATATTCAATCCGCCACTTCGCAATGGATGATCGGCAAGAGCTTCGATACTTTCGCGCCCATGGGCCCTTGGCTGGTGAGCGCCGATGAAATTCCCGATCCGCATGCGCTCGACATCAGCCTGAGCATCGGCGGCGAGGTACTGCAACATTCCAACACGCGCGAGTTGATTTTCCCCATTCCCGATCTTGTTGCATACCTGTCCAGCGTGGTGACGTTGGAGCCGGGCGATGTGGTGGCTACTGGAACGCCGGGGGGCGTGGGCTTCGCGCGCAAGCCGCCCCGCTACCTGCAGCCGGGCGACGAAGTGATCGTCAACATTGCAGGCATCGGCCAATTGCGCAATCCGGTAATCGCAGAGGCCTGAAGCATCCCACTACGACGGTGGGTCGCGTTCAAACAACTCTTCCAGTTCGCGAACGGTGGGCGTCCCGTCCACGGCCTGATGCATGTCGTGCGCAAACGAGCGCATAATCTCCAGCAGGTCGAACTCGCGTCCCAGAACAGCGTATAGTTCCACACCGGCCAGCAACAGCGCCAGACGGCGATCGCCACGTTCGGCAATCTCACGACGCACTTGCCGGAGCAGCTCTAGAGATTCGGGACTGGTGGGCCGCCAAGGCATGGCGTAGCGAGTGGGAGATCCCCTCCCACTCGAATACATGGCACCGCCCGCTAGGCAGAAATGCTTTTGCGAGATTCGCCGGATTGAATCTGGATCTGGCGCGGCTTCATTTGTTCGGAAACCGGAATCTGGACGTCCAGAATGCCGTCCTGCAGACGGGCGTTCAGCTTGTCGACGTTCAGTCCATTCGGCAGCGTAACAGCAGCGTAAAACTTGCCGTAAGCCAGCTGCGCGTGCGCGTTGTTCTTGAAGGTTTCAGGAGGGCGCCGCTCACCCTCCAGGATCAATTGATTGTTCTGCACACTAACCTTCAGGTCTTGCTGTGTAACGCCGGGAAGAATAGCCCGCAGATGCAACGTGGATTCGCCCCACGCGGATTCTAACATCGGCGTGAACGTCCATTGGCTGCCGCCTTGCAGTACCGATCGGCCCGATTCCGCGGGAACTCCGTAGAAATTTTCGAAAAGTTGATCGACGGAACGCCGGAAATGATCCAACGTTTGCCGCGTATCGCCGGCCAGGAAACTACTTGTCATTGGTTCACCTCTCGTGTGAGTGCTTGACTTGAAAAGGCCGTTTTTAGGCCCTCTCAGTCCGAATTCTACACCCCGATGAGAACGCTGAAGCAGTAATTTTTCATGTAACCGTGACCGTTTTTATTTCTATTTGCCGGGCGCGCTCGAAAACCGGTCGTCGATCTCCACCTGATATCCGCTGGCCAGTCGATTGCTCTCGTTCGCCATTCCAACCACCGCCATCACTTCGGCGAACATCGCGTCCGTCATGCCGGCCTTACGAGCCGCGGCGGTGTGCGACGCGATGCAATAGCCGCACTGATTGGTAGCGCTGACGGCCAGGTAAATCATTTCCTTGGTCAGCGCATCCAGCGCGCCCGGCGCCATGATCTCCTTCACGCTTTGCCAGGTACGCCGCAGCGTGGCCGGATCGTGCGCCAGGGCTTTCCAAAAATTGTTGATCCAGTCTGTCTTGCGCGTAGCCATGATGTCGTCGTAAACCGCGCGAACCGCCGGGCTCGCGTCGGCGTATTCAATCAATCCTAAAGTCGCCATTCTTGTCCTCTCCAGGTTTTTCAGCAAGCTAGCACCCATCGTATCGGTTCGCGCGATAATGAAAGTACCCCTTCATGATCCAAGAAACGATTCTGGAAGGTCTCACCTTCGACGACCTACTTCTTCAGCCGGCGCGCAGTGACGTGCTGCCGGCCGAAACCGACACGCGTACCTGCCTCACCCGGCATATCGCAATTAACATCCCCATCGTCAGCTCGGCCATGGATACGGTCACCGAGTCGCACCTGGCCATCGCGCTGGCGCAGCAGGGCGGCATCGGAATCGTGCACCGCAACATGTCGGTGGAACGCCAGGCCGAGGAGGTGGATCGCGTAAAGCGCAGTGAAAGCGGCATGATCGTGGACCCCATCACGATTGAGCCCGAGCTAAAAATTTTCGACGCCCTGGCGTTGATGAAGCGCTACCGCATCTCTGGCGTGCCCGTCACCAAGAACGGCCGGCTGGTGGGAATCCTGACCAATCGCGATTTGCGATTCGAAACGCGGCACGACCTGCCCATCTCCGACGTGATGACCAAGGAGAATCTGATCACGGTTCCAGTGGGCACCACACTCGAAGAGGCCGAAAAGATTCTGCACCATCATCGCGTGGAGAAACTTCTGGTGGTGGACGATCAGTACGCGCTCAAGGGCCTGATCACCGTTAAGGACATTCAGAAAAAACTGAAATATCCCAGCGCAGCGAAGGACCCCCAAGGGCGCCTGCGTGTGGGCGCGGCCGTGGGCTCAGGCGCCGATTTCCTGGAGCGCGCCCAGGAGTTGGTTGCCAGAAAAGTGGACGTGCTGGTGGTGGATTCGGCGCATGGCCACAGCGAACGGGTGATGGAGGCGGTGCGTATCATTAAGCGCAAGCTGCCGGACGTGGAACTCATCGCCGGCAACGTCGCGACATTTGAAGGCGCGCGGGATTTGATCAGCCTGGGTGCGGACGGTATCAAGGTGGGTATCGGGCCGGGCTCTATTTGCACCACGCGCGTGGTTAGCGGCGCCGGTGTGCCACAGATCACGGCCATAGCGGAATGCTCGCGCGCCACGCGCGGTTCGGGCGTGCCTCTGATTTCCGATGGCGGCATTAAATACTCGGGTGACATCAGCAAGGCCATTGGAGCAGGCGCGGATGCGGTGATGATCGGCAGCCTGCTGGCCGGCACCGAGGAAAGCCCGGGTGAAACCATCCTCTATCAGGGACGAACCTTCAAGAGTTATCGCGGCATGGGCTCCATGGGTGCGATGACATCCGGGTCAGACCGCTATCCGCAAGACACCAGTGGAAAATTGGTGCCGGAAGGCATTGAGGGCCGGGTTCCCTATAAAGGGCCGTTGTCGGAACTGGTGTATCAACTGGTGGGCGGATTAAAGGCCGGCATGGGCTATTGCGGCTGCGCCAACATTCGCGATCTGCAGGAGAATGCCAGGTTCCTGCGGGTGACCTCCGCGGCGCTGCGGGAAGGGCACGTCCACGACGTGATCATCACCAAGGAAGCGCCCAATTATCGTTTGGAATAGCGCCCGCTAGATGCCATTCGCTCCAACTTGCCGTCCGTAGAGCGAGTAGTTGACGCTCTGGATGGAAGAGTCCACGATATTTTGCTCGGACTCTAATTGCGCCACTAAAGCATCGGCCGCTTGCGCTTGAGCGGTGGCGCTTTGCTGGATCTGGGTGGCGCGCGCTTGAGCGGTGGTGATCTGGTTGCCGAGTTCGGTATTAGTGGCTTCGTAACCGCTGAGCTGCGCCTGAATCATACCCGTGATGGGATCGGTTAACTGCGTAAAATTGCTGGCCAGCGCCGCGAAGCCCGAGTTGGCGGAACCCAAAAAGCTGAACCCGTCAGAAATCTGGGAATCTGAAAGAGAGTTGAAGGTGCTGGAATCGAAGCTCATCTGTCCGGTGTCGTTAAACGTGACTCCTAAATCCGACAGGCTGCGGATGCTGCTGGTGCTGGTGGGGTTCCAGTAGGTAACCAGATCCTGCATATCGCTGCTGATCTCATTGACGATGAGATTGCCCTGCAGCGGCCCCGCGTTTTGTCCCTGTTGCGATTCCACCGCGCTCACCAAGGTGTTGTAGTCGGTGACGAAAGTTTGCAGTGCACTGCTCAATTGCGTTGGATCGGTAGCCAGCGACAAAGTCACCGAGCCGCTGGGCAGGGTATTCAGAAGCGTGAAGCTCACGCCGGGAATAACGTCGGTAATCGTATTGCTGGATTCAACGATAGGAGTCGGAATGCCGTTCAGTGAAAAGCTGGCATTGGAGCCCTGGTTGGTGCTGGACACCAGGTTGGTGGGACTTTGCAGGTCGTTCACCTGGATAGTGGCGGGCCCGGAAGCATCGGTCACTGAAAGAGCGTAGGCCCCGGCGCTGCCTGTCACCGTGGCCGTCACACCGGCGTCGGAACTATTGATGGCCTGCGCCAGCCCGTTGAGATTGTTATTGGCGGCGCCCAGGCTGAGCGCGAAGGTCTGTGTTCCAACCACCAGTTGAACCTGCCCGGTGGCCGACACATTCGTGGATGTGGCATCGGGATAAGTCTGTAAGGAAGTTTCGCTGCCGGTGCCGCTGCTGCTGATCAGATCCGTGGGAGTGACACTATTCACTTGCAGCGTGGTAGCGCCGGTGCTGGTGGCCGAAACGCTGAGATAATCGGTGGCCCCGGCGGTCAACACGGTAGCGCTGACGCCCGCGTTGGCGCTATTGATGGCCTGCGCCAGCCCGGCGACGTTGTTATCGCCCGAGCCCGTTAAATTGAGTTGATAGGTAAGCGACCCGATTACCAGATTCACCAGTCCGCTGGTGGACACGGCCTGGGTTGCCGAGTAGCCTTGCAGCGAAGTTTCCGATGCTGCAGAGGCCAGCGACGTGATATCAGAGACCGTGTACGTGGCCGCAGCCGCTGCTCCCGTGTTCACTGCCGATACAGTGCTCGAATCCGAACTGGAGGCCGAGAGTCCCTGGGTGCTGGCCAGCGTGCCTAAGTTTGCTACGTCAGCGCCCAGCGCCGCCACCGTGGGCTCCAGCGCCGTCAACGCGTTCTCATCGGCAGTGTTGGTCGTTTGCTCGTTCTGCAGATTTTGCACCGGGATATCCGCAATCTCGACGGACCGCTGGATGATGCTCTGAAAATCACCGGAGAATTGGCTCAGCCCGGTGAAATATAACGGAGTGGAGGCGCTGGCAGCGCTGCTCGCAGCCGTGCTGCTGGATCCCAAAGTACCACTGGTGGTTCCCATACTGACCGTTATCGTCAGGAGAGGATGGTTTCTTGAACTTTCTCCGGCAACATCTGGCGAACGCGCGCGGCCACCTGTTCGGTCTGCGCCGCACTCAGGTGCGCGTACAGCGGTAAGCTCAGCACTGTGTTCGCGCAATCTTCCGCTACCGGAAAATCACCTGCCTTGTAGCGCGGATCGGCGTAAGCGGGCATAAGGTGAATCGGGAGGGGATAGTGCACTGCGGTCTGGATTCCCGCTGCTTCCAAATCTCTCTTCAATCCGTCCCGATCCGCCGCGCGAATCGTGTAGAGACAATACACATGCCGTGAATCTGTCATCGCGTACGGCCGCGTCACGCCTGAGTGCTCCAGCCAAGCATCGTATTCGGCCGCCCGCGCGCGGCGCGCTTCAATCCATGGCTCCAGACGCCGCAGTTTCACGCGCAGGATAGCAGCTTGAATGGAAGGCAGCCGATAGCTGAAACCCTTCAGGCGTGGACGATAACGCTGCTCTTCGCCCCAACTGCGCAGCACCGCCGCCGTGCGCGCAAATTCGGGATTATTGGTGGTCAACATGCCGCCTTCGCCCGCCGCGCCCAGGTTCTTGGTGGGATAAAAGCTGAAGCATCCAATGTCGCCCATGCTGCCGGCGCGCCGGCCGCGATACTCCGCCCCATGGGCCTGCGCGGCGTCTTCGATCACGATCAGGTTGCGGCGTCGCGCGATCTCGAGAATCGGATCCATGTCCGCGCACTGTCCATAAAGATGCACCAGCAAAATGGCGCGCGTTCGCTGGGTAATGGCGGCTTCAATCTTGGCCGGATCGATATTGAATGTCGCTGGATGGATATCCACGTACACCGGCGTCGCTCCCACATAGCCGATGGCGGCCACCGTGGCATAAAAAGTGAACGGCACGGTGATCACTTCGTCGCCCGGTTGAACGCCGGCCGCGAGCAGCGCCAGATGCAGGGCACTGGTTCCCGAATTGACGGCGACCCCGTGGCGGGCGCCCGAATAGCTGGCGAATTCCTCTTCCAGCGCCGCGATTTCCGGACCGCCCACATACTGGCCGCTCTCCAGTACGCGCGCTACCGCCGCATCGATTTCGGTTTTGAGTTCGTGATACTCAGCGGCAAGATCTAGAAGGCGGATCATCCAAGAAGCTGTTCGAATTTGCTTGAAACTACTTCCCAAGAATAACATGCAGCGATGTTTTCCCACGCGTTCGCGGCCATGCGCCGGCCTCGGTCCGCGTCCTCCAGCAGCGCCAGGCATTGTTCGGCGAAATCCTGTGGCGAATCGGCAATCGCGATGTTCTCTCCACCCCGAATATCCAGGCCCTCGGCGCCCAGCGAAGTGGACACCACCGGGATTCTAGCGGCCATCGCTTCATAGATTTTCAGGCGCGTGCCGCCGCCGATGCGCAGCGGAACAATGGACACGGCCGATTCCCACAGAAACGGGCGCACATCGTCCACCGTGCCGGTAACTTGGATATGCCGGTCGCTTTCGGCCAGGCGGCGGATTTCAGCGCCCGGGTGGCGGCCCACCAAGGTCAGCGAGCAATCCGGGCGGCGGCGCCGGATCAGCGGAAGAACGCGGCTGGTGAACCACTGCAGACCGTCGATATTCGGCCGCCAATCCATGGCTCCCAGAAATACCAGATCGCGGGCGGGCGTGCTGGGCGCAGTGCCGCGCGGCGGCGCGAAATAGTCGACGTCTACGCCGGTAGGGATCGAACACACGTCGGTGGCGCCGTAAAGTGTATGCATGGCGCGCGCGTCGGAGCCTGAAACTGCGATGATTTTCTTAGCCGCGCGGCAAACGCCCGCCTCGTAGCACAGCATACGTTCAAACTGCCCGCGGGAATACGCCCGGTGCCACGGACTGGGCGCATGTTCGATATGCCGCTTCCAGATCATCGACTCCACGTTGTGCTGGAACAGTACCGCGTTTCCGATATCGGGAACGTTGGCGGCCGACGCCAGAAAATCGCACACGATGGCGTCAAATTTGTCCAGCCGCGTGATGAACTCAACCAGCCGCAGTAAGGCGCGCGACCGGTATCGCAGCATGGGAAGAGGCATCTCCGTCCAGGGACCGGTGGCAAGTTCCGCCCAGTAGCGCGGTCCGCTTCTTCGCGGCACTGGGTGCGCCACCGCGTAGGCCTTGGTGCAATATTCCGGCGCGCGCTCCAAGCCCGCCCCCGGTTGCGGCAGATCGAGCGCGGCAAAGTGAATTTCGTGACGCCGGTGCAGCCGCTTCAGTGTTTCCAGTGTACGGATCTGACTGCCGCCGATGGTGGGGTGCAGGAAATCGGATTTTATCCACAGGATCTTCATGCGCGCGCCGCAGCCTCGGCCCACACTTGCTCCCGGCGCCCGGTGAGAAACAAATCGCCCCACAGCTGCAGGTTCAGCAGCCTCCAGATTCGATCGGTGGCGTCCTCCCGTCCCGAGCGATGCCGCTCAATCAGCGCATTTACTTCGCCCAGATCCAGGTGAGCCGCCAACAACCCCTCCCGCGAGCGCAAGCGGGCGTACAGCGGTTCGGCCTTTGCATCCCGTAGCCATTGGGCCAGCGGAGTGGGAAAACCCATCTTCCTGCGATGGACGATGCCGCGCGGCAGCAGATCCCGCACCGCGGCTTTCAGGATATGCTTCTGAGCGCGCCCGCGAATCTTCAGGCGTCCGGGAATTCGTGCCGCGAATTCCACCAGCGTATGATCCAGGTAAGGCACGCGGCTTTCCAGGGATGCGGCCATGCTCATCTGGTCTTGCTTCATGAGCAGTTCAACCAGGTAGGTTTTCTGATCGGCGTACAGCGTGCGCGCCAGGGGCGGCGCAGCGGGGTGCGCGTTCCAATAGGACATGTAATTTTCCGCCCGTACCCCCGTGTCGAAAGCGCAGTAGAAATTCTCCAGGAACAACGATTCAAAACCCAGTTCGCGGCCGAGCACGGTGTGGCGCAGCTTGCGGCGCAGCCCCGCACCCAGCAGATTAGACACGGCAATCCATTCGCGAATCGCCCGACGAGCCCTTTCCGGCAGCAGGCTGTAGCGCGCCGCCCAGCGCTGGTTCACATCCAGCCATCGATAGCGCTCGTAGCCGGCGAATATTTCGTCGCTGCCTTCACCGCTGAGCACCACTTTCACATGTTGCGCGGCCAGCTTCGAAACAAAATAGAGCGGCACGCTGGAAGGCCAGGCCATCGGCTCGTCTTCGTGCCAGATCAGCTTGGGTAACGCGCCAAAAAAATCGTCCCGGCCCACCACAACCTCGCGATGATCCGTGCGTAGCGCCGTAGCCACCTGCCGCGCATAACCCAATTCGCTAAACTGCGCCTCCCAATAACCCACCGCGAAAGTCTGGACCCGCTTCAAAACCGAGCGTTGGGTGAGAGCCGCGATGGCGCTCGAATCCAGGCCTCCACTTAAGAAAACCCCCAGCGGGACGTCGCTCATCAAATGAGCTTGCACCGATTCTTCCAGGCGCCAGCGCGTTTCGGCCACCCAGCCGCAGTCGTCCAGGTCCTGATCGCCGTCCGTTCCCTCTGGAATATCCCAGTAGCATTCGCACTTCAGCTCCGGCCGTGGACCGGCCACATCCAATAGCATCCGATGCCCCGGCAGCAGCTTGCGAATGTTGTGGAACAGTGTTTCATCGCCGCCCGCATAGCCGAACGCGAGCACATCCGGCAGCACGTCTTCTGCGAGCGCGGCGGAAATCGCCGGGTGCTCCAGCAGCGCCTTGATCTCGGATGCGAAGGCGAACAGGCGCCCATCCCAGTAATAGTAGAAAGGCTTAATCCCCAGCCGGTCCCGTGCACAGAACAGCTGTTGCCGTCTGGCATCCCAGATGGTGAATGCAAACATGCCCCGCAACAGCGCCAGGCAGTCCGGGCCGTGTTCTTCGTAGGCGTGGAGGATGGTCTCGGTGTCGGAATGCGTCTGATAGCGATGCCCGGCCTGTTCGAGCGCAGGCCGGAGAGTGGCA
>DATHNM010000255.1:0-6665 GCA_035486095.1 Bryobacteraceae bacterium
AGTTCCTGGGGGCCGTGAATATTTTTCGAATTGGCGGCGCGCAGGCTATTGCGGCGCTGGCGTTTGGGACAGCGACGGTTCCGAAAGTGGATCGCATTGTGGGTCCAGGAAATATTTACGTCGCTGCCGCCAAGAAACTGCTGGCCGGTGAAGTGGGCATCGATTTTGTCGCCGGTCCCACCGAGATTGTGATCATCGCCGAAGATGCGGATCCGCGCTACATCGCGGCGGACATGCTGGCTCACGCCGAGCACGATATAGAAGCGTCAGCTATTCTGCTGACCACTTCGCGATCGCTCGCCGAGCGCGTGGCGCTGGAGGTGGCTCGTCAGTTGGAAACGCTGTCTACCGCTCCGGTGGCGTGCGAAGCCATTCGTAATAACAGCGCGGTAATCCTGTGTCCGTCGCTGGACGCGGCGGTGGAAGCGTCCAACCAATTGGCGCCCGAGCATCTGGCGATCTATGACGCCGGTTTGCTGCCGCTGATCCAGCACGCCGGTAGCGTCTTCCTGGGACCCAGCAGTCCCGAAGCCGCCGGCGACTATGCCACCGGTCCCAATCACGTGCTGCCCACGTCGGGAGCGGCCCGAATTCGGGGCGGACTATCGTCGGCCGACTTTGTGAAGGTGATCTCGGTGCAAGAAATAACTTCCGGCGGTTTGCGGCAATTGGCGCCGGCTATTACGACGCTGGCGCGCGCCGAAGGGTTGGAAGCGCACGCGCGATCGGTTGAGGTGCGTCTTGAAGCATAGCGACGGGGCGAATAAAAGGATCGATCTGCCGCCGGGCGTCTTGCAGCCGCGTGATGCTGTGCTGAACATGGCGCCTTATTCGCCGCCCACTGGCGGGCGCGCCGGCAAGCTGCGTCTGGACTTCAACGAGAATACCGTGGGCGCGTCGCCCAAAGTGATCGAATATCTGCGCGAGCATTTAACCGAAGCCGGGCTCTCAATTTATCCCGAGTATGGCGCGGTAAAACAGGAGCTGGCGGGATTCTTCGGTGTCGAACCCGACGATTTCGTGCTCACCAACGGGACTGACGAAGCCATCCAGGTGCTGATCAACACTTACATTGACGATGGCGGCGAGGTGCTGCTGCTGCGGCCATCCTATGCGATGTACCGGTTTTATTCGGAAGTTGCCGGGGCCAGCATCCGCGAGATCCCTTATCGCGCGCAAAAGCTGGCGTTTCCGCTGGAAGAACTGCTGGAGGCCATCCGGCCGTCTACGCGGGCCGTCCTGATCGCGAATCCGAATAACCCCACCGGCACTGGAACATCGCGCGCCGGGATAGAACGAATTCTCGAAAAGGCCGCCAATGCGGCCGTGTTGATCGATGAAGCTTACTACGAATTTTCCGGCGTCACCGCGCTTCCGCTGCTGAACGACTATCCGAATCTGTTCGTCAGCCGGACGTTCTCCAAGGTTTACGGCATGGCGGCCATGCGGCTGGGCTGCCTGTTTTCGCAATCGGGCAATGTCGAGTTTCTGCACAAGGCGCAGTCGCCCTACAGCGTGAACACGCTGGCGACGCTGGCTGCGCGCGCTGCCATTCAGGATAAAACGTATATCGAAAAGTATGTGACTGAAGTGCTGGCTGCTCGCGAGCTCCTGTACGTCGGGCTGGAGAAGCTGGGTATTCCATACTACGAAAGCAAGGCGAACTTCGTGCTGTTTGAAGCGGGCCAGCGCGCGATTCCGGTGCGCGACGAATTGCGGCGGCGGGGCCTGTTGATTCGCGATCGCAGCTACGAAATACCGGGTTGCGTGCGGGTTACCGTCGGCACGCGCGATCAGATCCGGCGTTTTCTGGCCGAGTTGGAGCAAATCTGGTGAGCGCCTTATCTCAGATGTTGGTGTTCGATATGGATGGCGTGCTGGTGGACGTCACCGAATCGTATCGCGAAACGATAGTCAAAACCGTTGAACACTTCACGGGCAAGACCATTTCACGCGATTCGATCCAGGATTACAAGAATCAAGGTGGCTGGAATAACGACTGGCTGCTGTCGCAAAAGATTTGTCTCGACCTGGGCATGGAGCTTCCCTACGCCACGATTGTTGAATACTTCAACTATCTGTTTCTCGATCAGGGCATGATTCATCGCGAGCGCTGGCTGCCGCGCGACGGGTTTTTCGATCGCTTGGGCCAGCGATTCGAATTCGCCATCTTTACCGGGCGCACTACCGAAGAGGCCGAAATCACATTGAAGCGCGAGGGCGTGCGCGAGCGTTTCCTGCTGGTATCGGCCAACGACGTGGAGAGCGAGAAACCCGCGCCCGACGGCTTGTTGAAAATCGCCGCGCTGCATCCCGGCAAGAAGCTGCTGTATATCGGCGACACGGTGGACGATGCACGCTGCGCCAAGGCCGCCTACGTCCCTTTCATCGGGATTGCCGCGCGACATAGCCCGCGCCGCGATGAATTGGTGGATTTGCTGAGGCTGGAGGGCGCCATTCAGGTGATAGAGGACATCAATGAGATCGGCTAGCGTGCAGCGCGATACGAAGGAGACGCAGATCAAGGGTGCGTTGAAGATAGAAGGGCACGGCCGCTATGAGATCTCCACCGGCATTCGATTTCTGGATCACATGCTGGAGCTGTTCACCAAGCACGGCGGTTTCGATCTGAAGCTGCAGGCGACAGGGGATCTGGATGTGGATCAGCATCACACGGTGGAAGACACCGGCATCGTGCTGGGGCAGCTTTTTTCCTAGGCTCTGGGCGACCGGAAAGGGATCAATCGCGCGGGCTATTTTGTGATGACCATGGATGAGACGCTGGCGGTGGTGGCGCTGGATCTGGGTGGGCGCCCGGCGCTGGTCTATAACGACAAAGTGAAAGTGCGGCTGGTGGGCGATCTGCAAACCGAACTGGTGGAGGATTTCTTCGGCGGCTTCGTCCATCATGCGGGCGCGAACCTGCATGCCGACGTTCGGTACGGCCGGTCAAACCATCACAAGATTGAAGCTATCTTCAAGTGCTTCGCGCGGGCGCTGCGATACGCCTGTTCTAAAGACGCGCGGCTGAAGGAGCAACTGCCTTCCACGAAAGGCTTGTTGTGATTGCGATTTTCGATTATGGCGCCGGAAATCTGCGGTCGGTGGAAAACACGCTCGCAGAAATTGGCGCGGAGTATGAATTGGTTCGCGATGCCGATGGCCTGCGGCGCGCGACGAAAATCATTCTTCCCGGTGTGGGACATTTTGGGCAGATGATGCGCGCCCTGGATGGGATGCAGGTGCGTGACGCGCTGCTCGATCGCATCCGCGCCGGTGTTCCTTTCCTGGGGATTTGCCTGGGATTGCAAGCCCTGTTCGAATCCAGCGAAGAAGCACCCGGGGAGCGCGGGCTGGGAATGTTTACAGGCCAGATACGCCGTTTTCCCGCAACCGCGCGCGTGCCTCACATGGGTTGGAACGAGATTGAGCCGCGCAAGGGAGCCAGGCTGCTGACCAATCTTGCTCCGCATCCTTATCTCTACTTCGCACACAGCTACTACGCGCCCTTGACCGATGCCACGGCGGCGGCTTGCCAATACAACGTACCCTATACAGCCGTGCTGGAAACCAAAAACATCTTCGGCGTTCAATTTCACCCCGAGAAATCCGGGCCCATCGGATTGAAGATTGTGCGGAACTTCATAGAGCTCTAGCCATGCTGGCCAAGCGAATCATTCCCTGTCTCGATGTTACCGGCGGACGCGTGGTGAAAGGCGTGAATTTCGTCGGGCTGCGCGACGCGGGCGATCCAGTGGAACTGGCCGAGCGCTACAACGGCCAGGGCGCGGACGAACTGGTGTTTTTGGACATCACCGCGTCCAGCGACGCGCGCGAAATCATGGCCGAAATGGTGGCACGCACGGCGCGCAAGGTTTTCATTCCGTTGACCGTGGGCGGCGGCATCCGATCGATTGCCGATGCGCGCAAGATCCTAATGTCGGGCGCCGATAAAGTGAGCATAAATACCGCCGCCGTTCGCCGTCCCAAGCTAATCACCGAATTGAGCGAGGAGTTCGGAGCGCAAGCCGTGGTGCTGGCGATTGACGCTCGCAGGAACACGCAGGATAGCTGGAATGTTTTTACCCGCGGCGGCCGTGACGACGAAGGAATAAACGCTGTTGAATGGGCGCTCGAAGGTGAGATGCTGGGCGCGGGCGAAATCCTGCTCACTTCCATGGACACCGATGGCGTGCAGACCGGCTTCGATTGCGCGCTCACTCACGCCGTATCGCAAACCACGCACATTCCCATCATCGCCTCGGGCGGGGCGGGGAAGCCGGAAGACTTCGAGCGTGTGTTGACCGCAGGCTGCGCCGATGCCGCGCTGGCCGCTTCCATCTTTCATTACGGCACTTACACGGTGAAGGACTTGAAAGATTATCTGCACCTGCATGACATCCCAGTGAGGCCGGCGCCATGATCATTCCTTGCATCGATCTGATGGACGGCAAGGTGGTGCAGTTGATTCAGGGACGCGAGAAAGCGCTGGAAGGCGGATCGCCGCTGGAGATGCTGGCCAAGTTTGCGGCTTTTCCGCAGATTCAGGTGATCGATCTCGATGCGGCGCTGGGAGAAGGTTCGAATGACGCGCTGGTGGAATTGGTGGCATCGCGGGCCATCACGCGCGTGGGCGGTGGGGTCCGTTCAGCCGAACGCGCCCGCGCGCTGATCGAACAAGGCGTGTATCGCGTAATCGTGGGCACGGCTGCTTTCGACCGCGAGAAACTTGCCCAAATCGCCGGAGCCGTGGGGCCGGACAGGCTGGTGATCGCGCTCGATTCGAAGGCCGGAAAGGTAGTGACGCATGGCTGGCAGGAGGCCACCAATTTCACCGCCGAGGAAGTGATCCGCCAGCTGGAACCGTTCTGCTCGGGATTCCTATGCACCTACGTGGATAAAGAAGGCATGCTGCAGGGCACCGATCTGGACTGGTTCCGCCGATTGCGCGCGGCCACCAGCCACGAACTGACCGCGGCAGGCGGCATCACAACCATCGAAGAAATTCAGGAGTTGCACAAGCTGGGGATACACTCGGCGCTCGGCATGGCCATTTACACCGGCCGCTTGAACCTGGATGAGCTTGCGGCGTTAAACACGTAGCTCGTCCGGGTGTTCCGCCCAATAGTCGGGCTCCCAACGCGCCATCTCTTCGCGACGTCCGTAGCCCCACAGCACGGCACAAGTCTTCACGCCCGCGCGGCGTCCGGCTTCCATGTCAGTGGGCGAATCGCCTATGAACAGGCAATCCTCGGGCTGGGCGCCGAAAACCTGCAGCGAAGCCTGGATGACATTCGGCGCGGGCTTGGCCGGGAAGCCGTCCGTTCCCTGCACATGATCGAAGTACGGGAGCAGTCCAAACATGTCGAGCACCGCGCGTGTGGTGGGCGTGCCCTTGGTGGTTGCGGTGGATTTCTTGCCCGGTAGCGCCGCCAAGGCCTGGGAGATACCCGGATACGGCAGCGTTCCACTGTGATTGCGTCCCAGGTAAATTCGCCGGTAAGCGGCGAACATCTGATCCATCTGCTCGCGGCTGCAGCGCGGGAACAGATCCTGGAACAGGTCGTCGAGATGGCGGCCGATATAACTCCGTAGCACCGCGTCGCTGACATCGTGAGGCGCTGTTTCGGCCAGGGCGCCTTGGATGGCGCCGCAAATGTCCACTGCGGAATCGAGCAAAGTCCCGTCCACGTCGAAGAGGTAGACGGGAAATCGAGGAATCAATTATTAAGCGGGCTGCGGCCGTTCGCCGCCCAGCAGACCGGTAACCGGGGGCTTGCCGCCCTCCGGCCGGATTACCTGCTGTTTTTCGCCGTCGTTGGGAGGCATGGTCTTGGGACGCACGGGCGTGGTCAGAACGCCGCCGTCGATCAGCAGCCGGACTTCGGCGCCATCCAGGACTTCGCGTTCGAGCAGCGCTTCGGCAACCCGCGCCAACCCGTCCGAGCGTTCCTCGATGATCTTGCGGGCGCGATCGTAGCCTTGATCCACCAGCTTGCGCACCTGTTCATCGATAAGGATGGCGGTGGCTTCGCTGTAGTCGCGATGCTGCGCGATTTCACGGCCCAGGAAGATCTGCTCTTCCTTTTTGCCGAAGCTCATGGGGCCCAGTTCGCTCATGCCCCACTCGCAAACCATTTTGCGAGCCATATCGGTGGCGCGTTCGATGTCGTTGCCGGCGCCGGTGGTGATATGGTGCATGAAAATCTCTTCGGCGATTCGCCCGGCCATCAGAATGGCCAGCTGCGCTTCGAGATACCCCTTGTTGTAAGAGTGCTTGTCGTCGATGGGCAACTGCATGGTGAGGCCAAGCGCCATCCCGCGCGGGATGATGGTGACCTTATGCAGCGGATCGGCTTCCGGAAGCATGGCCGCCACCAAGGCGTGGCCAGCTTCGTGATAGGCTGTGTTGCGCTTTTCTTCGTCGGTGATAACTAGCGATTTGCGTTCCACGCCCATCATGACCTTGTCTTTGGCCAGTTCGAAATCGAACTGCGTGACCACCTTGCGATTCTGGCGCGCAGCCACCAATGCGGCTTCGTTCACCAGGTTGGCCAGATCGGCGCCGGCGAAACCCGGCGTACCGCGCGCGACTACGGTGAGATCCACGTCATCGCCCAACGGTGTTTTCTTGGTATGGACGCGCAGAATCATCTCGCGACCCT
>DATHNM010000256.1:0-5657 GCA_035486095.1 Bryobacteraceae bacterium
CCAGAACTGCGGCTGGCTCCAAGCGCGAGACATCGCGCACGTCGAATAGATACGATCCGTATCCCAAGCTGCGCGTCAGGTTCACTTCGGCGCAGGTCCATTGGCCCAGGCCCTGCGCGATGCGCAGGTGCAGCGCTCCATTCTCGTCGGTCCATGCATTAGCCGGATCATAAGTATTCACCGTGCCGCCGCGATTGCTGGGGAGTCCGCGAATTTCCCATTCGTATCCGCTGAAGTGCAGCGTTCGCGACACGGGCCGCAGGGAAGCTTCGCCCTTCGCCGTGGCCACGGCCAGAACTTCTCCGCCTCTGGCGGGCAAGTTGGGGGTGGTCTCTGGAGGATGATAGTCGGGCGACACCAGCAGTGCCGCATATTCGGTGCCCAGGTGCGTGGAGTTTTCCCATAGAGACTCGGCTTCGATGGCCGTGAAGGGCTGGTTGGCGAACGGCTGCACCCACCAGACCCCGGCGCCGCTTCTGGCGAACAAAACGATCCGCTCCCCGGGGCGAGCGCCGGTGACCCGGCCATCAATGACGGCGCGGCTTTCCGATCCGCCCTCGTCGGCCTTGGGAACCCGGCTGAATTCGATGGACGGCTCAATGCCGGATGCACTGGGACGGCAGGCGCCGAGCAGCACACACAGGAACACAACAACCGCCGGGAAAATCGGATTAACGAGCGGAGCAGAGCTGCGGGGCACGGTTCTCTTACTTAGTAATACAGTTTTAACCCGATTTGCACTTGCCTTGGCTGGTTAGCCTGGCTGGCGATCTGCCCGAAGGTGGCGTCTCCAACGTTGGTATCCGGTGCGGCGAACTGGACGCGGTTGAGAGCATTGAAGGCTTCCAGCCGGATCTCCAGCTTCGCGCCTTCGCGGAATCCCAAAGGCACCTGCTTGAATAGCGAAGCGGTTAGATTATCCGTGCCTGGAATGCGCGCATTGGGCAGCACGCGCGGCGCATCCCCATCGCTGTACGGCGCCGGTTTCACCGCAACTTGCGGATTGGCGAAATATTGCTTCAGGTTGCCGGTGCCGGCCACGTTGAGCGAAGCCAGCAGATCCGGGTATTGATTTCCATAGGTGGGCAGGCTGGTGCTACAGCCGCCGCATAAAAACAACTGCACAGGAAGCCCATTGTCGACACGATAAATTCCGTTCAGCTGCCATCCACCCAGCAGGGCGTCAGTCCATGCATTGATATTGGCTCCGAACTTACGCTGGCGCCCGAATGGCAACTGATAAACGAAACTGAGCTGTGCGATCTGCGGAATGCTGAACGCCGAGAGTGAGCGGTCCAGCCGCAGGTTGTTCGGATCGCGCGCCATGGATTCACTGGTCGTGGAGCCGCCTGTCAGAAACGAATAGCCGCTGGATCCGAGCGAAGAATCGTCGATGCTTTTCTGGAAGGTATAGGCGAACAGGAACTGCAGGCCGCCCGCGAAACGTTTCTCGATCCGCAATTGCGCTGCGTTATAAATCGAGTTGGCCCACGGAACAAAACTGCCGCTGATTCCCGAAGCGGTTCCCGAGCTGTATTGCGGATAAGGTACGTAGAGCTTCCAGCGTGAGATCGTCGGGCCCGACAAATCCGGACTTCCGGGAAGCGCTGCCTGGAACGGGTTGGGCACTTGCGCGAGATAGTAGGACGGATCGGCCCGAAACGCAGCGGCTACTGCAGGTGGAAGTGCGTCGAACTGATCCGAGTACCCCATGGCATAAAGATGTGTTCCTTTTCGTCCTATGTAGGCGGCGTCCAATAGGATGGACCAAGGAAGCTGGCGCTGGATACCCATGCTCCAGGCTTGCTCTTGGGGTACCTGATTCAGGCTCCGAATCGGGATGCCGCTCAAGGCTTGCCCCAACTGCGTGGAGGTTCCCTGCTTATTGCCAACGGCCTGCTGGATTCCGAATGGAAATGGATTACGCAGAAATTCCAATGGCAGCCAGGGCGACGAAGGCACATTGTTGACACCTTTCGTGATTGGATCGTATCCCAGAAAGCCCCCCGTTACGGCATTGCCGGCTACACCGACGTCGGAAGGATCGTAATAAATTCCGTAGCCGCCGCGCAGCGTGGTGCGGCTGCCTAATTGATAGGCAAGACCGAACCTGGGACCAATCTCTCCCCAGTATGTATTGAACTCCGTTCTTGGGTTTCCGTTGACCCCGACATATTCCACCGCGCCGCGAAGATTCAATCCCGGCACCGTCAGGGGCGATGCCGCCGATGGATCGAAGTAGCTCATCTGGTTGTAGCGTTCGGTACGCGGGGTCTCGACATCGTAGCGGAAGCCGAGATTCAGCGTAAGTTTCGCGTTGACGCGCCAGTTGTCCTGAATGAATCCTCCCATCTGATAACTCTGGGTGGACGTGAAAGGAGGGATTTCATATTGCGTAAAGGCGTTGTCCACATATCCGATCATCAGCCCGGCCAGGGCATCGCCGCCCACGCCCGCGGTGCCGGACGCGGTGCCGCTATTGGTAAAGGCGAACAGGCCATTAGGCGATCCCGCCTGCAGGAAATTGAGACGGTGGCGCCGCAGTTCGCCGCCGGCCTTAATCTCGTGCTTACCAATAATATGATCCACCGATCCCACCAGATGCCCGGTCTCGCTGGCGAATTTGAGAATGGAGTAAGCCTGGGCGCCGATGCAGCCGTTAAAGCCGTTGCAGCCGTATGCGCTGAATAACCAAATGGAGGGCGGAGTGAGGAAGCCCGAATCGTCGATGTAAGACGGCATCCCCAGAACCTTGGCGGGATCGAACCCGCCAAAAGACGCCGCCACGCCGTCGGTGGGATACCAATTGTGCGCGTATCCCAGGGAAATGCTCATGACCGTGGACGCATTGAAGGTGTGCACGAAATTGATATCGCCCACCAGCGCGGCGTGTTTGGTAAGTCCCTGTGTGTTGGTGTCATACACGGTCCCGAAAAAATTCGGGTTTTCGCCCGAGTCCCACTCGTGCGAGAAGCGCACACTGGCCATGGTCTTATCACTGAAGTGTTGATCCAGCTTGATGTCAAACGACTGCTGGCTGAGCGGGCTGGAGGCCGTGGCAACCCAGTTGTGATACGGATTGTAGGCGGCTGTGCCGACGTTTAAATTCGGAAGCGGAAAAGCCTGCAGCAGCTTGGCGCCCACCGGATCGATCAGATTACCAGGCGTCTCTGGCAAATTTCCCAGTCCGAAAGGGATATTGGAATTTCCTGGGCTGATGTAAGTGGCGAGATTGTCGAATGGGATGGGCGCGCGGCCGGTGGCATTGTTTTCGGCATCCGGCTTGCCGGTATAAGGATCGTAGATCTGTCCGGCAGGGTTGGAACAGACTCCGCCGGCATTGAATGTGCCCTGCGCGCGGGAACATAATTCGGCGAAATTTCCCGAGCGCTCGGCGGCGTCGGGAACACCGGCCTCCGACGACGTGGCGCCCGTCACCGCCCGGATTCCATTGAAGTCGAAAAAGAAGAATGTCTTGTTCTTAAAGATTGGCCCGCCGGCTGTCCCACCAAAATCGTTGCGCGTCAGGTGGGGCTGGGCAAGACCAGCGGCATTGGAGAAAAACGAATTCGCGTTGAGAACATTGTTGCGGAAGAAATCAAACAATTCACCGTGGTATTGATTTGTTCCCGATCGCGTCACCACGTTGACGATGGTGCCGCCGCTATTGCCGAACTCGGCGCTGAAGTTGGCCTGCTGGATCTTGAATTCCTCAATCGCCTCCACCGGCGGGACGTAGAGCGCCTTCTGCACCCCGGGATTGTTATCGCTGTTGGTGATGCTCACACCGTCCAGCAGCATGTCCGCCTGGGCATTGCGGCTGCCGTCCGAGACGAAATTGGTGACAAATCCGGGAGTGCTGACGCCATTGCCATAGGTACTGCCGGGAGCCTGCGAGACTCCAGGAGCCAGGAATGCGAGGTCGAACGGGTTGCGGTTCACGAGCGGAAGATCGTTGATCAATTCACGCGGCAGGGTCTGGCTGATGGTGGCATCATCGGACCGCAAAGACGCTTGGGATTCCACTTTGATCTCGCGGCCAGAGAGCTGCAGTTGGGCGCCGGCGGTGACCGTTGCATGGACGTCCAGAACGATGTTCCCCCGCAGGTAGGTTTGGAATCCGGCCGCATTCACCTGTAGTGAATAATTGCCGGGGGGCAGCGAGCGGAAAAGATACCGGCCTTCGCCGTCGGTTTTGCCGGTGCTGCGTGCGGCCCGGTCGACGTCGGTAAGAATGACTTCGGCTCCCGGCACATGCGCTCCCGAAGGATCAACGATAATGCCGGTCACGGATCCGGTGTAGAGTTGGGCCCAAGAAAGCATCGCTGAGCAAAGCGAGAGCCCTAGTGCCCGGATTGCCGACGTAAGCTTCTGCTCCCCCTCAGGTATCCTTCATGGTGCCTTCAGAAGTTGAAGCTGTCAACTATGAACAGGACATCAATTGGGTTTCAGCGGCTTGAGGCGCGTCCCTGGTCATCCACTCCAGTTAGGACTTCTCATATTCCCTGCCACTAGTCGTTCAGAGAAATTTCAGCAGCGCCTCGGTTGTCGCCTGGGGCTGTTCTTCCATGAGCCAATGTCCGCTGTTCTTCAGGACCACAACACTCACGTCGGAGGCGACCAGTTTCGCCTGGCGGCCCAGAGCCTCACCATTGGCCTTGTCTCCACCGATGGAAAGAACCGGCATCCCCAGCCTGGTGCGCGCCAAGACTGCGAAATCCCTGGCCGCCTGTTGGAACGAAACAAAGTAGGCCCAGCCTGCCCGCATGCGCCCGGGACGCGCATAAGCGGCAGCATACAGCGCACGGTTCGCTTCTGGAATGGAACGCGTTTTGTCGGCGGCAAAATCGTTCCAGAAGTGCTCGAAGTAGATGCGTTCACGCCCTTCCACCAGCGCCTCCGGCGTCGGTCCGTTAAACCGAAAATGCCAGATGCCAGGATCGTTGTAAATGCGTTCCCATCCATCCACGCCGGGAAGAAACGCGTCCATCAACACCAGCTTCTTCACCTCTGCCGGGAATTTCGCTGCATACGCGTACGCCACCATAAGGCCGATATCGTGCCCCACCACTTGAGCGTTCTGAATACCCAACGACGCCGCCAGCGCGTGAATCCGGATAGCGGCGGTGGTCATGTCCAGGCCGTCGGCAGGAATGGATGAATCTCCAATCCCGGGCAAATCAGGTGCGATCACGGTGAAGCGCTCGGCCAGCGTGGGAATAAGCGGCTTCCACATCAGGCTAGTCTCGGCGTAACCGTGGATCAGGATCACCGCCGGGCCTTGGCCGGCTGTCAGGTAGTGCAATTCGACGCCGCCTGCCGCGGCCGTCTTAGAAACAATCGTTTCCGTGTTCATCGTGCAGTCCTCCGGTAGTCAGTCATGGCATTACGGCGGCCCGCAGGGAAACCAGATACGCTGTGCGGCTTCCTGCCGATCGGCCGCTCAGGGCCGCCGTTTGCACCAGCGGTGAGCCTTGGTAGCTGGCATAAGAATACGATCGTTGGCCGCTTGAATCAGCAGCCATGCTGACGAACTCCACTGACTTCACTTGCCCGGGAATTGCTGCGCCAAACCAATGCGCGTCCGCCTGCCGCGTCCAGGTGACCAGCGCCAACACGGAGCCGGCTGGGTATTCGTTTCCTGAATTGCCGCGGGC
>DATHNM010000257.1:0-3524 GCA_035486095.1 Bryobacteraceae bacterium
CGGCAAAGTGCAAAAGCACCTGCTTCCCAAGCACAATAAAGTTTGACCCCGGCCGCCTCCTCGCCGCGCAGCAGCACTTGGACCCCGCTCCTTTACACCTGGTTCCGCTGGCTGTGGATTGCATCGGTGGTGTCGAACATCGGCACCTGGATGCAGAACGTGGGCGCGGCCTGGTTGATGACCGAACTGGCGCCCTCGGCCCTGCTCGTGGCTCTGGTCCAAACCGCAACCAATCTTCCCGTGTTCCTGATGGGCGTTCCGGCCGGCGCCGCGGGCGATCTTTTTGACCGCCGCAAGCTGCTGCTGGTAACGCAAGGCCTGATGCTGGCCGCCGCCGGAGTGCTGGGTCTGATGACTCTCACCGGATCCACCGGCCCCTGGACGCTGCTATGGCTGACTTTCGCCCTGGGCTTGGGCGCCACCATGAACGGCCCCACCTGGCAGGCCATCATGCCCGATCTGGTGCCGAAAACGGAGCTTCCCTCCGCCATCGCTCTGAACTCCGTGGGCTTCAATCTGGCGCGCGCCGTGGGTCCGGCGTTGGGAGGCGCTGTGGTTGCGGCCATTGGCGCGGGCGCGGCATTTATCCTGAACGCCATTTCCTTCGTTGGCGTCATGGTGGTGCTCTATTTGTGGCGTCGCCGGCCCGAACATCATCCCCAGCCGCTCTCCACCGAAAGCGTGGGAGCGGCCATGTGGGCCGGAATGCGCTACGTGCGATTTGCACCGCCCATTCATTCCGTCCTGCTGCGGTCTGGCAGCTTTATCATTTCGGCCAGCGCGTTATGGTCGCTGCTGCCGCTGGTGGCGAAGGTGGAACTGCATCGCGATAGCACCGGATACGGCGTGCTGCTGGGCTGCCTGGGCGTCGGCTCCATCCTGGGCGCGCTGATGCTGCATCGCTTGCGCCAGATATTCTCGCTGGACACCATGGTCACCGCCGCAGTGGCATTGTTCGGCGCGGTCAATATATTGATGGCGTATCTCAGCAGCTACGCCGCCGTGGCTCTGGCGCTGATTGTTACCGGCGTCGCTTGGATGACCGTCAACTCAACGCTCACTACCGCCACCCAGACTTCCGTCCCATCCTGGGTGCGCGCGCGTGCGCTGGCCGTTTATCTGCTGGTCTTCCAGGGCGCCATGGCGGTGGGCAGCGTGATCTGGGGTGCCGTGGCAACGCGCATCGGATTGCGCAGCACGCTCTTGTGCGCCGGCATTGCTTTGCTGATCGCCGCAGCCGCCACTTTCCGCCTGAAACTGGCCGGGTTGCGCGAATTGGACACCAGCCCCTCCGGACATTGGCCGGAACCGATATTGGTTATCGACCGGCATGAGGAGCACGGCCCCGTGCTGGTTACAGTGGATTACTCGATTGATCCCGCCACCGCTCGTGACTTCGCCCTTGCCATGCAGTTCATGCGCCGGCTGCGGCGCCGCGATGGCGCAATTCGATGGGGACTTTTTGAAGACGCCGCCACCCCTGGACGCTTCATCGAAACGTTCGTGGTGGAAAGCTGGGCCGAGCATTTGCGCCAACACGAGCGAGTGACCATGTCGGACCGCGAAACCGAGCAGCGGGCCTTCGCCTTTCATGTGGGCGATGGCCCGCCCAAAGTCACTCACTGGATCGCCAGCGAATGATTACTCGAAACGCGCCGGCACCAGGTTTTCGTCTTCGTTCAGCTTGCGCCACTCCTTGGCTGTGACGAAGCCGATCTTCTGCCGCTTGGAGTCTGACTGCAGTACCCAGGCGATCTCTTTCATCGCCCACAGCGAAGGCTGCGTGCGATCGATATAGCGGTTGCACTCCGTAACACGCATCTGGATTGGCTTTTCCATCAGCGAACAGTGGACGTACTCTTCGCTTTCGGCCGCACCCCGCATGACCACACCGTTAGAGCAGGAATCGCATAAGCGTGGCGCGTCGATGGAGCGTGTGCCTTGAAAGACTTTGATCGTGGTCATAAAATTCCTCCTTACGCGCACCGGACAGGGGCGCTTGTTAGAAAGTTTGTGGACGCGGGAGAATTAGTAAACCAGGAGGGTTGAGAGGCAGCCCGCGGAAATTAGGGATCGATCGTTAGAAACCAATGCAGGCGCCTCCTTGAAGTGGAATTGGGGACTTGGTTAAATTACCACGCCGCAAACGATCCGCCAAGGATCTTTTGATTAATCTTGTTAACCACTCATGGCGAGTGGCAGCGCTGGACTCAGGCGCTCCAACGCGATAACGGGCGATGGTCTGTACTACGGGTGAATGTTCAGCGTCGCGTTGGATTGCGCCGTGACTCCGCCGATGGTGACTCCAACCGGCACAGACTGCCCGGTGGAACTGCCCAGGGGAACCACAACGTTAATCTGCAAGATTCCGAGGATGGAACCGGGGACGGGCCCGGCATAGGAGACTCCCGCGCTGGCATCCACGCCGCCGATATTCACCGTGGGCAGCGGAGACAACTGCGGAAGCGGTGAAAAGCCCACCGGAATAATGAAGCCGGTGTTGGTGATGCCCGAAAGCGGCGCCAGGTTGTAGTTGCCCTCTCCGGTGAGATACAGGCTGACGGTGTCGCCGATCTTGGCCGGGTTGGTGGTGCTGTTCAGCGTCACTAAGCCCGAAGTGGCGCCGGTGTTGATGGCTGCGGCTTCGCCCACGCCCGAGCCATCGGCGCTGAAGATTCCTGGCGCCGTGGCCGCGATGGTGACAGTGGTGGTAGCGGGTAAATTAGCGCCGTTGGTGACCACCACCGCTTGCCCGGCGCCGGTGGTCACTTCATAGGGAACCTGCACCGTCACCTGGTTCGCGCTGACGTAGAGGATGGGCGCGCTCTGCCCGCCGATAGTCACCGTAACGTTCGCCAAAGTGGTGTCTGCGTATCCCCCAACCACGGACATTGTGGCGGGAATGGCTGGACCGATATTAGAGCCGAACATGGTGACCAGCTCTCCCGGGCTTACCGTGGCGCTGGCATAACTGGCCGAACTGAAGACGCCGAAAATTGTGGGGACGTTGGCCACGATCACCGGATCGGCCGCCGAACTCCCACCAGGCGCCGGATTCTCTACTACTACGTTGAGCGTCCCTCCCTGCGTCAGCAAAATGGCCGGGACAACCGCCAGCAAGGCCGATGGGCTTAGCACCGTGGTGGTCAACGGCGCCGGCACTCCCTGCACCGCCACCAGAGTGGCCGAATAGAAGCTGGTACCGCGAATTGTAATTGTCTGGGCTCCGGCATTTACCGGAAGCACCGGCGGCCAGATGCTGGCAATAGTGGGCGTGAGGCTCTGCACCGTCATAGTCACCAGGATGTTTTGCGATTTAGCGGTGACGCTGGCCCCGGAAGCCACGACAGTAATGTTCGCGGTATAGGGCGCGGAACGCGGAGCCAGCGCCGTCGCGTCCGCGTTGATCGTCAGGGTGGCCAGGTCCCCGGGCAAAACAATTCCCACAGCAGGTGAAACGGACAACCAGGGCGCGCCCGCCGTGGCAGTGAACGAGATGGGTGAATCATTCGTCGACAAGGTCA
>DATHNM010000258.1:0-12448 GCA_035486095.1 Bryobacteraceae bacterium
TCAGAACGGTGGTGGAGAGAGGCACGGACTGCCGCTGCCGGAGCCCTTCATAGCTTAAGTACAGAAACATTTTGTCCCGGATGATTCTTCCGCCGCCATCCCCGCCGAACTGGTTGCGCTTGAACGGTGCAAACGGAACGCCCACGGGATTGGTGAAGTTGCGCGCGTCGAACCAGTTGTTGCGCAGGAATTCGTATGCTTCACCGTGCCAAACGTTGCCCCCGGCCCGCGTTGCGATGTTCACGATCGCGCCCGAATTTCGACCGTACTCCGCGCTGAAGGTGGAGTTATCGATCTTGGTCTCTTCAATGGTGTTGATGACCGGCTGAAACGTGATCTGGTTGTTCAACGGGTCGCTCAGATTGATTCCGTTGATCATGTAGTTGACTTGATCTTCTCGGGCCCCGGCGGTGTTAAACGCGAAGGAGCCCTGGCCGCGCAGCGGAGCGGTAAGAAAGCCGCTGGCGGGACCGGTCACACTTCCCGGCAGGAGTTCGGCAAGGTCCACGAAATGCCGGCCGTTGAGGGGAATTTCCTGCACTGTGCGTTGGTTCACCACGCCCCCAACATCCACCGTGGAGCTCTCCACCACGGGAGCGGCGGCAGTGGTTTCAACCACCGTGTTGGTGGCGGCCACGGTGAGGGTGAAGTCCTGACGAACCGCGCTGCCAACTGCCAGCGCCAGCTGGTTCAGCACTATGGTTTGCATGCCCTGGGCCTTCACTTCGATGCGATAGGAGCCCACCGGCAAAGAAGGCACCAGATATTGCCCGGCGGTGTCGGTGACGGTAGTGCGCTCTTCGCCGGTGCTTTGATTGCGAACCGCGATGCTGGCATTGGGCACGGCGGCGCCGGAAGCGTCGGTCACTGTCCCTTGCACCGCGGTGGTGGATTGGCCAAAAAGGGAAGCAGTGAATAGCAAGGGGATAGCTGGGCAAAAGAGGTTTGCGAGACAGGCCCGAAAGGTGCGAGAGCGGATAACCGAGCGGATGACCATGACGGCTCCTTTGTGTGCGAGAGATGTGAAAAGTCCCGATACGAGGGGGCGTTTTTTGGTGGACTCAGAAGCGGGTGAGTTGGTTTCTATGCGCGAACAAAAGAATGGAAGAAGAACAATATTTTTACAAATCGGCTGGCGCCGCGGGTATCGCGGCCTGCCGTATGTATAATGTATGCAGCTGTCTATCTAAGGCATTCCTCCGAAGTAAATCATGTTTGATAACCTATCCGACAAACTGCAGCGGGTGTTCAAAAACCTGCGCGGCGAAGGGAAATTGACGGCCGAGAATATGGAGGCCGCGTTGCGCGAGATTCGCGTGGCGCTGCTCGAAGCCGACGTCCATTTCCGCGTGGTGAAGCAGTTCATTGAGGCGATCAAGGAAAAGGCCCAGGGTGAAGAGGTGCTGTCCGCGCTTTCGCCCACCCAACAAGTGGTCAAGATCGTTCGCGATGAGCTGATCAAGACGCTGGGCAGCCACCAATCGAAGCTGCGTATGGCGAATGAGCCGCCGACGGTAATTATGATTGTTGGGCTGCAGGGATCGGGCAAGACCACTACAACCGGCAAGCTGGCGCGCTGGCTATCGAAGAACGGTCACAATCCGATCTTGGTTTCGGTGGACGTGTACCGTCCTGCGGCGCGGCAGCAGTTGAGCGTAATCGCGCGCGAGATCAAGCTGCCGATTTACGATGGCACGGCCGAGGAAACCAAGCCGCTGGAACTGGCGCGTTCGGCGCTGCGCGAGGCGCGGCAATCGGGCCGCGATGTGGTGCTGGTGGATACGGCCGGACGGCTGCATATCGACGATCAATTGATGCTCGAGCTGCAGCAATTGAAGGACGAGTTCAGCCCTACGGAAGTTCTTTTCGTGGCCGACGCCATGACCGGCCAGGATGCCGTGAAATCCGCCGATGAGTTTCACAAGCGCCTGGGCATCACGGGCGTTATGCTCACCAAAATGGACGGCGATGCGCGCGGCGGCGCGGCGCTTTCCATTCGCTCCATTACCAATCAGCCCCTCAAGTTCGTGGGGGTGGGCGAAAAATTCGACGCGCTGGAGCCCTTCCATCCCGATCGGGTGGCGCAGCGCATCCTGGGCATGGGCGATATGCTGTCGCTGATCGACAAGGTACAGGAGAACATCGATCAAAAAGATGCCGAGGAAATGCAGCGCAAGCTCATCGACAATGAGTTTACGCTGGCCGACTTTCGCGATCAGCTGCGGCAGATCCGCAAGCTGGGGCCGCTGGAATCCCTGCTCGGCATGATGCCGCAGATGGGGCCGATGAAAGATCTGAAAAACATGAAGGTGGATGAGAACGAGATTACCCGGGTGGTGGCCATCATCGATTCGATGACGGCCCGGGAACGCGCCAATCACATGATCATCAACGGGGCGCGACGGCGGCGCATCGCCAAGGGCAGCGGCACCAGCGTGCAGGAAGTAAATGCGCTGCTGAAGCAGTATGCGCAAGCCCGTAAAATGATGAAAAGCATCACAGGCGGCGGGTTTTTGAGCAAGCGGCTGGGCAAACTCAAGCTCCCGATGATGCAGTAGAAGAAAGCTGCTACAGTAGTAGGAAGCATGCTAATGATTCGCATGGCGCGTTTTGGCGCCAAGAAAAAGCCGTCGTACCGCGTTGTGGTCATCGACAAGGAGCGCGCTCGCAACAGCCGCTCGGTGGAAGTGGTGGGTTTGTACAATCCAGTCAGCCAGCCGCAGGTTGTGAAACTGAATCACGAACGGATCGCGTATTGGATGAAGAACGGCGCACAGCCGTCCGACACGGTGACCCGGCTGTTGAAGAAGAACCCGCCCGTCGCCGAACCCGTCGCGGTGTAAGACTCCGCGGCCGCTACATGCGGCTTAGTTGAGCAGGCGCAGCGCCCAGGTAAACGCCGCTACAGCCGTAGCGAAGACCACCACGATAATCACCAACTGTGCCCCGGTAAGGCCAAGTGCGGGACGAGTGTTCGCATTTGCAATGGCCTTTTGTGGGATTGCGGGCTGCGCCTGTTCCTCCAGCGCTAAATCGGCGGCTGGTGGATTTCGATCGCGATGCAGTATGTTCAGCTGCGCAATGGCCCAGGCCAGGAACGCGAAATAAAAGATCGCGAAATAGACGCGCATGCGCGCCATCCCGGGATCGCGGAAGATTACTTTGTAGATGAGCGCTGCCAGCCCAGTTTCCGCCAGGATTGCCGCGTAGAGAAAGTACTCAAAGGCCGTGCTGGTCTTACGGGGCTGTTGAGAATCCATGGGAAATCGGAGTACAACGACCTTATCGGCTTCTTGATCCCATCGCCGGATAGGTGGAACACCCGACCATTCTTCACTTCTGGCTCACCACCCAACCCGGCGCGCTGCCGCTGAAGGTTTTCTCCAGAGCTACCGCCAGGGTTAGAACCGGGTTTCCGGAATTCTGGTATGCGTCGAGCACCTTAGCGTGCCGCGCCGAGTCGGTTTCAGAGCGCTCGAGCAAAGTGTGCGGTTCGATGAACCATTCGGGCGGGCTTTGCTGATAGAGGCTGGAGTTGCTGATGAAATCCACGTAGTCGGCTAGAATTTTGTCGCTCTGCGGACCGGGCGGCACCAGATCGAGCAGGCCGGTATAGACCAGACACTTTTCGTGATAGTAGACCGCCTCTGATTCGTCCTGATCGCGAGTCCACTCCGCGATGAGATTCAGATAATCGGACAGCCGCTGCTGCCATTCCGGTGTCGCGCGATCGGCGTCGCTTAATAGCTGCGTGCTCGACGCGAAGCGCAGATTCTTTCCAGCCTGGAGCAATTGCTGCGCGTCCGCGGATTGCCAATAGCGCTCCAGTGTGGGCGTAGCAGGTCTCCGGGCGCGCTGCTGAGGGATGGAAGGATTGGCGGAGGGCGCAGGTGCGTCGCTCTCGCAGCCATGATTCTTTTGCCGGTATTTTTCAAGAGAAGCCTGCACGCCGGGCGTGCTCAGAGCGGACAGCGCAGCCAGCGATGCGGCAAAAGAGCGATCGTCGGGCTCCATGTTTTCGAGCGCGCCGTTGAAGCGGACCCACAATACCTGATGTTGCGCCTGGGATACCCCGGCGCTCTGAATGGCCCCGGCCAGCGGCGCCAGCTGCAAGGGCGATGTCGCCTGGCCCAGCGCTTCCAACAATAAGTTGACTTGCTCTTCTTTGGCTTTTTCCTTGGGAGTGAAGGCGCCGTTGACCACGACGCTCAAGGTTTGATAAAAATCCGCCGGCTGATAGACCAGCGCATCGTCGCAAGTGAGCGGGGCTAGCGCCGGTTTCACCATTTGTCCAAACATTTCGCGCGCCTTGGACGGATCGAGCGGCAGCATGTCGCGCACCGCGCGGCTTTCGAGCGAAAGGACATCGAGCTTCAACCCATAGGCCTGGCTGAGAGAGCCGGAAGCGGTGTCCGTGTTGGTTCCGGGCAAGCCTTCCATCCGCACCGGGAATTTCGCGGCTGACGCGAATTGAAAGGCTTGCTCCAGCAGGGCGCGGCGAGCATTCTGATCGGCCAGCTTGCCCGATTCCACCAGGCGCAGCAGCGCGTCGGCCGCGAATTCAGGCGGTGCGGCGGTGGCGAGATTGGCGATGGAACGGAACGGCTCGGGAAGTTTCGCGGGTTCGGCGCCGAGCAGCACGGGAACGAGGAGCACAGCGGCCAGGCGCATACTCAAAAGTTTACGATGGCCGCGAAGGACGCCGCGTCCAGGCTGGCGCCGCCCACCAATGCGCCGTCGATTTCATCCTCCGCCATCAGGCCCTGCACGTTGTCGGGCTTCACGCTGCCGCCATAGAGAATGCGGCACGCATCGGCGGCTTCGGCTCCAAAATGTTCGCGCAGCTGGCGGCGAATGAAGAAGTGGGCGCCGGCGGCGATTTCGGGCGTGGCTACCTTGCCGGTTCCGATGGCCCAGCAAGGTTCGTAGGCGATGACGATCCCGCGGAATTGTTCGGCCGTCAATTGGCCCACGCAACCGCGCAACTGGCGGCCCAGCACCTCGTGCGTCTTGTCGCCTTCGCGTTCGTGCAGCCGTTCGCCGACGCAATAGATGGGCGTCAATCCGGCTTCCAGCGCGGCGCGTACCTTCTTGAGCGCTATCTCTTCGGTCTCGTGGAAATATTCGCGGCGTTCGCTATGCGCGACGATGGTCCAGTGACAGCCGGCGGCGCGGAGCATGCCGGCGGAAACTTCGCCGGTGAAGGCCCCCTCTTTCGCCCAATGCAGATTCTGCGCGCCAATCTGGATGCGCGTCCCCCGCGTGCCTTCGGCGGCAGCCGCGATATCCACGAAGGGCGGGCAGATCACTATTTCAACGCCTGTAACAGCGGCTACCAGCGGGCGGAATTTCTCAAAGAACGCGCTGGTTTCCGTGGGCGTCTTGTACATCTTCCAATTACCGGCCATGATGGGACGTCGCATAAGTTTAGGTGAGCGGCTGCGCTTGGGTCAGGGCTCCGAGGAAGCTGGTTCCTTCGCCGATTTTTGCGCCGAAGTTTTCAGCCACGGTCTGGCCGATATCGGAAAGCGTGGAACGCACGCCCAGGTTCACGGCTTCCGGCAGCCGCGGCCGGTAGACCAGCAGAGGAACGTACTCGCGGCTGTGATCGGTGGAGGGGGTGGTGGGGTCGCACCCATGGTCAGCCGTAATGATCAACAAATCCTGCGCGGATAGCTTCCGATAGAGCGAGGGAAGCCACGTGTCAAATTCTTCGAGCGCCTGGGCGTATCCTTCCACATCGTTGCGATGGCCATAATTCTGATCGAAATCCACCAGATTTATAAAGAGCAACCCGGCGCTAAAATCATCCAGCGCCGCCAGGGTCTTCTGCATGCCGTCGGTGTTGTTCTTGGTCTTTTCGTATTCGCCGATGCCGCGCCCCAGGAACACGTCAAAGATTTTTCCGATACTGAACACTTCCACTTTGTGGTCTTGCAGTTGATCCAGCAGCATCCCGCGCGGCGGCGGAACCGCGTAGTCCTTGCGGTTCGACGTGCGGGTGAAAGAGCCGGGCTCGCCCGTGAAAGGCCTGGCGATGACACGCCCCACCTCCAGCGGCCCGCGTAGCATCTCGCGCGCGGTTTCGCATATCTTATACAGTTCCCACAGCGGGATCACATCTTCGTGCGCAGCCACTTGAAATACGCTGTCGGCCGAGGTGTAAACAATGGGATTGCCCGTGCGCACGTGTTCAGCGCCCAATTGCTGGATGATCTCGGTGCCTGAGGCGGCGCAGTTGCCCAGCGTTCCACGTCCGATGCGGGTCTCGAATTCCTGGATCAGGCCGGGCGGAAATCCGTGCGGAAAAAGCGGAAAAGGCTTGGCCAGATGAATTCCCACCATCTCCCAGTGGCCGGTGGTGGTGTCTTTACCCGGCGATGCGAGGGCACATTTTCCGAATGCGGCGAGCGGCCGGTCTACCGGGCCCACGTGCGGCAGCGGCTTCAAATTGCCCAAGCCAAGCTGCGCCAGATTCGGCAGGCGCAACTGGCGCGCCGCTGCAATGTGCCCCAGTGTGTCGCTACCAGCATCGCCGTAAGCGGCCGCGTCCGGCATCTCGCCGGCGCCCACGCTGTCCAGCACAATCCAGGTAACGCGAGGGAAGGGCACGGTGCTCATTGGTGAGTTGTAGGACTGAGTTGGGGGCCAGGCGCGATGGCTGGTTTGGCAGGCTCGGCGACCGGCGGCTTGCCCAGGGCCTCATTTACCCGATCGGTCAGCATGTCGACGAAGCGATCTGGAAGATATCCCACCATGCGTGTGAAGACTTCGCCCTTTTTGCCCAAGATGATGGTCGTGGGAATGGAGGAGACTTGCAGCAAGCTCTGCAGGCCGCCCTCGAAATAGACTTTCTGGCTCCACTTGATCTGGGTCAGGAACGGCTTCACCAGGCTGTGATCTTCGTCGGTATCGACGGCCAGGAAAACCACGTCGCCGGTGTCCTTGAACTTCGTTTTCACTTGTTCGTAAAGCGGGTGCTGAGCACGGCAGGGACCGCACCAGGTGGCCCAGAAATCCATCACCACCACTTTTCCGAGTAACGAAGAGAGCTGCAGCTTGTCGCCCTCCAGACCGGTAAGCGTGAACTGGATGGCATCCTTGAGCTGCGCATTCGGATCGAATTCACGCAACTCAGCGCGCCGCGCCGCAAGCTGCGAGGAAGTTGTGTCGTAGGCTTTGAGGATCAGGTCGCCCAAGCCGGCGTCGGTTCCGTGCAGTTTGCGATAAAGCTCACCCATGTGCGCGCGATCGCCGGCTCCGTCCGCGTCCGCCGAATGCAAGCCGCCGATGGTGAAGGCATCCGCCAGATATTGGAGCGCCTGCTGGTCTTTGCCCGCGGCCGAGAGCCAGCGCGCCGCTTCCCGCGCCGCCTCCACACTGGGGAAAGCGTTGTAACTGGATTGCGCCAACTGGATGGCATCGTCGTTGCGTCCCAGCAGACCAGTGGCGCGCGCCTGCAGCAGCAATGCCCGCGCGCGTCCGCGGTCGAAGTCTTCCTTGCGCTTGGCCTCATCGGGACCGCCGCCGGGTTCGAACTTGTCGTTCTGATACATGGCTTGAATCAGATCCGCCAGATGATGCGCATGATCCAGCGCGCGTTGGGCGTTGGGTTTGTCGCCCTGATGCAACAGGGCGGTGGTAACGTGTTCCAGCACCTGCACGTTGTCGGAATCGCGGGACAACACTCGTTCGCCAAACTCAATCAGGCGCCGGTCGTCGTTGAGGTCTATGGCGGTCTTCACCAGGGCGCGCTCCAGTTCGGCTCGCCGGGGGGAATTGGGGTATTGCTTGAGATGGTTTTCGATGGCCAGCAGCAGTTCGCTGGGGCTGTTTCCGGCTTCGCTCAACGCTCTTTGAAGACTCAGTTGCTCCTCTTGCGACAAGGCTTGCGCACTCAGCAGCGCGGCACCGGCGAAGAGAAGACAGCATAGATATTTCATCACTGAGGTTTCTCCGGCGCCGGCTGAGCAGGCTTGCGGATGGCCTCGGCGATGGCGGCGGCGAGTTCGCGCGAAATGTGCAGATAGCTTTCGTTCTTGGCGATGCGATCCAGCAGCGGCAGAAACTGCTCCGGATCCACAATTCGATTGCGATCCCAACTGATCTGCATCTGCAGCAGCACGTCGTTCACGCCCAGCTTTTCGAAATGCGCGGTGCGGTCCAGATTCGCGAAGTGCTGCTCGGTTTCGGTGATGCGCTCGAAGCGGTCAAGCAGCATCTGCGCGTTGAGGTCTTGCGAATAGTTGAATTGGATTTCGTGGTGTTCGCCGCCATCCTCGAAGCGAAAGGTTTTCAAGCCCAGGTTGGCTATCTTGAGCCCCGATTCGATGGGCCGTTGGAAGCGCCCCAGTTTCTCGGCAAGATCGAACATCTCGTGAGTAGACGCATGATCCAACTGGATCTTGATGGGGTTGTCGTCTTCCTTGGCTTCCTGATACGTCACCTGGCCATCGGATTCCACGGTGATGGCCACGTATTCGGGCACGCTGCCCTTGAAGTATTTCGAGTAGAACAGCCGGGGCGCGGCGCTTAAGGTGGCCGACAACAACAACGCCGCGGCGATGGTTCTCATCGGACGGCCCTCATGCGAAGTTCCGTGGAGGTGCGCGTGGCGTGGCAGATGGCCACGGCCATGGCGTCGCAAGCGTCCTCAGATTCGATGTCAGTTTCCAGCGCGAGCAGGGAATGCACCATCAGCTTCACCTGCTGCTTTTCCGCGCGCCCGTAACCCACCACGCTGGTCTTGATCTCGAGCGGTGAATACTCGCCCACCGAAAGCCCTGCCTCCGCCATGGTGAGCAGCACCACGCCGCGCGCATGCGACAATTTCAGCGCGGTCTTGACGTTTTGAGCGTAGAAGACTGCTTCCACCGCGGCCGATTCGGGCAGGTGGGCTTGAATCACTTCGCGCAGGCCTTGCGCGATGGCCAACAGGCGAATTTCCAGGGGCTGCCTGGGACTGGTATGGATAGCGCCGGCGGTGATCATGCGATGCGAACGGCCATCGCTTTCTATCAGGCCGTAGCCAGTGTGTTCAGTGCCACAGTCAATGCCCAGAATGCGCATTGGCTGCTACGCCATTGCTTCCAGCTCTTTTTCGTCGACGTCAAAATTGGAGTAAACGTTTTGTACGTCGTCGTGTTCTTCCAGTGCTTCGCTCAGCCGCAGCATGGCGGCGGCGTTCTTGCCTTCCAGTTTCGTCAGATTCTTGGGAATCATGGCGATTTCCTCGGAAGCGGTGGCGATGCCGGCCTTCTTGATGGATTCGAGCACAGCTTCGTGCGCTTCGGGCGCGGAGATGACTTCCCAATCCTCGCCATCGTCGCGCATATCCTCGGCGCCCGCCTCCAGCACCAGATTCATCAGCTGATCTTCACCGGCCTTCTCTTTTTCAATGATGATTTGGCCCTTGCGCTCAAACATCCAGGCCACGCTGCCCACTTCGCCCAAATTTCCGCCGTTCTTGGAGAACATGTGGCGGATTTCGCTCACCGTCCGGTTGCGGTTGTCGGTGGCCACCAGCACCAGCACGGCAGCGCCGCCCGGCCCGTAGCCTTCAAACGTGATCTCGTCGATCTGGCCGCCTTCCAGTTCACCGGTGCCGCGCATGATGGCGCGCTTGATGTTGTCGGCGGGCATGCTGGCAGCCTTAGCGTCGGTAACGGCCTTGCGCAGACGGGGATTCATGTCCGGGTCGCCACCGCCGCCGCGGGCGGCAATCATAATTTCTTTAATGATGCGGGTAAACGCTTTCCCGCGTTTGGCGTCGGTGGCGGCCTTCTTGTGTTTGATGGTCGCCCATTTGGAATGTCCTGACATGGTGAATACCTCTAGCTCGCGCACTGCCTTGCAGATAGCCGGGGAGCCTAACACATTAGAATATCATGCAAGGGCCTTCGGCCCGTAGCCTGGTGAAGACCAACGCAACACGCATTCTGGACGGCCTGGGTGTTCCCTACACGCTTCGCGAGTACGAAGTGGATCCGGACGATCTGAGCGCCGAGACCGTGGCGTCGAAGATCGGCCTGCCCGCAGAGCAGACCTTCAAAACTCTGGTGGCGCGCGGCGATCGCGGCGGTGTTTATCTGGCGGTCATTCCCGGCAACATGGAACTGGATGGCAAAGCGCTGGCGCGCGTGACCGGTGACCGGCGGGTGGAACTGGTCCCCTTGCGTGAAGTGCAACAACTCACCGGCTACATTCGCGGCGGTGTCACCGCGCTGGGCGGCAAGCGCAACTACCCGGTGTATGCCGACGAGACGATGGAGTTGTTCGACGTCGTCTCCATCTCGGCGGGAGTTCGCGGCACGCAGATTCTGATGGCTCCCTCCGACTACCTGCGTGTCACTCACGCCAGCGTGGTGGCCATCGCGAAGGAGAAAAATGTGGGTTCCTAACGCACCAACAGTCGGCCAAACCACCATCCAAAAATCTCGTGAGATTTTTCTCAAGATTCTCTTGACGCGTACTGGGCTTTAGGGGTATAAAACGGATTCCCCCATATGATGAATGGTTCGCTCACTTGAGTCGTGGGGTTGGTCCGTGAGCGTTCGAAAGGGAACTGCTTAACACGATGTCCGCTGCTGCCGTCGTTCTTGCTGATACTGCCTGCTACAGCGAGGCTTCTTCTTATGCCGAGGCTGTTTCGTTTGATCAAGGCTCCGTTGCGAGTGCTTCTTCAGACGAGCGTTTGTACGAATTGATTCACGACTTGCGCCAGCCGCTGAGTTCCATTGAGGCGATCGCCTACTATTTGGAGATGACCTTGCCGGCCGGGCAATTGGAAGCGCGCCAGTATATGTCGCAGCTGCAACGCCTGGTGGCAGAAACCAACACGCTGCTGGAACGCTCAGTGGGGGCGAAGCGCAAGGGCTGCGCCAGAGCAGCCAGCGCCGGGTGATCAGCCGTTTTCCCGAGGATCCAACCGGCCGCGTAATTGCTGTTCTATACCGGCCACTTCCTTGCGCAGTTTCGGTAAGCGCGCCAGATTTGCAAGCTGCTCGAGATATTCCTTCAGAGGGCGCGCGGGAGTTCCCCACACCACTTGCCCTTTGCGAACGATCTTCGACGTGAGAATCCCGCAGCCGGAGCCCAGTACGGCGCCGGTCTCAATGCGAGCTTTATCTCCGATTCCCACTTGGCCGCCGATCACGGCGTAATCTTCCACCACCACTCCACCCGATAGTCCGGTTTGCGCGGCGATCACCACATGCCGGCCGATGCTACAGTTGTGCGCGATGTGCACCAGGTTGTCGAGCTTGACGCCATCGCCGATGCGAGTGACACCCAGGGCCGCGCGATCGATGCACGAGTTGGCCCCAATCTCGACGTCGTCGCCGATTTCCACACGGCCAATCTGCGGGAATTTTTGATAGCCGTTGGGACCGCGCACGAATCCGAAGCCATCGGCGCCCAGCACGCAGCCGGAATGCAGGATGGCGCGGTCGCCGATGCCGACGTGGTCATAGATGGTGACGCGGGCATGTAGCACGCCATCCGCGCCGATACGAACGCCCGCGCCGATGCAGCAGCCGGCGCCGATGGACGTGCGCTCACCAATGCTGGCGCCGGCGCCGATACTGGCGTGAGCGCCCACCACGGCACTGGATGCGATCCGGGCGTCTGGAGCAATCACTGCCGAGGGATGGATGCCTGGTTTGAGGGGCGGTGGAGGATACAGCAGGCCGATGACGGTTGCGAAACTGCCGCGCGGATCGGCCACGCGGATGAGCGTGCGGCCAGCCGGGAATTCGCCCGTGACCAGCAGGCAACCGGCGCGCGATTCAGCGGCTTGGGCCGCTGCTTTCCGATTGCCTACGAATGCGACTTCCCGCGGCCCGGCGGATTCCAGCGTGGCCGCCCCCGCGATCTCGAGATCGCCAGCCCCTTCGAAAACCGCACTCAAGCGCCGCGCGATTTCATCGACTCGCATCACCTGTGTCACTTCGGCCTGTCACCCCAGCCTGTATCATACAAACTTATGCCTGTTGATCCGTCTGCCTGGGTGGCCCCAACCGCGCGCGTTCACGCGCAGGCGCGCATCGGGCCGCAGGTGAAGATCGGCGAGTTTGCGATGGTTGAGGAAGATGTCGTTATCGGAGCGCACTGCCGCATCGAGCCGTATGTTTACCTGAAGCGTTGGACCACGCTGGGCGAGCGCAATGAAGTATCGGCCGGCACCGTGTTGGGGACCGATCCGCTGGACAAACATTTCACCGGCCAGCGCAGTTACCTGCGCATCGGCAACGACAACATCATTCGCGAGCACTATACCGTCTCGCGCGGCACGCAGCCGGAGAGCGCCACCGAGATCGGCGATGGCAACTACATCATGACGTCGGGCCACATTGCGCACAATTGCAGGATCGGCAACAAGACCGTCATCGCCAGCTGCGCACTGGTTGCGGGGCACGTGGATGTCGAAGATGAGGCGTTCATCTCGGGG
>DATHNM010000259.1:0-6002 GCA_035486095.1 Bryobacteraceae bacterium
CCAGATCACCGACACCATTTATCACTACGATCTGGAGGGTCTGGGCGGAGCGGCCAGCCAGCAGGAAGTGGTTTACGATAAATCGCCGCTCGATAGCATCCTCGACATGACCTTCCCCACCGATCCCAACCTGCGGCCCAAGGTGAAGGAAGAAATCGAAGCCACCGTGTCCCAGCTTCCGCTGCAGGAAAACGACGCGGTTTTGAGCTACGTGCATTACTTTTCAACCGATCGCGGCCGCAAGGTGCTGTTAGGCGGACTGCGCCGCTCGGGCCGCTACCGTCCTTTGGTCCAGCGCATTCTGGACGACGAAGGCGTACCGCAGGAATTGATCTACCTGGCGCAGGTGGAATCGGGCTTCCTGCCCCGCGCCCGCTCCAATAAGCAGGCTGTGGGGATGTGGCAATTTGTTCAGTTTCGCGGCCGCCAGTATGGGCTGATGCAGGGCCCGGGCACCGACGATCGATTGGATCCGGAAAAAGCCACGCGCGCAGCAGCCAAACATTTGCACGACCTGTACGCGATGTTCGGCGATTGGTATCTGGCGATGGCCGCCTATAACTGTGGCCCGGGCTGCGTACAGCGCGCCGTGGAGCGCACCGGGTACGCGGATTTCTGGGAATTGCGGCGCCTGAATGTCCTACCGAAGGAGACCGCCAACTACGTTCCGGTGATTGTGGCCCTCACCATCATGGCCAAAAATCCCAAGGATTACGATCTCGAAAACCTGGAAACCGACCGTCCCATGGAGTACGAAACGGTTGACATGGAGACTCCCACCAGTCTCGCGCTGGTGGCGGACGCGGCAGACCGGCCAATATCGGAGATCCAGGATCTGAATCCAGCGCTGCTCAAATCGGCCGCGCCCGCCGGATATCAACTGCGGGTTCCCAAAGGAACGCTGGCGTCGGTGATGATGGCGCTGGAACTGGTGCCCGCCAGTCATCGGGCAGACTGGCGCATCCATCGCGTGGTTCCGGGCGAAACGTTAGCGGAGATCGCGCACCGCTACGCTACGCCGGTGGCCGCGTTAACCTCCGCTAACCAGCGCGAAGGTCAGAATGCGCCGCTGGCCGATGGGCCGGTAGCGGGAGACCTGCTGGTGGTTCCCACCGCGTCGCGGGTTTCGCATGCGCCCTCCACCGTGGCCGCGGCACACGGCAAGTTGTCGCGCAAGGCAGCCACGCGGGCCGCTCTGGCTGCGCGCCGCACGCCCGTGAATACGCCCGCGCGACGCTCTCGCGCCGGCGCTTTTCGCACTGCCAGCGTGGCAGCTAAGCACCATTCAGCAGCCAACTAGCGGCTCTCAATCACTCGCGAAAGATCGGCTATTGCCCTCGCCAACAAAGTGCATAGTTGGGTCTTGCCTTCCAAGGAAAACGAGTTATTCTAGGGTGTGGTTAGCCCAATAGGAGGCATGAATAATGGTTGACAGCTTGCGCTTCACAGCGGATGACGACGACGATTTCGGATATGAAGAGGAACAGATCGATGTGACTACCGAAGTCGGCGAGTACGGTCCGGAGGATGAAGACGACGACGAACTGACACGGCCGGTTCCTGAGCCGGTTCACACAACTCCCCCTCCCGCCCCAGCTCCTCTGTCCGGTGAGGCACCACCGCAAAAGAAACCGGTCAAAAAGGCCACGGCGAAGTCTGCTCCCGCCCCGGTGAAACCGGTTCCGGCTCCTGTCAAGAAGGCTGCCGTGAAGAAAGCGGCTCCGAAGGCCGTGAAAAAAGCTGCGGTGAAAAAGGCTGCGGTCAAAAAGACGGTGGCCAAGGCTGCCAAGAAAGTTATTGCTAAGAAGAAGGCTCCCGCCAAGAAGAAGGCGCCGGCTAAGAAGGCTGCCGCCAAGAAAGCTGTCAAGAAGTCGCCCGCCAAGAAGTCAGCCAAAAAGGCCGCTAAGAAGAAAAAGTAGCCGTAACCGCAGGCAGGCCTGTTTCTTTAAGCGAGCGCTGTGAGAACCGGACATCGGACCGCCCATCCAATGTCCGGTGATCGCTTACTTTTCCTTATTAATTACCGTCCGGCAGCGCTCGAACAGTTGCAGCAGAGCGTCAGCGAACTCTTCTGGCGTCTTGGCTCCTTTACCGGCAAAACCCGCCGCGCTGCCTCCCTTGCCGTAGCCCGTAGTCACAGCTATGAATTTCATCATCTCCAGGGCCACCTCATCGGTGTTGCGTCCAGGAGGTGCGGCGTTGGAACTATCTTCAGGCATCAGTCATTCATCCTTGAATTGGTATGGTGGCCGCATTTGCGGCAAAACTATAGTGTAGTCGGTCTCTCAGCCGCGTGCCTGCCAGCGGGCGAGGCAATCAGCACTTAAAATGATCCTTTGCCGCCGCGATGCCAATTCAAGCCACACGCCTGATCCGCAAGATGCGCGGCGGGGCACAGGCGCATTTGCTGGAGTGCGACGACGGCCACTTCTATGTAGTCAAATTTCGCAATAATCCCCAGCATCGCCGCATTCTGGTCAACGAATGGATCGCGGCCGTTTTCCTGAATTATCTGCAAATCTCGACGCCCGAGGCCGCTATTGTCAATCTCTCCGCGGCATTTCTGGAGGCCAATCCGGAGATCCACATCCAGCTCGGTTCCAGGCATCAGGCCGTGGAGCCCGGATGGCACTTCGGATCACGCTATCCGGGCGATCCCGGCAAAGTGATGGTCTATGATTTCCTGCCGGACGCGCTGTTCGACAAGGTGGTCAACCTGGGCGAGTTTCTGGGCGTGCTGGCCTTCGATAAATGGATGGGCAATGCGGACGCACGGCAGTCCATTTTCTTTCGCGCCCGCTTGCGTCAATGGCAGCCCGGAAACGACGCAGCGACCAAAGCCGGTTTCGTCGCTTACATGATGGATCATGGCTATGTCTTCGACGGGCCGCATTGGAAGTTCCCCGATTCGCCGCTGCAGGGCCTCTACTTCAGGCTGAACGTCTATCAAAATGTGCGGGGATGGCAGGACTTTCAGCCCTGGCTGGACCGCATCGTGCATTTTCCGGACGAAGTGGTGGATATGGCCCAGAAACAGATTCCGCCGGAATGGCTGGCCGAGGATGCCGGCGCGCTGCAGGCCATGCTGGAAAAGCTGATGTCCCGCCGCAGCCGTGTGCCGGACCTGATCCGCGATTCGCGCGGCGGCCGCGTCAATCCGTTTCCGGAATGGAAGTAGCCAGGACGATATCAGCGTCGCTCTGCCGCATCGCCAAGGCTCCTAGCGGAAGCAGAACAAAATTGCGCTCCTTGTGGTACCGTGTAGGGTTTGAAACCGAACCTGGATATTCTGAAGCCCGAGATCGAACTCTACCTGGAAGAAACGGGCCTGGCTGTGTTCTACGGTTATTCTCGCTCCCTCGAATCCGGCTCGGCCGTGTATTGGGATTGCGAGCAGTATCCGGACTACCGGCTGTTCGTTCAATCCGCGCGGGCGGCGGGCGCGAAACTGATCGTTTTCCATCAGCGCGAGTTTTTCTCCGAACAGATCGACGACGCGATCGAGAAATTGCAGGCTTGCGAATTGCCTGCCCAGGACTCGCGCCACTTCGAAGAGCGGCTCATCGACCTGCGCACTTACGAAGGCTCGGTTTGCGCCATCGAGCTATCGTTCGATCATGATGGGCGGGTCTTTTTGTTCGACCTGCGCACGGAGTGGTTCGACGAATACTCGGAGATGCTGGACGAAATCCAGTTGCTAGTCCCGGATCCCGACGACGGGGACGACGATTCGCCGATTAGCGGCTATTTTTCCAGAAACTGAGCCATTTCCTCCTTCTGACGCGTTTGCTTCCGGCTTCTATGGCAAGTTCCCGCTGGTTAATTCCGAACATCGATCCCCAGGCGGCCCGGGAGTTGGCGGCGGCGCTGGGGATTCAACCGGTCACCGCCGGCGTGCTCTTGAGCCGCGGCCTGGGAGATCCGGACACCGCGCGCCGCTTCCTGAAGCCCGAGCTAGAACATCTGCACGATCCTCTTCTGCTCACGTCGATGCAGGCTGCGGTGGCGCGCATCCAAACCGCCATCCAGGCCAAAGAGAAAATTCTGATCTACGGCGATTACGACGTGGACGGAACAGTGTCCGTGGTGATCCTGAAGAAAGCCATCGAGATGGCGGGTGGCGATGCCGGCTTTCACGTGCCGCATCGTTTAAAAGACGGATATGGCATGCGCTCCGACGTAATTGAGCGCGCGGCCGCGATGGGCATCGCCCTGATCATCAGCGTGGACACCGGCATTCGCGCTTCTGAAGTGGTGCGGGAAGCGCGCGAGCGCGGCATCGACGTGATCGTCACGGATCATCATCTGCCGGACGCCGAGCTTCCGCCGGCGCTCGCGGTATTGAATCCGAATCGGCGCGATTGCCGGTATCCGGACAAAAACCTGTGCGGCGCCGGCGTTGCGTTCAAATTGGTGCACGCGCTGCTGGCCACGCTGGGATGGCCGGCCGAAAAGCTGGCGCGCGTCATGAAGTCGTTCCTCAAACTGGTGGCCATCGCCACGGTCGCGGACGTGGTGCCGCTGGTGGGCGAGAACCGGGTGATCGTCAAACATGGCTTGGAGGGCCTGAATCAATCGAAGAATCCGGGCCTGCGCGCCATCCTGGAATTTTCAGGACTGCTCACTGGCCGCTCTCCCAGCGCCCGCCAGGTGGCCTTCCAGATTGCTCCCCGCATCAACGCCGCCGGACGCATGGACGACGCTCAGAATGTGATTCGCATGTTCCTGACAGAGGATCCCGAGTACGCCCGCACTCTGGCTTCGCAGCTCCATTCGCTCAACCAGGAGCGCCGCGATACCGAGGCCGAGATCGTGCGCCTGGTACTGGAGGAATGCGTGGCAGCGCCGGTCACTGAAGATCAGACCGTGCTGGTGTTCTCCGGCCTCAACTGGCATCGCGGCGTGGTGGGGATTGTAGCCAGCCGCCTGGTGGAGCGCTTCTACCGGCCCGTATTCGTGCTGAGCGAAGAGGACGGACTGGCGCAAGGCTCGGGCCGCAGCATCGCGCCGTTTCATCTGCTGGACGCTCTGGAATCCATGCCCGACCTGTTCACGCGTTTCGGCGGCCATCGCCAGGCGGCCGGCGTGAGTCTCGCCGCCGAATTAGTTCCGGAGTTTCGCCGCCGCTTGAACAGCTATGCCGGAACGCGGCTCACGCCCGCCGATTTTCAGCCCCAGTTGACCATTGATGCCACGGTAACTCTGCGCGATCTGACCACCGGCCCGGCCATCGATGAACTGCTCGCGATGGCGCCCTTCGGCTTCGGAAATCCCGCGCCGGTGCTGGCCATCCTGGACACCCAGGTGGCGGGAACGCCCGTGGTGATGAAGGAAAAGCACCTGCGCGTGCACCTGCGGCAGAATGGCCGCAGCCTTTTCCCCAAAGCCTGGAATTTCGCCGGGCGCGCCGCGGATTTCGCGCTCGATGCGCGCCTGGACGCGGCATTCTCAGTGGAAGAGGATCTCTACAGTCAAGACCGTGGATTCGCAAACTGGGCAGCCGTTCTGCGCGACGTCCGCCCAGTGCAAAAGTTCTAAATTCGTTGACCAGCCAGGGTGCCGAACGCACGGATGGCCGCCGCAAACGCCTCAAACAATTTGCGATCGGCATCACTGGCAAAAATCCGATCTTCCGGGTGCCATTGCACGGCCACTGCAAACGCCGCGCCGGGCTTCTCCAGCCCCTCGATCACCCCGTCTTCAGAGATCGCCGACACGATGATTCCCTGGCCCATGCTCTCCACTGCTTGATGGTGGCGCGAGTTCACATCCAACCCACCAGCTCCCACGATCCCGGCCAAGCGCGTCTCCGGCGCAACCCATACCCGATGGGCCGCCGGATGCTTACCCGGCTCCGCGCCCTGTGGCCGCTGGCGATGCACCGCGGTGGAATCCAAATGCTGGATCAAGCTGCCGCCGCAAGCCACGTTGAAAAGTTGCAAACCGCGGCAAATAGCCAGCACCGGCACATCCGCGGCCAATGCTTCCCGCAGCAGACGGAT
>DATHNM010000260.1:0-5264 GCA_035486095.1 Bryobacteraceae bacterium
GAAGGAAGTGGTGGCTTACGGCAACCGGCGAGCCGCGGAAGCGGGACGCCACATCGACTTCAGCCTGACCACCAATGCCACATTATTGACGCCGGCCATCATCGAATTTCTCTCCGATAACAACATCGGCGTTACCGTGAGCATGGATGGCCCGAAGGAAATGCACGATCATCTGCGCGTCTTCGCCAATGGCCGCGGCAGTTATGACATCATCGAGCCGAAGGTGCGCGCGCTGATTCAGAACCATCGCACGCGGCCGATTACGGCTCGGGTGACGCTTACTTCGGGCGTTTCCGATGTGATCCGCATCTTTCGCCACTTGAAGCAGGACCTGGGATTTGCCGAAGTGGGTTTCGCACCGGTGACGACTTCTCCGGATCAGCTTTACGCTATTAACGCCACCGGCATGGACAGCGTGTTGGATCAGTTCCATACGCTGGCCGAAGAATATCTGGAGCACGCGCTGCGCGGCGAATCGCACGGCTTCTCGAATGTGAGCGACACGCTGGCTGAATTATGCCAGGGTGTGAACAAGTCGCATCCTTGCGGCGCCGGCCTTGGCCTGCTGGGCGTGGGGCCTTCCGGCGACATCGCGCCGTGCCATCGTTTTGTGGATTCCGACGCGCACGCGTTGGGACACATCTCCACCGGCATCAACCGCGAGAAGCAGGCCGATTTTCTGAACCGCGGCCATATCGATTCCAAATACGATTGCCACACCTGCTGGGCGCGGCCTTTGTGCGCCGGCGGCTGCCATCACGAAGCATTCGTGCGCTACGGAGACACCGGGCACCCCAATCTGCATTATTGCGATTGGATCCGGGATTGGACCGACACCTGCCTCAGAATTTATGGCGCCATCGCGGCCAAGAACCCAGGTTTTTTGCAGCAGTTTGCGGAAAGGAAAGCATCATGAAACACATGCGAGCTCTGAATAAAAAAGCCGCCCGCATTGAGGATTACGTTGCTGCACGCACGGAGGATGTGGTCGCCATGCAAGACCGCCCGTCGCCCCAACAGCGCCCGCACGTTCCCATGGGCTGCGCGCTGATGTTCACGCCGGGCTGGGAAGTTGACGCGGCCGGGGGCACGGCCGGTTTGTGCCAACCCGTGGAACGCGACATCTACGATTGTTTCGTCAGTTGCTATTGGCCGGCGCAGGTTCCCGATCATTTGAACAATGCGCCAGACTGGACCGCTAAATGCGCCACCGCGACCAAAGACTGGCGAAATCTCGACCTGGTGTTCCCATAATGAAGCGGCTGGCATTCGGATTAATCGCTTGTGCCGCGCTGGCCAACGCCGGCACTTTGTACCTGCCCGCCTACCCCGCCGCCGTCCTGGTTTTTGACGAGGCGAAGGCCCAGATTGTAGACCGCATTCCACTGGAAACCGGGACGCCCATGTCGATTCGCCTGGCGCCCGATCACAAGAAAATCTACGTCACCACGATCGATCACAATGGCATCGAGGTGATCGACGTCGCGACGCGCAAAGTGATCAATCATTTCGAACTGAACACCCCCGCCAAACAATATCGCTTTTTTCAGGGGACACCGGACCCGGAGGGCAAGTTCTTTTATGCCGTCACCAAGGAAATCACCAAGTTTCCCGAGCATTTCGAGGTAGCCAAGCCGAAGTACACGGTCATCGATCTGGCGCAGCAGAAGATCGTGAAGACCGTTGAAATCAGCAAGGATGAAGAGCCTCAGAATCAAGGCGACTATGGCGTGGGGTGGCTTGAAATTTCTCCCGATGGTAAATACCTGTATCAGTTTGGCGAGAAGATCACTATTCTTCAAGCCAGCGATTTTAAGGTGATCGATCATATCGACCTCTCTCAACCGGACGCCCCCGGCATGGAGAACGTGCATTTCGGCAGCGATCTGGATCTGATCAATTCACCCGGAGAGCACACCGGAATGTTCGTGTGGTCGGATCCCATAGTGCATAACCGCGTGTTTGGCTTGGCCCGCTTCGACCTGACGACGAAACACATCGACTTCAATCCGATCGGCCCGGCTCCAGCCGGCATGGCGGGTATTGAAGTGACGCCGGACAAGAAGTGGGCCTACACAGTGGTAGCCAACGGAAAGAACGGCAACAAGCGCTGCGAATTCTGGGCCTTTAACCTGACGAACGACCGGATCACGCAAAAAGCCGAGGTTCCGTGCCGCACGCGATTCACGCTGGGAATCTCCACCGACGGCAAGAAGCTTTACATTTACGGAGCGGGCTTTGATATCGAAGTGTACGATGCCGCCACGCTGAAATACGAGAAGACTTGGGATCTGAAGAACGACGTGACATATGCCGGGATCGTCGTTATCCCGTGAAGATGGCTCAGGCACCGTTGTGGCCGAGAAATCGCTTGCAGTCCGAGGAGACGGCGTGGCAGCGTATTGCTGCGCCCATCTGTTGGCCAAAGCCGGCTTTCAAGTAGACCTACAACCGGTGAACCGCCCGCGACTGCCCGCGATCGTGCTGGGCGATCAGGCGCTGGCGTTCATTCGGGATATTTTCGACCGGCCTGCTCTGTTTGCGGATCTGCCTCGCATCGGCAAACGCATTGTGGCTTGGGGCGTTGGCGCAAAGCCGATCCTGGTGGAGCATTCAGCGGTAGTGGTATCGGAAGAATTACTGCTGGAAAGCATCCGGCCGCCGAGCGCCGATCGGCGGGAATTCCAGGCCTTGCCGTGGACCATCTTGGCCGCACCGCCGCTTCCCACGGAGGCTGTCCCAACCTGGTTTGGTTCGCGAATGGCTTCCGCCTCCTCGGTAAAGTTGAAAAAAGATTCCCCAGATGACACCTGTTGGATCGAATCACTCGATGAGGGATGGTTGTTCCTGGTGCCGGGCTGGCTGCTTTCGGTGGGAGCGCCGGCGGCGGCATTGCTGGCCGAAAGCCAGGTGATCGCTCCCCGCCTTGCGGACGTTGCCGCAAGTTCGGGAGAATTCCCTGCCTCGGCCCGAATGGTGTCGCCGCTTTGCGGGTCCAACTGGCTGGCCTGCGGAACAGCGGCCATGGCCTTCGATCCAATTTGCGGCGATGGCACCGCGCACGCCATCCGTGAAGCGATTCTGGCGTCGGCGGTAGTTCGCGCGCTGTCAAACGGCGGTTCCCCGGCCAGCCTGCTAGCGCATTATGCGGCGCGCCTGACAGCCGGATTCCGGCGGCACCTGGTGGTGTGCCGGCAGTTCTATCAATCCGGAGGCACGGGTTGGTTTTGGCGATCTGAACTGGAGGCTATTGAGCGCGGCGTCCTCTGGTGCGACGCCGCATTAGCCAACCATGCCAACTTCCGCTATCAATTGCGGGGCTTCGAATTGGAAGCCGTGCGCTGAATTCCCTCGTCGCCCGCCGCAAGCAGCGCGGCCGTGGCATAGCCCGTTGCAGCATCACTCATGAATTTGTCCGGCATGGAACCAGCCTCGTGCTTGTGGTTCATCGAATCCGCGGCCCAATAGCCGCCCCGTGGATCCTGATGTGTTCTCAGCCACGCCAACGCCTTAGCCAGGTTCGCCTGCGACAGCGGGACACCGGCCTGTTCCGCGGCGAACGCGACCAGCGCGGTGGCGTACGCGTTCGACGCGGAGCTGGCCATGGCCGGCGCTGCATCCCGCTTCTTCCACTGGCCCAGCGATTGAATGCTCCATCCGCCGTCCGCCTCTTGTTTGCTCCATAGCTCGGCCAGGATAGCCTGCTGGTCGGCGCCCGGCAACAAATCTCGAACCTTCGACGAAGCCCATAACAGAAACACCCGGTTATGCAATGGCGTGGTCTTCTGGCCGCCGCGCAGATAGGCTGCCAGAGCGGCAATGTTCTCCCGGATCTGGGGGCGAGCTTGATATTCGGCCGGAGCCAGCCCCGTAGCCAAGGCCGCCAAGGCAGCGCCGTAGAAAGCCGAATCCTTGGTCTCCCACGGATCGAGATCGAAGTCTGACCACTGCCACGCTCCCTTGTCCGCGCCGCTTTTCAACTGTAGAGACCACAAGCGGTCGAAGGCTTTTTCCCCTTCCGGGCTCAGCTTGCCTCGCGCCGCATCGTCCATCGCCAGCACCAGGGAGGCCAGCACCACCTGCGCGCCATAAACCTGATCGACAATCGGTCCTTTCAGACCGGCGAACAAATCGTTGGCATCGGTGCGAATCACGGTTGCGCGCATGCTGTCGACCAATACGCTTTCATATAACGTGGGGCCGGATTTTTCGCCTAATGCGTGGCGCAAAGCGGGCCGTGCGACCAGATATGTCAGTCCAGTGTGGCAAGACACGCACGCGACACCGGAGTGCATGGCAGTGGGCCAGGCGATCCATTCCTTCTGGCGGGAGTCCATATATTGCCCGGCCAGCCGGGGGTTCCAGCCCTGACAAAATACCGGTGCGGCGGCCAGGGTGAACAGGGCGGCAAGACGGATGGACATGAGGGTTCTCGTTAGCTCGGAGTATAGCCCGAATTAACTATCCGGTCCAGCGCAAACTTTGCGCAACTCGCACAAGGTTGGTCTTGACACGCCTGCAGCCCTTCGCTATACTCAACTCCAAATTTCATCTGACCCACGTCGGTTTTTTACTGGATAACAGGGGCGGCAATACACCGCGCGCCCTTGAGTTGGAAACCTGAAATTCTCGTCCAACTGGTTGCAATATAGTCGCATCCCGCTGTACAGGCGGCCTTCAAACACAGGCTCATTTCATGGGCCGGAAATTGAGGCCGGCACGATGAGGTTGGTTAGAGCTCTCCGCCGAGCCGCCGAATGTCTTCGGCATAAGGTCCATCGAAAACTTTGATGGAAGTCTCTTTACGGCTTCTTAATGTCCGCTCTTGAAATTAGCAGGACTGCTCGAAAATTCAGAAGGAGAGATCTGATGTCCCCTGCATGTGCCCTGACAAATTCGGCTTCTTTTGTACCCGGCTATCGCCGGTTGATGCGCGCCGTCTTCCATCTGGCCCTCTTGGCCGCCTGCGCTCTGGCTTTTTGCCGGGCCGGTTATAGCCAATCCACATTCGGCACCGTTCTTGGCACGGTTAAGGATCCTTCCGGCAGCTTAATCCCGATGGCGAATGTGCATCTGATGAACGCCGGCACCAACGCCGAGCGTTCGGCCATCACCGGTTCGAACGGATCGTATGAGTTTGTCAACATCGACGCTGGAAAATATAAGATCACGGTGGAGGCAAGCGGGTTTCAACTCACCGAAACCCAAATCTTCGATCTGGACGCCCGCGCCACGGCGCGCGTCGACGTGGATCTAAAGGTTGC
>DATHNM010000261.1:0-8177 GCA_035486095.1 Bryobacteraceae bacterium
GCGAGCAGGCTGCGCTGGCACTTGGCGAATCGCGGCAGCCGGCGGCGTTCGAAGCGCTCCGCGAGGCGTGGGAAGGCGGCGGAGCGGCGGAACAGCGGCGGACGCTGCTGGTGGCAATCGCGATGCTCAGGATCGATGAGGCTCTGGAGTTTCTGTTAAGCCGGCTGGCTGAGGAAAGCGGCCCCGTGGCAGCCGATGCGCTGGCCGGATTGGCGTTCTACGCTCGCGACGAAGCAGTGCTGGCAAGGGTAGAACACATCATCCAACAGCGCGGCGACGGAGCGCTAGAAGCCGTCTTCGCACGAGAATTCGCGCGGGCTTAGCCATCCATCGAATCTTCATTCATCGGCAGCCCATTAATCCAGCAGATGCCCCATCTTCTGCTTCTTCGTCCTTAAGTACCCTTCGGTGGATTCGTGCGGCGCGACAATGCACGGAATGCGTTCCGCGACGCGAATCCCGGCGTTCTCCAGCGCGGCGATCTTGTCCGGATTGTTGGACAGCAGCCGCACGCTCTTCACTTTGAAATACTTCAGAATATCGGCCGGCATGCGATAGTCCCGCAGGTCCGCCTCAAAACCCAGGCGCTCGTTGGCTTCCACGGTATCGGCGCCGCCATCCTGCAGCTCGTAGGCGCGCAACTTGTTCAGCAGTCCTATGCCGCGGCCTTCCTGATGCTCGTAAATCAACAGCCCTCGTCCCTCTTCGGCAATCAGGTTGAGCGATAACTCCAGTTGGGACCGGCAGTCGCAGCGCAAGCTATGGAACACATCGCCCGTCAGGCACTGCGAGTGGATGCGGACCAGAGGCGGGTCGCCCGAATCGACGCTTCCCAGCCGTAACACCACGCATTCCTCAATCTCCTCGCCATAGGTTCCTTCAAAGCCATAGATACGAAAATGGCCAAAACGGCTGGGGAAATTAGCTTCGGCGACTTTGCTCAGCATGGGTTGGGGGATCAAGCAGGTGGATTGCATTCATTATAATGATCCCCAGGCGCCCATGGAATCCCAACATCTGTTGACCCTGTTGCTGCGGGTAGCGGTGGCGGCGTCGCTGGCGAGCATCCTTTCGCGTTTTAGCGCGTTCCAGTTGATGTTGATGCGCGAAGACCGCACTTTGGTGCAACGCGTGAAACTGGCCCTGATGTTCTGGGTCATGTACGGCGGCAGCGTCCTGTTTCGCGTCTTGAATCAAGTGAAGTACGACGCCGTGGATCTTGGGCTGGAAGGAAGTTTGCTCTCCGGCATCGTGGGCGGCTATGTCACGGGGCTGCTTTCCGGCATCTTGATTTCGATTCCCGCAGTGGTGCTGCATGGCGAGCTCATGACCATGCTGTTGTTCGCCGGCGTCGGCGTCCTGGGCGGATTGTTGCGCGATCTGGCGCCTGAGAAAGAAGACGTCTGGCGCTTTTCGCCCATCTTCAGCCTGAACCCCCGCCGGCTGTGGCAGCGTCCCTACCAGCTTCGCCTGCTGTTTCAACTGGGCTGCCTGTTCAGCATCATTTTTAGCGGACTCTTGCGCTATGAAGTCTCGTTGCTTCCGCTCAAAGACGGCGTCTTCCTGGCGCCCATCTGGAAGGAAACGGACTGGGCCACGGCCCTGGCCGCCTATGCCAGCATGGTGTTCGCGGTGATGATTCCGCTCAAAATCTGGAACAACACGCGCAACGAAAAGAAGCTCGAGGCCCAGCAATTGCGCTTGAACGAAGCGCGCCTGGCCGCGCTCACCAGCCAGATCAATCCGCACTTCCTGTTCAACACGCTGAACTCGGTGTCGTCTCTCATCCGCAGCAATCCGGAACAGGCGCGCAGCGTGGTCTACCGGCTCTCCAGTATCCTGCGGCGTCTGCTGCGCAAAACCGACAATCTCACGCCCCTGCGCGAGGAACTGGCCTTCATCGATAACTACATGACCATCGAGATGGTGCGTTTCGGCGAAAAGCTCCGCTTCATCAAGGAAATCGATCCAGAGACGTTGAACCGCCTGGTGCCCAGCATGCTGCTGCAGCCGCTGATTGAGAACAGCATCCGTCACGGGCTGGCAATGAAGGTGGACGGCGGAATGATTCGCGTCCGCAGCTACCTGGCCGATGGCCGCCTGCACCTGGTGGTGGAAGACGATGGCGTGGGCATTCCAGAAACTCGTCTGGCTACACTGTTCGAACAGGGCATTGGCGTTAGTAACGTAAACGAACGTATGAAAGTGCTGTATGGACCGGACTACCGTATGTGGATCGACAGCAAGCCGGGCGAAGGAACTCGTACCGGCATCGAGATTCCCGACGTCCAGGTAACTAGCGACCTTGCCCAGGAAGTTCCCGCAGCTGGTTGAAGTTGTGGCCAGGCAAGTGCTTAGCTCTACATTATGATGATTCGCCTCGTGCTTATCGCGATCCTCGCTTTCCTGGCCGCCCCGGCTGCTCCAGTGATTACAGCGCCCAGTATCAATCCGGTTATCGATCGCGGTTACCGCCAGATGTACGATCTCAACTTCGACGACGCGCACAAAACCTTCGCCGAATGGGAGCGCGATCATCCGGGTGACCCGCTGGGCCCGGTTTCCAATGCCGCCGCGTACCTGTTTGCCGAATTTGACCGCTTGAATATTTTGCACTCGGAGTTTTTCGTCGACAATGGTCTGTTTCATCACCGTCCGAAGCTGACGCCGGATGCGGGGGTGCACCAGGCGTTCGATCAGGAGCTGGAAAAGTCCGGGAGCCTGGCGGATGAAATCCTGCGGCGCACGCCGGAGGATGCCGACGCGCTGTTCGCAAGAATATTGACGCTGGGCTTGCGCGCCGATTATGAGGCATTGATCGAAAGGCGCGATTTCGACGCCATGCGGGTGATCAAGGACAGCCGCGCGACTGCGGAAAAGCTGCTCATGCTGCAGCCCAATTACTACGATGCGTATCTCGCCGTGGGGGTGGAAAATTATCTGTTCAGCTTAAAACCGGCGCCGGTACGCTGGATGTTACAGGCCGGTGGTGCGCAAACCGATCGCGACAAAGGCGTTGAAGACCTGCGTTTGACCGCCGAAAAAGGCCGCTACCTGTCGCCCTACGCCAGGCTCCTGCTGGCCGTGGCTGCACTGCGCAGTAAGGATCTTCCCAAGGCGCGCGATCTGTTGGGTGCGCTGGCCCGCGAGTTCCCCCACAACCGTCTCTACGCGCAGGAACTGGCGCAACTCCACTAATTCCGGCTTCTGAATCCTGAATTCTGAATTCTTCCTGCTGGATTCTTCTTGTAGAATACCCTCAAGGAGCCCCACCCCTTCATGACCATCGCCGGTGTTGCCAGCGCGCTGCCTGAGCACAAGTACGATCAGCGCGTTCTACTGCAGGCATTACAAAAACATTGGGGTCCGAAAGTAGACAACCCGGTATTTCTGGAGCGCCTGCAGGCTCGCGTGGGTGTTGAGACGCGGCACCTGGCGCTGCCGCTGCAAGAATATTACGGGCTCACGAGCTGGGGCGCGGCCAACAATCACTGGATCGATGTGGCGCAAGATCTGGGACAGAAGGCGCTCTGCTGTGCGCTCGCCCGGTCTGGATTTTCCACCCAGGATCTGGGCGCCATCTTCTTTGTTTCGGTCACCGGCATATCCAGCCCTTCTATAGACGCCCGCTTGGTGAATCGCATGGGCCTTCCCGTGAACATCAAGCGCGTGCCCATCTTCGGCCTGGGATGCGTGGCCGGCGCGGCCGGTATTTCGCGCGCCGCGGATTACGTGCTGGCCTATCCCAAGCAAGTGGCGGCCGTGCTCTCGGTGGAACTTTGCTCGCTCACCTTGCAGCAGGAAGACATCTCGATCGCGAACATTATTTCGTCGGGATTATTTGGCGATGGCGCGGCCGCGGTGCTGGTGTCGGGCGCGGAACGAAAAGCCGATGGTCCACAGATTCTGGCCACGCGATCCATTTTCTATCCTAATTCCGAGCATGTAATGGGCTGGGATATTTCAGAAAAAGGCTTTCGCATTGTGCTGTCGCGCGAGGTGCCGGTGGTGGTGGAAGAGCATCTGGCCGCCGATGTGGACGCGTTCCTGGAAGAGCAGGGTCTCTCGCGATCCGATATCGGAACCTGGGTGCTGCACACCGGCGGCCCGCGCGTATTAGAGGCCACCGCCACCGCGCTGGAGCTGCCGGAAGGCGCGCTCTCTGCATCCTGGGATTGCCTGCGCCGAACCGGAAATCTCTCCTCTGCCTCGGTCCTGTTTGTGCTCGAAGAAGTGATGATGAAGCGCCGTCCGGCGCCTGACACATACAGCATCCTGGCTGCCATGGGTCCCGGCTTCTGTTCCGAACTCGTGCTGTTGAGGTGGTAGTCTGACAGCCCTTCCATCCAACACGGACGTTTTCATCGCCGGCGGCGGACCAGCCGGGCTGGCGGCTGCCATCGCCGCGCGGCTCAAAGGTTTCGATGTCGTGGTGGCAGACGCCGCGCAGCCACCCATCGACAAGGCTTGCGGTGAAGGCCTGATGCCGGATTCGTTGGAGGCCTTGAGCCAGCTGGGAGTGACACTGGATGCGGATCGCTCGTTTGCATTTCGGGGCATCCGGTTCATCGGCGAAGGCGGCACGGTAGCGGCGGATTTCCCGCGCGATCGCGGCATCGCGGTGCGGCGCGTGCGTTTGCATCAGGCGCTGATCCAGCGCGCCCAGGAAGTTGGTGTAAAACTGCGCTGGCGCACTCACGTTACAGATATTGACGGCATTCGCGCCCGCTGGATCATCGGCGCGGACGGTGCAAATTCGCGCGTACGGCGCTGGGCAAATCTGGATGCGGTGCGTAGCGAATCTCTCCGTTATGGATTCCGCCGGCATTATCGCGTTCGCCCCTGGACCGATTTCATGGAGGTTTACTGGGGGCTGGGCTTCCAGATGTATGTCACGGCAGTGGGGCCGGACGAAATGTGTGCGGCGGTGCTCACGCGCGATTCACACGTACGCGTGGAGACTGCTCTGGCGTCCTTCCCCGATCTGGCACGCAGATTCCAGGGCGCCCAAACGCTCAGCGATGAGCGCGGCGCCGTCACCGTCACGCGCCGCCTGCGGCGAGTGTACCAAGGGCGTACGGTCTTGATTGGCGATGCCTCCGGTTCGGTGGATGCCATCACCGGTGAGGGCCTGGGCCTGGCTTTCCGGCAATCGCTGGCGCTGGCCGATGCGCTGGTGGCGAATAATCCGGACCAATATCAAGCCGCTCATCGCCGCCTGGCACGCCGTCCCACGCTCATGGCCCACCTGATGCTGACGCTAGACCGGTTTCCGCGATTGCGTCCGCTGGTGCTGCGCACTTTTTCGGCCAGGCCGGTCATCTTCGAGCGCCTGCTGGCCGTTCACGTCGGCGCATGAGTTCGGACGATGAGTTCATGCGTGAAGCTTTAGCCCTGGCGCGGCAGGCCGAAGCGAATGGTGAAGTGCCGGTAGGAGCCGTGGTTGTAGTGCAAGGCGAAATCGTCGGCCGCGGCTTCAATTCGCCCATCGCGCAGTCCGATCCCACGGCCCATGCCGAAATTATCGCGCTGCGCCAGGCAGGCGCCAGTTTGCGCAACTATCGTTTGGAAGCGGCCACGCTCTACGCTACGCTAGAGCCTTGCGTGATGTGTGCCGGCGCGGTGGTGGCTGCGCGCCTGGGGCGGCTGGTCTTCGGCGCGCGCGATCTGCGTTTTGGCGGCGTGCGCAGCAAATTTCATCTCGCCGATTCCGAGCTCTTGAATCATCGCGTCGAGATTGTGGAAGGCGTGCTCGCGGCCGAATGCGTGGAACTGGTGAAGAATTTCTTCGATAAGCGGAGGTAGCTGGCATGGAAATTTCCGGCAAGGTCGCCGTGGTCACCGGCGGAGCGTCTGGCCTGGGCGCGGCCAGCGCGCAGATGATCGTGGAGGAAGGCGGCCACGTCGTCATCGTCGATCTGAACGTCGAGGCCGGCCAGGCGCTTGCGAACGACCTGGGCCCGCACGCGCGCTTCGTTCGCGCCGACGTGAGCGATCCGGCTGAAGCCCAAGCGGCGGTCGAGACCGCCATGGAGGCTTTCGGCGCGCTGCATATCTCCATTCAGTGCGCCGGCATCGCGGACGCCCAGCGCGTGATCGGCAAAACCGGGCCGGCCGATCTGGCGCGGTTTACGAAAAGCATTCGCGTAAACCTGATCGGCACCTTCAACGTGGCTCGTCTGGCGGCTTGGCTGATGGCCCCCAATGCGCCGAATGATGAAGGCGAGCGCGGCGTAATCATCAACACCGCGTCCGTCGCGGCCTTCGACGGGCAGATCGGGCAAGCGGCTTATGCGGCTTCCAAGGGCGGCATCGCAGCCATGACGCTGCCGCTGGCGCGCGATCTTTCAAGCGTGGGAATCCGTGTGATGACCATAGCACCGGGAATCTTTGACACGCCCATGCTGGCCGGAATGCCCGATGACGTGCGCGCATCGCTGGGCGCCATGGTGCCTTTTCCAAAGCGCCTGGGCAGGCCGTCTGAGTACGCGCAACTGGCGCGCGACATCATCGGGAATCCGATGCTGAACGGCGAAGTGATTCGCCTGGATGGCGCCATTCGCATGGCCCCCAAGTAGGGGTTAAGCCACAAGGTCTACTTTATCCACACCGTCTTGACGTTGCAGAATTCGCGAATCCCGAAACTGCTCAGCTCGCGCCCATACCCCGAATTCTTCACGCCGCCGAACGGCAACCGTGGGTCGGACGCTACCATGCCGTTGATGAATACCGCGCCGGCCTCAATTTCGCCGATAAATCGAGCGCGCTCCGCTGCATCGTTGGTCCACACGCTCGATGCCAGCCCAAAATCGGAATCGTTGGCGATTTCTATCGCTTCGTCGATGCCGCTCGCCTTGAACAGCATGGCCACCGGGCCGAAGATCTCTTCGTAATAAACCGGGTTGCTCTTCGGAATGTTCGCCAGCACCGTCGGCTCATAGAAGTTGCCTGACCCGTTCACTCGCTTACCCCCGGTGAGCAATTTCGCGCCGCTGGCCACCGCGCGCTGCACCTGTTCCTCCAACTCGGTTGCGCCCGACGCCGTCGCGATCGGCCCCACTTCCGTCGCCAGATCCATCGGGTCGCCCACCTTCAGCGACTTCATGCCCTCCGTAAATCTCTTTTCGAACTCGGCATAGATTGATTCGTGCACGATAAATCGCTTCGCCGCGATGCACGATTGTCCGTTATTGATGCAGCGCGCCCGCACCGCCGTCTGCACGGCTTCGTCGAGATTGGCGCTCGGCATCACGATGAACGGATCGCTGCCGCCCAGCTCCAGCACCGTCTTCTTGATCTGTTTTCCGCATTGGCTGGCCACTTCGCGCCCCGCCGGTTCGCTGCCCGTCAACGTCGCTGCCACCACGCGCTTGTCGTCCAAAACCCGCGCCACTTGCGACGACCCGATCAGCAGCGTCAGAAACTCGCCGTTCGAAAAACCGGCGCGGCACAGAATCTCTTCGATGGCCAGCGCCGACTGGGGAACATTCGACGCATGCTTCAGCAATCCGGTGTTGCCCGCCATCAGCGCCGGCGCGGCAAATCGAAACACCTGCCAGAACGGAAAATTCCACGGCATCACCGCCAGCACCACACCCAGTGGCTGATAGGCGACGAAGCTTTTTCCGGCATTGGTAGCCACTTCCTCGTTAGCCAGAAACTTTTCCGCGTTGTCGGCGTAGTAGCGGCAAGCCGAAGCGCACTTCAGCGCCTCATCCCCGGCCGACTTCAGCGTCTTGCCCATCTCCGTGGTCATGATGCGAGCCCAGCGGTCTTTTTCCGACTCGATAATCTCCGCCGCCTTGCGCATTTTTGCGGCGCGATCGGCGAACGATGTGCGCCGATGCGCTTGAAACGCCTGGTGCGCGGTTTGGATCTTAGCATCCACCTCGGCGCTCGAAAGCGCTTCGAAGGTGCGTACGGTTTCACCGGTGGCGGGATTGATAGTCGCGATTGGCATACACATTGGTTTTGACACCATTGGAGGAAAAAATCAACACTGGGTCATGAAGAGATTCGGATTGGTGCTCCTGGTGACCGCCGTGGCCTGTGCTCAAAGCGACATTTCGGGCGAACACATGCGCGCTCACGTGAAGTTCCTGGCGAGCAATTTGCTTGAAGGGCGCGGGGTGGGGACTCGCGGCGGTGAACTGGCCACCGAGTATATTGCATCGCAA
>DATHNM010000262.1:0-4532 GCA_035486095.1 Bryobacteraceae bacterium
CGATTCTTGTGCTTCGGGGGTGATTCTTTGTAGGTTGTTTGGATTGTGGGGGTTGCTGGTGGCTGAGGGTCTGGATGACGCATGAAAATTTGCGATCCGTCATGTGGGCTGAGTTGGGGACTTGGGGCTGGGGGCTGGGGACTGGTGCGGCGGTGTGGGTTGGAGTGCGCGGTGGCATCTACGTGGATATGGTATGGCTTGCGTTTGTGGCTGGATGGGGAGTTGGTTGTAAATGGCTGGGGTGGAAGGGGAGAAAGAGGGCGGGGAGTTGTCACTTTACTCAACAGCCGCGGGAGAAATCACGCTCCCAGTGAACCTGCCCTATATTATTCCGATACTTTTGGGTTACGGGTGGGTTCTTATGGGAGTGAAACCGACACGACTTCTGATTATTGCTGCACTCACTTGCGGATGCGGATTCCCTCAGATGCTCACGCCTCGGGCGGCTGCTCGCTTTCTGGATCAGGCTACCTGGGGGCCGACGTCGGCATCTATCGCGCAGGTGCAGCAAACCGGGATCGCCGATTGGCTGACTCTGCAATTTGCATTGAACACTTCGGATCTGCCGGATCAGCCGATATTGAATGCGGATGGAAAACCGAACGGTCTGCTGGCTCCCGTGGAGCGGGCGTTTTTCCAGAACGCGGTGATGGGCCAGGATCAGCTTCGCCAGCGCGTGGCATTTGTGCTGAGCCAGATCTGGGTGGTTTCAGAGACCTCCGGCGTCAATTACTCTTATGCGTTTCCGCCTTACTGGCGCATTTTTCGCGACAACGCGTTCGGGAATTATCGCGACCTGATGAAGGCGGTGACGCTGAGTCCCGCGATGGGGCGCTATTTGAATATGGCGAATAATGCCAAGGCGAATCCAGCGAAGAATACCTCGGCGAACGAGAATTATGCGCGGGAGTTAATGCAGTTGTTCACGCTGGGCCTTACGCAGTTGAATCCCGATGGTAGCGCGGTGTTGGATCAGAGCGGCCATCCGATCCCTACTTACAACCAGGCGGTGGTGACGAACATGGCTAAGGCGCTTACGGGTTGGACGTATCCCACGGCGCCCGGCGCCGCGCCACGGCATAACAATCCGGCTTATTATTTCGGACAGATGTTCGCAGTAGAGGGCGAGCATGACACCACCGCGAAGAACATATTCGGAAATATCACTATTCCGGCGGGGCAAACCGCGGAACAGGATTTGGAATCGGTGTTGGACGCGCTGATGGCGCAACCCAGCATGGCTCCGTTTGTGAGCCAGCAGTTGATTGAACACCTGGTGACCAGCAATCCGAGTCCGCAATATATCGCGCGGGTGTCGAACGTTTTTCTGAATGACGGAACGGGAGTGCGGGGAAATTTGCAGGCCGTGATTACGGCGATTCTTACGGATACCGAAGCGCGGGCTGGAGATGATCCGAGCGCGGCGGTGAACCCCACGTTCGGCCACATGCGGGAGCCGATACTTTTCATGACGAATATTTTGCGGGGCCTGAATGCGACGTTGGGGCCGAGCAGCAATATTTACGGCGATGCGTCGCTAACGGGCGAGAGCCTGTTCCATTCGCCCAGCGTGTTCAGCTATTTCTCGCCGCAGTATCGAATTGCGGGCGGACTGCTGGGTCCGGAGTTCCAGATTTATTCGACGGCGACGTCCACCGCGAGGGCGAACCTGGTGAATGCGGCACTTTTCGCGAAGCTGGATAAGTCGACCACTGTGGACCTCAGTCCGTTCGAGCGAACGGCGGCGGGGCCGAGCTTTCTGATCAATTATATAAGCCAAGTTTTTCTGCATAGCTCGATGCCGGCCGATTTGCAACAGGCTGTGACGGATGCCATGAATGCGGCTTCCGAGGCGAATGCGGGAGATCCAGAAGCGATGGCTCAGGCGGCGCTTTATGTTGTGTTGACGTCCGGGGAGTATCAGATTATTCAGTAGGGTGAAGATTCACGGCGTCGGCAGGAGTGCCGACGCGGCACGCAGGAGTGCGTGCGCCACGATGATCCAGAAGTAATTTGGAGGAACCAATTATGTTTTCACGTCGGGGATTTATTCGGGTTGGCGCGGCAACGGTGGGATCGCTGGCGCTGCGGCCTTTTGGTTTGCTGCCGGCACTGGCGCAGAGCGGCGGGGATTACCGGGCGCTGGTGTGCGTGTTCCTTTTTGGAGGCAACGATTCGAACAATACCGTGATCCCGATGGACGACGTGAATTATCAGGCTTACACGTCCATTCGCGGAAGCCTGGGGCTCGCGGCCAGCGATTTGACGTCGCAGGTGACTAGCGTTTCGGGAGCGCCCTACGCGTTTCACTCGAAGCTGGCGGAAGTGGCGAGCTTGTTTTCGAGCAAAGAATTGGCCGTGGTGGCGAATGTAGGGTCGCTGGTACAGCCGCTGACGCGGGCGCAGTATCAGAGCCAACAGGCGCCCATTCCGCTGAATTTGTTTTCGCACTCCGATCAGCAATTGCAATGGCAGACGGCGCTGGCGCAGGGACACAGTCCCACGGGTTGGGCGGGGCGCGCGGCCGATTATATGGCCGGCGCGGGAATCAACACCGGGAACTTTCCAGTTTTCGTATCGATGGCGGGGAATTCCCTGGAAGGGACGGGCGTGCAAACGCAGCCGGCGGCGATAACGCCCGGACAGGCGCTGGGACTGGCTGGATTCAAGGGCAGCCCGACATCCAACGCGCGGCTGAGTGCGCTGAAGAGCCTGCTAACCACCGATACCGGCGTGTCGTTGGTGCAGGCTGCGAACAACACGCTGGCGAACGGCATCAGCGACGCGAAAACATTGGAAGCCGCGCTAGCCAAGGCCACTCCTCTCAAGACGCAATTTCCAACTACAGATCTTGGGGCACAACTGCAGCAGGTGGCGCAGATCATCCAGGTGCAGGCGAGTCTGGGGATGCGGCGGCAGATTTTCTTCTGTTCGCTGGGCGGCTTCGACACGCACGCTAATGAGCTGGCGACGCACAATACACTTTATCCGCAACTGAGTCCGGCGCTCTCGGCGTTTTACGACGCGACGCAGGAATTGGGAGTGGCGCAGAACGTGACCACCTTTACTGAGTCCGATTTCAGCCGGACGTTCCAGCCCACAACGGACGATGGTAGCGATCATGCGTGGGGCAGCCATCATCTGGTGTTGGGAGGTGCGGTGCAGGGCGGACAAATTTTCGGTAAGTTCCCTACGTTTCAGCTGGCGGGTCCCGACGATGCGGATGTGCGCGGCCGGTGGATTCCGACTACATCGATCGATCAGTATGGCGCGACGTTGTGTTCGTGGTTTGGGATTCCGGATGCGTCGCTCCCCATGGTGTTTCCGAATTTTCCGAATTTTGGATCGGTGAAGTTGGGGTTCCTTGGGTAGCAGACGTGACTGATGGCCGGAGGGAAGGCTCCTTAGCTCAGGGCTGAGAAGTCGTGAAAAAATCGGTTCGCAGGCGAAAGCGCCTGCGCCACCCAGTCGCGAATCCTAGTGCGTCAATGTGGGGCAGACGCTTACGATCGCGGCTCGGCAGCCTCGAGCCGCGGGAAACCGAGAGACCACGGATTTCTCACGCTGTCGATTTGCGAAACCGCAGCGTCACTATTGCGCTAATCGCAAGCATAGTGAGAGCGAAGAAGCTCGGTTCGGGTACCGAAGATGTCGAGTCAGCCGAGTACGCCAGGGTGACATCGTCGAAGTTGACCTGGCTGGTCGAAGTTCCGGAGGCACCGAACTCGATTCGGATATCGTCGCCGACACTGGACGAAAAGGCGGCCGAATCGAACGTCAAGTTGAACTTGACGAAGTCCCCTGCACCTGGAGCGCCGGGTATTCCCGAGGCAAGAACGGCGCTGGTTGAGGCGTCTAACAACTGGATGTTGTAAGTTGGCAGCGGTATATCAATGCGCTCACCCACAAAGACGCTGAAATTGTAAGTTGAATCGGCTACCAGGGGGCCGACATCCTGGTAGAAGGCGCCGCCAGGATTTACGTAGGCCGTGTTTGAGCCATTCGGGACCGGTTGGGCGAAGGTATTCGGGTGGTAGGCGCCAACCAGGAGGCCGGTGGGCGCGACGACCGTCCAGTCCGTCAAAATATTGTCCGTAAAGCTGCCAAACGCGAGGGCGTCAGCTTCAAAACTGAAGTTGTTGACCGTAACGGCAGTATCGGCGAACGCCGGGCGCGAAATCGGCAATGCGGCCAAGCAAACAATAAAAAGCCCGCCAGCCGGGCGCAATATAGCTAAGTTCATTTCTCACTCCTTATGGGGCATAATGGTTTTGATTTTAACCGCCGTTGATAACTGTAGGGCCGGACTGCCACATCAGTCTTGCAGGGACGATGAAAGATTCCTCAAAGACTTCTCAAAGCCAGGCTTCTCAAGGCGAAACGGTGGACGAGTCGGGCGTGATCCGGTTTGGGACATTTGAGGTTAGCCTGCACGAGCGAGTGCTGCTGGAGGACGGGCGGCCTGTCCCGCTGACGCCGAAGGCGCTGGAGACGCTGCTGGTGCTGCTGAGGCATCACGGCCACGTGGTATC
>DATHNM010000263.1:0-9828 GCA_035486095.1 Bryobacteraceae bacterium
CCGGCCGTAGCGGCGGAATCCGCCCCGCGCCTGGCGTTGAGCGCTATCTAGCGTCCAATGTCACGCTGAGGCTCATGAACAAGCGCCCATGGATTATTTCGCCTGGCGTCTCTCCATGATTATGGATCGGCCGGTAGTGGACCAGACCAGCCTTAACGGAGGCTACGATTTCGATCTGTCATTCACGACGGAGTTACCGCCTGGAATGCCGGCAGACGGTCTGCTGAATGGCCAGCGGATCGATACCTCCGGGCCTTCGATTTTTGAGGCGATTCGCAAGCAGTTGGGGCTCAAGCTGGAACATCAAAAGGGACCGGCGGACATCCTGGTGATCGATCAGGCGGAAAAACCAGTTGAAAACTGAAGAAGTTGGCGGGGACGACGGGGTTCGAACCCGCGACCTCCGACGTGACAGGCCGGCGTTCTAACCAACTGAACTACGTCCCCGAAGTGTAAAACAACGTCGGCAATTGCATCTTAACATATTGGCCGATCCATGCCACCTGCTACAGCTCAAACAGCGTGGCCTGCTTGTGCAGAACCACCGGCGCGCTCCATTCCAGCCATTCGCCCTGGAGGGGAAAATATAGGCCCAGCCGGATGGGACGGTCGTCCCGCTGCACCATCAAGCGCGCGTAGCGCTCCAGCTGTTCGCGATACCGATCCTTCTCCTTTTCCAGGAAATTCTGCAGGTCGCCGCCCTCGTGCGCGCTGGTCTTGTAATCGATAATCCAACGGACGCCGTTTTCGTCGACAAATGTCCGGTCCATGACTCCCTCAAACAGATTGCCGCCAATCAACCCGGCGATCGGCAACTCGCTGGATGCCTCGGAATGATTCTCCAAAACCCAGCGCCCGCGCGGATCGCGCATGGTCCGCAGCAGGCCCGATTCTACGCGTTCCACCGCCCAGGCCAGGTTATGCGGCGCAACTCCCAGGTTCGCCAGCACCGCGCGGTATGCATCCCGGCGAGAGCGTACTCCAGCTTCATCCCACGCTGCCAAACCTTCGCGGGCGATGCGCTGCAGGAAGCCATGCAGGGCCGCGCCGGCGTAACGCGCAAGGTCGCTCACGCCGTGGAACTGTACTTCCTGGCGCTCCATTCGCTCCACTCCGCGGCGCTCCCACTCCACTGCGGGGGCCGGGGCGGGAACCTGCCAGGCCGGCGGCAAGCGGCGAATGGTCCGGATTGCAAGCTCCGGCGCGGCTTCGGCGGCCACCGCCGGAATGGCGAACTGGGCCGCGACGGCCGGCCACAACAGTTTCAAAAACGATCCCGATTTTGGTTCCCCCAGGGTGCCGTCCGCTTTCGCGTTGAGGGAGCCCAGTAAGTGCAGATTGCGCCGCGCGCGCGTTGCCGCGACATACAACAAGCGCGCTGCTTCCTGTTTCGACTTGCGGAGCTCAATGCTTTCCAGATACGCGTAAATCGGATCCTTGTCGCCGCCCGACTCCGAGATCGGCGCCAGCAATAGTTGCCCGCGATGTTCCAGCCAAAGCAGCAAACGCTGATCCTCCCCGCGCGGAATGGCGCCCAAGCCGGGCAGGATTACCGTATCGAACTCCAGCCCCTTGGCCTTGTGAATGGTCATCACTTGCAGGTGCTCACCGGCACTGGAATTGGGCTGCGCGAACAGCGCATTCACCTGCTCATGGAACCATTCGAAATCCGCCAGATCCGCGCCCGCGGCCAGGCCTTCCAACAGATCGAAATAGGCGGCCGCATCTTCCAACGCCGTTTCGTCCTCGGCGCAAGCGGGACCGCCCAGCCTCAGCCATGCGTTCTCCACCCAGTGGCGCAAAGGCAATCGCCCGCGTTCGGCGATCGCTTGCTCCAACACCGGCAGAATTCGCCCGATGCGCGCGCGTCCATCGTCATTGAGTTCTGTTTGCGGCCGATGCAGCAAATCCCAGATCGTGGCGCGATGATCCGCGCCCGATAGCGTTAGCAAATCGTCCAGCGTCAGGCCGCACCAGGGCGCCCGCAGCACAGCCAGCCACGACACCCGGTCCGCCGCATGCAGCAGCGCGAAGGTGAGCGCCATCAGGTCTTCCACTACCTGCCGCTCACCCAGTTCATCGATCTCGATGGCCTGGAACGCGATTCGACGACGTTTCAACGCACGCACGATTTCCATCAAATGCGCACGGGAGCGCACCAAAACCGCGACAGTTCCCGCGCTCTCTGCGGCGAGCAACTCCAGCACGCGAACGGCTTCTTGTTTTGCGTCCGGAACCGCGTGCACCGCGATCAATGCATCCGCCCCAGCCGCGCCCGGAACGCTCGCCGAATAAGCCACCGCCCCGGAATCGGGATCTTCGCGGGCCGGCAGAATGGATGCGAATGTCCCATTGACCCACTCCACGATGTCCGGCAGGGAACGAAAATTTACGCTGAGCGTCAGCGGTTCCAATTGTATTGCGCCAAGGCCCTTCACGCGCGCGTTTAGAAACAGGCTCACGTCCGCCTGGCGGAAACGATAGATGGACTGCATCGGATCGCCCACCAGGAACAGCGTTCGCCCATCGCCCGGCTCCCAGCCGGCCGTCAGCTTTTCGATCAGCTGAAACTGCGTGACAGAGGTATCTTGAAACTCGTCCACCAGGAAATGCTGGATGCGCTGGCCCAGCGCCAAGGCCAGATCCTCCGGCGCGTCGACTTGGCCCAGCGCGTCCGACGCACGGATAGACAGCTCGGGAAAATCCACGCGGCCGCGCTCGCGAAACACAAGCTGCAATTCACCCACGGCCAGCTTGAGCACCGATACCGCGGCCTCCACGGCTTGCCACTGCGATTCTGTGAATTGAGGCGCGGGCAAATCGCGGAATCGCGCCAGAGATTCGATCAGCGCATCTTCACCCCGCAGGTTTGCCAGCAACTGCTCGCAGCGGCCCTTGAACGCGTGGGCGGGCGCTCGCTTGCGAAGATCGCCGGTCTTGGTCAGCAGCAGATCTGCAATTTTCTTCCAATCGTCAAGATCCGCTAGGCTGGCGCCGGGGAATCGCTCTAACTCACAAAGGAAAGTGGCTTCGGCGGCCAGGTCGTGACGAAAAACTTCACTCAGGTGCGCCAATTCCTCCAGGATGATGCGCTGCAGCGAGCCTTCCAATTCATCGCGCAGGTTCGCACCCGTATGCCGCAGCCATTGATCACGTTTCTCCAGCATCTGGGTCAGCAATTGGCGAGCTCTTTGAAAATCGTTGTCGAGATGAAGCAGAACATAAGCTAAGCCCGGATGGCCATGCTCCAGATGCGCCAGCGTGTTTCTTGCCGCCTCGCGATACAGGTCCTCGGCTTTTTCGGAAATCTCCGGCATCGCGCCGAAGCGCGCCAGCCAGGGCATGCGGCGAGTAATGGACGCGCACAAAGCGTCGATGGTCTCAATGCGCAGCCGCGCGGGGTTCCGCAAAATGTCCCAGCCAAGCTTCTGCTCGTGGGCCAGAACCTGGCGCGAGATCTGAAAAGTCAGGCGTTCATGCTCCGCTTCCGGTTCCACGCCGCGCTGGGCGGCTCGCAGCGCTTGCATAACGCGCGATCGCATCTCCCCGGCCGCCTTGCGCGTGAACGTGATAGCCACCACGGCGTCCGGCGTCTCCACGGTTTCGAGCAGCTTCAGATAGCGTTGGATGAGCAGCTCGGTTTTGCCCGAGCCCGCCGGCGCCTGCACGATAAACGATTGCGAGACATCCAGCGCTCGCAAACGCGCCGCCTTATCCGCGATCATTTTCAAGCTCCCGGATGCGGCACAATGCGCGCAGCCCGCAGTTGTCGCAGGCGAATTTCTTTGGATCAACTTCGGCTTTTCCGCTGCGATAATCTTCTGCCAGGTGCTCCAGCACACGCCTCCATTCCAGCAACAGAATTTCGAATGGAAGGGGCGGGTCGATCGACATTTTGGTGAGTGCGGGCAGGCCGGCATCGTGGGCGGTCAGGCCGCGAAAGCGCAGTTCGCCTATGCGGATGACGGCGAACGCGGCGCCGGCCACGGGCTTTTCACTGGTGGCGCAGTAGAGCGGGAGCTGCGGTTCATCGGGGCGATCGCCCGCCCAGCCGCTTGGTTTTAACTGGCCGGTTTTATAGTCGAGAATGATCTCGCGGCCATCAGGCAGCGCGTCCACGCGGTCCGCCCGCGTTTTGATCTGCAAGCCGCCGATGGTCAACAGGCGTTCTACTTCGGTGCCCGCTACGCTGAATTCGGAACGCGTTTTTTCAATCAGGAGCCAATCCGGCAGCAGCTTCTGCAAGCGCTGTTTTTCGAGGTCCCGGCCGATGCCCGGCCCCAGCTTAGCCACGGCCGCGTCGGCGCCTCGCGCGACCAGCGCGTCCAATTCCGGCTGGCTCAGCTCCAGCAAGCGCGCCTGCGATCCCAACTCGCGCCAGATGAATTCCAGTGCCTGATGGACGCTTGTTCCGCGGTCGCGATAGCTTAACCCCAGGTCCGTATCTTCGAGCGGCTTGGCTGCTAGCCGATGCTTGGCGAACGCGCGAAAGGGGCAGGCCGCCATGTCTTTGAAGAGTGTCGATCCGCCTGTTGAATCGCTCTGCACCAGTTCGGGCGCCGTTTCGTCGTGGATCTCGTCGAACACGGCCGAGGCGCGCATTCGCAAGATCCAGTCGTCGGCGCGTTCCTGGCTATCGCTGAGCCAATCCCCGGCGGCGACCAATGGAGTGGGCGCCAATACACGGTCGCCTTCTGTTTCCGGATAGCTCAAAACCACTTCGGGCGCACTGGCCAACAGCCGTTCCATCAGTTTCGCTGCGAATTCCAGTTCGTGCTCCGCCGACGAGTGAGGCAGCCGGTGCTGGCGCTGCTGAAACGTGGGCAAGAACGGATTCGGATTCGCTGCGGCCGGCAGCGCTTCATCGTGCAAGCCCATAATCCACAGGTGATCGAACTGCAGCCCCGCCGCTTCCAGCATCCCCATCACCTGCACCGGCGCGCCTTCGTCCTCCACCTGAAAACGAGCGATGGCCGCCTGCTGACCCAGCCATTCGATCACCTGCGCCAGATTCATCGGTGGCGCGGTGAGATCGAGTGACGCAAAACTGGATAGCAATCCGCGCCAGGCTTCGATGGTCTGAAACTCACTGCTGCTGGGAGTGCGGTCGCCCGGCCAGCCAAACGCCTCCAGCAATTCCGCGATGCCCTGGCTCCACTCGCCCGGCAGTTGCTCTTCCGGCATCTTCCGCATCTGCTTTTGAAGGCGCCGCAGTGCGCGCTGCAAATCAGGACAACTGCCCGCCTCATCCAGCAAACGGGACGGCGAGACATCCCAAACGCCGTTCTTCCGCAGCTTGACATCCAGTTGCGCGCGCTTGCCCCATTCTTTTTCCGCGCCCCCCAGAAATGGCGATCGCAACAGCATTCCCAGGCGCGGAAGCGGCAATTTGCCCAGCGTGAATTCCAGCATCAGCAGAGCGGCCAGCACCATGGGATATTCCCCCAGCGAAGGGCCCACGGAAAGATGAAAGGCGCGCGCTGGCTCGCTTCCGCCGCCCGGCTGCAGCGCTTCGCCGAGAATTCGTGCCACCCTGGACCGCGAGCGCGTCAGGTCAGGCGCAACAATAATGCCAATCCGTGTTGTGGGATCCGCCACCAGCAGCCGCCGCGCCCAAGCCGCCGCGCTGCGAATTTCTTCCGATGAATCGCGCAGCTTCCTGCGGTCAATAGCCGCGGAATAACTCTGCACCTCAACAGCCTGCCAATCGCCCAACGCTTCAAAAAACTCCGTCTGCTGGGGCGTCATTTGATCGAATCCGGCGACAAAAACTGCGTTGGGGCGGAGCACTTCGCCGGCGGCCATCCGGTCTCGCAGGAAATCGCTCAGCCGTGCCCGCTCTAACCAGCCATCGGCCCGGCAGCGCCGCTGAAATTCTCGCGACCAATTCGCAAATGCCGCCCAATCCTGGGAGGCTTCGAAGCTCCCATCCACCGGCAGGCGATACTCCAGCACCAATCTCCAGGTCTCAACGGCCTGCCGCGCGGTTTCGGTAATTTGCAACAGGGACGCGCCCTGCGGCGATTCCCGGATAATCTGCTCCCACAGCATTTGCTCCTGCGGCGCAGCCAACAATAACGGAGCTTCGCGCCCGGCCCAGCGGGCCAGCCATTCGGCCCAGGTTCGATCGAGATATGCGTCCAGCGGCAGGACGTCCGGACGATTCCAAACCGTGCGCCCGCGCGCCGCTTCCAGGGCGTGAAACTCACCCGCCAACACTCGCGCCAAACGCCGGCTGGCGGTGAAAACGGTGGCGCCTTCCCGAAGCGCGCGGAAAATCTCCTCATGCATGTGCTTTCATGATAATTTGAGCAAACGAATCACGATTGCAATAGACGGTCCAGCCGGCGCCGGGAAAAGCACACTCGCGCGGCGCATCGCGGCCAAACTAGGATTTGTGTATGTCGACACAGGCGCGATGTATCGTGCCGTGGCGCTGTGGGCGCTGCGCACGAACGTAGCGGTCTCCGACATGCATCGCCTGGAGCAACTGGCCAATGCTGCCCACATCGAATTCGCTCCGGGCGACAGCGTGGTGCTATTAAACGACGAAGACGTTTCCGAGGCCATTCGGACGCCGGAAGTAAGCCAGGCGGCATCCGAAGTTTCGCTGGTGCCGGCCGTACGTCGCGCGCTGGTGGAAAAGCAGCGCGAGATTGGCGGACAGGTTTCGGTAGTGATGGAGGGCCGCGACATCGGCACCGTCGTTTTTCCCGAGGCCACCGTCAAGATCTTTCTGGATGCCTTGCCGGAGGAGCGAGCCTCGCGCCGGGCGAGCGAAAGCGCGCTGCCGGCGGATCTGGTGGAGCAGCAGATCCGCGAGCGCGATCAGCGCGATCGCGGGCGCGCCGAATCGCCACTGGTCCAGGCGCCCGATGCAATCTATGTGGATACCACCGGGCTTACCATCGACGAAGTGGAAGCGGCCATTTTGAAGATCATCCGCGACCGCACCTCCAACGGGCGTGAACGAACTCAATGAACAATCTGTTAGTTATGAAATTCGGCGGCACCAGCATGGGCTCCGCCGAAAGGATCCAGGTTGCCGCGGCCATCTGTACGGAACAAAATGCGCGGCGGCCTGTCTTGGCGGTGGTCTCGGCGATGTCCGGAGTTACCGATCTTTTGCTGGGCACGCTGCGGCACGCCGAGGCTGACGACGAAGCGGGTATCGAATCCAGCATCCGGAACCTCTCGGATCGCCACGAAAACACCTGCCGCGAGCTGCTGCAAGATCCCGCGCGGTGCGATCGGGCGCTGGCCGGGGTGCGCGACCTGATCGCCGATTTTCGCCGCATCGCGCACGGCATGCTGATGCTGGGCGATCGGCCGCCGCGATCGGTGGATGAAGCCATCGCCATTGGCGAGCGCCTGTCCGCTCTGATGATCGCCGAATATCTGGAAGCTTCCGGTATTCCGGCCCGCGCCATAAACGCGCGCGAAGTGATCGTCACCGATGCGGTTTTCGGTAATGCAACGCCGATCATGGAAGCCACGCGGAAGAAAGCCAGCGACGTGATTGAACCATTGCTCGCAAGCGGCGTGTTGCCGGTTGTCACCGGCTTCAACGGAGCTACCGTAGACGGACGGCCCACCACTCTCGGGCGCGGCGGATCGGATTTCTCCGCGTCCATTCTCGCCGCCGCGCTGGATGCCAACGAACTATGGATCTGGACGGACGTGGATGGCATCATGAGTGCCGATCCGCGCTCGGTCCGCGAAGCCCGCGTGCTGGACGCGCTTACTTACAACGAAGCAGCCGAGCTGGCTTATAACGGCGCGAAAGTTCTGCATCCGCGCACGCTGGCCCCTTTGATCGAACGCCAGATTCCTGTATGGAGCAAAAACAGCTTTCATCGGGAACATGCGGGCACGCGCATCGTTTCCACGGTGGAGGCGCCGGCAGGTCCCCGCGCTGTTACATCCATCGCTAATGTTGCGCTGGTGTCCATTGAACCGGCCAGCGCGGCCGTGAGCGGCACGCGTCTCATGGCACGGGCGCTTGAAGCGCTGGCGGATGCAAATGCCGAAGTTCTCGCACTCAGCAGCTCCAGTTATCGCCAGAGTTTCTGCTTTCTGGTACGCAAGGAAGAGCTCGCGGCGGTGATGAAGTCGCTCGAAGCCGATCTGGCGCTGGAGCTGACGCATGGCTATCTGAAGCCCATCGCGGTAGACGATAACGTGGGGCTGCTGGCGCTGGTGGGCGAAGGTATGCGTGGCACGCCGGGGTTGGCCGGACGCCTGTTCCAGGCCATTTCCGAGCAAAACGTCAACATTATCGCCATCGCACAAGGGTCCAGCGAACTAACCATCAGCATTGTGGTGCGCCGTGATGGACTGGAGCGTGCCATCCAGGCCGTCCACCGGGAATGCCGCTAAGGTTGCAAGCGTGTGTCAAACTGAAGTCGTGCCTGAATTTTGCACCTGTGGCGCGCAATTGCCGCCGGACGCTCGCTTTTGCCACAAGTGCGGCAAGCCGCAATACGACTATCCCGGCCTTGAGGAGCCGGAGCCCGCACCTCCGCCCATAGTAGAGGTGGCGAGTGTTGCGCCGCCGGCGCGCACGCAGCTGTTGGGTGAAATCAGTTTTCACAACCGCCTGGCGGTACGCGTCGGATTCATCGCGGCGCTCACGGCCATCTTCGTTTTCCTGCTGCTGGTGCCGCTGCCGTTTCCTTTCCTGCACCTGCTGATCGCTTTTGTAGCCGGTGGATTCTTCGCCGTCTTCCTGTACAGCCGTCGAACTGGACAGATGCTCAGCATCCGCAGCGGCGCGCGCATGGGCTGGATCACGGGTATTTTCTCGTTCACCATGCTGAGCGTTCTGTTCGCGGTGGTGATGGTGAAAGTATCGAACGAAGGCGGCCTCGCGAAATACATTCAAAGCCAGCTGCCCGCCAACGACGTTCGCGCGGATTCGGTGGCGCAGGCGTTGAACGACCCCGCAATGCTGGCGGTGCTGGTGCTGGTTACCTTGGGGATGTTGTTCATCCTGCTGACGGCGCTGCCTGTCATTGGCGGAGCGTTGGGCGCCAAGGTTCTCGAGAAGGAATGAATTCCATATTGCGGCCCGCAGGCATCGCGCTTTTCGCGATCCTCCTGATCGGGAGTCCGTCAGTCGCCGCGCTCACCGCGGAGCAGCGGCAGCTGAACAACCAGTCCTTCGAATACGTTTGGACCGCTATCCGCGACAAGCACTGGCAAGCCAATCCCGGCGGTCTGGATTGGCAGGCCATCCACGAAGAGTTCCGGCCAAAGATGGAAGCCGCCGATAGCATGGACGCCGCCCGCGCCGTGCTGAACCAGATGCTCGATCGCCTGCACCAGACGCATTTCGGCATCGTTCCGGGCGAGCTCTATTCCAACGTGGATCAGGCAGGCGGGGGCGACACAACCACGGGCATCGATGTTCGTGTGGTGGGCGCCCAGGTGCTGGTGACATCCGTAGAATCGGATTCCTCGGCGTACGCGCAGGGAGTGCGGCGCGGGTGGGAGATTCTGAAAATCGCACATACCGATCTTGCTCCCGTGGTGGCGAAACTGAACGAGACGTACGCCGGCTCCTCATTGCGCGAACTGATGTTGCGCCGGGCCATCCTGGGCCGTCTGGAAGGCGCGGCCGGAGCCGCGCAAGTGGAGTTTCTGGATGGCGCCGGCAAACATATCAGCAAGACACTCGCCCCCAGCCAGCAAAAAGGCGCTCGGGTGCAGTTCGGATATCTCAGCCCAATGCAGCTGTGGTTCAATTCATCCCGGGTGGGTGACGGCAATATCGGATACGTGGCGTTCAATGTCTTTCTGGATGCCCAGCGCCTGATGACTTCCTTC
>DATHNM010000264.1:0-5102 GCA_035486095.1 Bryobacteraceae bacterium
ACTGCGCCGCCGCCCGCTCCGGCCGCCGTACCCTCGGGAGCTTTTGTGTTGCGTTCCAAAGCCAGATCCTTGGTGCCCGTGTTGTCCGGAAACAGGATCGAAATATCCGTACTGCGAAAGCCAGCCAGCTTCAGGCCGTGAACCGCGTTCTCCGCGTCCAACTGACTTATATAAATGCCAAACACTGCTTTATTTTTTGCCGACATGACCGACTCCTTCTTCCAGCTTCCCGGCACACTTCTTAATGCCGCTTAATCTAGAGCAAGCAAATGGCCGCGCGCCGCCCACGATATGAGGGCCGATGTTATATAAGAAATACCTGATCGGTCGCCGCCACGTTGAAAATTCTTCCGGGTTCTCACGGTTTCAAGAATCCCGTAAAACTTCTGCTCCTAGTGCATCTAACGAATGGACATGGAAAAAAGTGAGCGCGCTGCCAAGGGCTTCAAGATCACCGGCCTGCTTAAGCCGCACCTAAAGCTTTTGGTGATCGGTTTCGTGGCCGTCGCGGGCGAGGGCATCGCCAATCTTCTGGATCCATGGCCCCTCAAGGTTGTCCTCGATAATGTGCTGCAATCCAAGGCCAAACAAGGTTGGTTGAATACCTGGATTGAGTCGACATTCGGAACCGACAAGCTCGCGGTGATCGAGTTCGCCGCCCTGGCGGTGTTGGTCATCGCGCTGCTCGGCGCGGGCTGCTCCTACATCGAAAAATACGTCACCACCACCGTCGGCCAATGGGTGACGCACGATTTGCGCCGCACGTTGTACTCGCACATTCAGCGTCTTTCCCTGGCCTATCACGATCACAAACAGACCGGCGATCTGATCAGCCGCGTTACCGGCGATATCGATTCAATTCAAAGCTTCATCGTCTCCGGCCTGCTGGATTCCATGATCAACAGTCTCACCCTGATCGGCATGCTGGGCGTGATGCTCTATCTGAACTGGCAATTTACGTTGATCGCCCTCTCGGTGGCGCCCTTGTTGTTTCTGGTGGTCTTCTCTTATACCCGCCGCATTAAGAAAGCCTCGCGCGAAGTCCGCAAGAAGGAAGGCGAGATCGTTTCCGTGATGCAAGAGGTGCTTTCTTCCATACACGTGGTCAAAGCCTTCGCGCGCGAGGATTACGAACAAAAACGTCTGGAAGAGGAGAGCCTGGAAGGCGTCGAAATTGGGCTGAGGGCGCGTTCGCTGAAGGCCAAACTGGCTCCGTTGGTGGAAGTGATCGTGGCCATTGGCACCGCGATGGTGCTCTGGTTCGGCGCGCGCATGGTGCTCAACAAAACGCTTTCCGCCGGATCGCTGGTGGTGTTCATTCTGTACCTCGGCAAGATGTATAAGCCCATGCAACAGCTCTCCAAGATGACCGACGCTTATTCGAAAGCCGTGGTCGGGTACGAGCGCATCCGCGAGATTTTTGAGACCGACAATGAGGTGAAAGATCTGCCCGGAGCGCGCCCCGCGCCGAAATTCAAAGGCGGCATCGCGTTCGAAGATGTGAGCTTCGGCTATGAGCCCGACACCCTGGTGCTGAAGGATGTCAGTTTTCAGATACAGCCTGGTCAAGTGGCGGCGCTGGTGGGTCCCACCGGCGCCGGAAAGAGCACCATCATCAGCCTGATCCCGCGCTTCTATGATCCGGCTTCCGGCGTAGTGAAAATCGACGGACAGGATGTGCGCCGGTTCCAGCAAAAAACATTGCGCCAGCAGATCAGTTTCGTTCTGCAAGAAACGCTGCTGTTTCATGGGCCTATCTGGAACAACATTGCTTATGGCAAGCCCGAGGCAACGCGCGCCGAGATTCTACGCGCGGCGGAAATGGCCAACGCGAACGAGTTTATCGATAAACTGCCGGATGGCTACAACACCATTCTCGGTGAACGCGGCGTGACGCTTTCCGGCGGCCAGCGGCAGCGCATCGCCATCGCGCGCGCCATCATCCGCAATACGCCCATCCTGATTCTGGATGAACCCAGCTCCGGCTTGGATGCAGCGTCGGAGAGGCTGGTGTTCGAAGCGCTGGATCGATTGATGGAGGGCAAGACGTCCATCGTGATCGCTCACCGGCTGGCCACCATTCGCCGCGCGGACGCTATCTTCGTGCTGAAGGATGGCGGCATCGTGGAGCGCGGCAACCACGAAGAACTGATGCGCGCCGGCGGACTTTATGCGGAACTCCACGACATCCAGTTTCAGGACGTTCCCGCGTAAGCAGACACCCGCGCCCCTACAGTTTCTTCAACTCTTCAACCCGCCGCGCAAAATCCGCCGCAAAACCGTCCAGTTCCGCTCCCTCATATCCGGCCGAGCGAAATGCGTCACGAATCTGATCCGGCGAAAGCTGCCCCAGCATGTCGCCAATCCAGCGTGCATTCTGCCGTGGGACATTCCGTCCCAGCCCCCGCATTCCCATACGGCTGAAGAACTCGTGCGGATCGAACACCAGCAACAAGGTGGGATGGCTGGGCGTGGCGAAATTGACGAACTCCGGCCGCTCTTTCGTAATGAACTTCGAGCGTGTGTAAGCGTTTAAGTTTCCTTTGGACTTGGCCGTTGAAAGCCCGCGCCCCGTGGTGCCAAAGCTGGCCCCCAGGTCACTCACTTCGTAGACTCGCTTGTCTCCATCGTCCTTGCGCTTCTCATTCCGGATCGCGTTGTTCGCATCCTTTAGATCCCAGTTATTGATAATCGCCATCATCACCCGCAAGCCATCCAACTCGCGCGTGTCAGCGAACGGATTCTCGCGCCAGCGCCAGATGCCTTCCTTCTTATCGTCTTCTCGTTTCAGACGCGCGTTCCGCATCACGCCGCCTGCCCCAATCAGGTGTTGACCGCGGTGCACGTGCGCCGGCAGTCCGTTTACCTGGATCTCGGCCGCGAAGTAATCCTCATCCACGTGATAGCCCACCGCCCAAACAAAACGCGATGCAGCCGTTTCCGGCTGCGCCTCCGGCCCCAGTTTGATCTTCCACTTCACGCCGTTCTCGTCGCGAACGTCGTACTTGGGATTGGTACCGTCCAGATCCTCCTTCACGAAAGTGAACGGACCGTGCGGCTCGTGCTCTTTGCCTCCCGCGCCATAAAAGAGGTTTTCCGATCGAATGTCCTGTGGCTCGCGCCATAACTCCGTCACTACCGGCTGTGTAATTTCTCCTACCACACCGGGCGCGACGTAACGTTTTTGCGCGATAAGCGCCGTCGGACCCACCAAGGCCGCCAGCAGCCAAACCGTCCTAAGTCTCTTTCCCCTGATGCTCATACACGCCCACCTCCGAAATGGCACTCATCTTGATTAAGCAAGAGTGATGCCACGTGTTACTTGCTTCGGCGTGGAGGAGGCGATTTGAAACTTCTGATTCAGCCCGGCGACGGGGTCGCGCCGCTGGTGGACGCCATCAACGGCGCCAAAAGCCGTGTCGAGATTGTTATCTTCCGCTTCGATCGCAGCGAGATTGAAAAGGCGTTGGCGAACGCCGCTGGCCGGGGCGTGTTTGTCCATGCCCTGATCGCCTACACCAATCGCGGAGGCGAACGAAATCTGCGCAAACTCGAGATGCGGCTCCTGGACGCGGGTATTACGGTGGCGCGCACCGCCGACGACCTCATCCGTTACCACGACAAGTACCTGATCATCGATCGGCGGGAGCTGTTTCTTCTGTCTTTCAATTTCACCCATTTGGACATCGACCATAGCCGCTGCTTCGGCCTGGTCACCACCAACACCAAGCTGGTGGCCGAAGCGGTGAAGCTTTTCGAAGCCGACACCAAGCGCCAGCCCTATGTGGCTGGGCTGGCGGCGTTTGTGGTCAGTCCCGTGAATGCCCGCAAACAGCTCACGGCGTTTCTGCGAGGGGCCAAGAAGGAGTTATTGATTTATGACCCCGAGATCAGCGATCCCGCCATGTTACGATTGCTCGATTCGCGGGGGCAGGCCGGCGTGGAGGTCAAAGTAATCGGACGCGTCAGCCATGCCGGTTCAAAGTTGGAGGTTCGCAAACTTGCGCCCATGCGGCTGCACACCCGCACCATAATCAGGGATGGCAGCCAGGCTTTCATCGGCAGCCAGAGCCTGCGTGAAATGGAACTCGGCTCCCGCCGCGAAGTGGGCATCATCTTCCGCGACAAGAAAATCGTCAGCACGCTTGCCACGATCTTTCATGACGATTGGAATGCCATTGAACTGGCCGGCCAGCAGCCGGTGCAGGAGCCGGCTGCGCACCCGGAAGTGGCGGACGCAGCGAAGGTCGCCAAAAAGGTTGCCAAGGCCATCAGCAAGGATCTGCCCCCGGTTGCGCCGCTGCTGCGCGTGGTGGTCCGGGAGTTGGCCGGCGAAAAGGGGGCCATAGAACTTGACACCGCCGTCATGGAGAACAGCGTTAAAGAGGCGGTGAAGGAAGCGGTTCGCGATGCGGTGGAAACCGTGGTCGAACAAAACGGCACGAACCACTAGCGGTGTGTCACCCTGGAGTTCAGAGGAGTTCAAACACCATGGCGATCAACCCGGCTGCGGGCCAACCGGCGCAAGCATCCAATCTGGTCAACGTTCCCCGCTTGGTTACCGCTTATTTCGAGGACCGTCCCGATCCGAAGATTCCTGAGCAGCGCGTCACATTTGGGACCTCCGGCCATCGCGGTTCAGCGCTCCATCGGGCCTTCAATGAGTGGCACATCCTGGCCATCACGCAAGCCATTTGCGACCATCGCAAAGAGAAAGGAATCGACGGGCCGCTGTTCCTGGGCATCGACACGCATGCGCTGTCTGAACCCGCTTTCGCCAGCGCGCTGGAAGTGCTCGCGGCCAACGAAGTTCACGTGCGTATCGCTCCCCGTGGCGAGTACACGCCGACGCCGGCCGCATCCCGGGCCATTCTCAATTTCAATCGCGACAGAAAAATGGGCCTGGCCGACGGCATTGTGGTTACGCCTTCGCATAATCCCCCGGAAGATGGCGGCTTCAAGTACGATCCTCCGCATGGCGGGCCGGCCGATAGCGACGTTACCGGTCTTATTCAGTCCCGAGCCAACCAGTTGCTCGAAAACAATTTGGCCGGCGTAAAGCGGACACTGTTCAGCAATGCCCTGCGCGCATCCACCACCGA
>DATHNM010000265.1:0-2866 GCA_035486095.1 Bryobacteraceae bacterium
CGGCGCCTGACTGGTGGGCCCGATGAAGATGGTCGAAAAAGCGTAGGAAAGGGCCGGATGATTCAGCCAGTAACCGATCATGCTGCGCAGCAGGTCTGGCCGTCGCAGGAACGGACTTTCGGCGGGAGTTAACGCACCCAATACAAAGTGATTGCCGCCGCCGGTGCCGGTGTGGCGGCCATCCAGCATGAATTTCTCGGCGCCCAGCCGCGATTGGCGCGCGTCGTCGTAAAGCGCGGTGGTGTTGGAAACCAGCTCCTGCCAGTTGGCGGCGGGATGCACGTTCACTTCGATGACGCCGGGGTCGGGCGTGACTTTGATCTGTCGAAAGCGCGGATCGTCGGGCGGAGTGTAGCCTTCGATCACCACCGGCATTTCCAGATGCGCGGCGGTGTCTTCGATGGCGGTCAGCAGGTCCACGTAATCTTCAGCCACGGTCAAGGGCGGCATGAAGACATGCAAGCGGCCATCGCGAGCTTCCACACACAAAGCGGTGCGCACGATCCAGGGCGCCGATTCGCCGATTTCCGGTTTGCGATCCGTTTTAGCTTGCTTCAGGGCCTGCTTCTTCGATTGCAAGCGCGGCGCGTCGCTCGGAGCCAATCTTGGCGGAATAGGCAACGGCCCGCGACTGACCATGGGATCCACGGGATAAGCCACGGGAGCTTCCGTTGCCGACACCCATGGCAGGCTGGGCAGCGGAAGGCGCAGGCCCACCGGAGAGTCGCCGGGCATCAGGAACAGGTGCTGGCCGCGCAGCATCCACAGACCGGTCTGCCATTCAGGCCCGTTTAAACCGGCGACGCGCTGCACGGGAAGCACAAAGCCGGTTGGCGTCTCCAGGCCCCGTTCGAACACCTTGCGGAGGCGTTCGCGCTCTTGTGCATCGCCTAACTTGTTATCCACCGGGTCCACGTTGATGGGAAGCTGGCGCTCTTTCTGCAGATAGTAAACGGGATCCTCGAACGCAGCGTTCACATACTCGGGATCCAGCCCCAGGCGACGCGCCAGCGTTTCGGCGAAGTGTCTGGCTTCCAGCGGACCAAAGTCGGTGGGGAATTGTTCCTGCGCCAGCAGCGCGCGATCGTGCCACAAGGGAATGCCGTCGGCGCGCCAGTAACAGGTGAGCGCCCAGCGCGGCAGCGGCTCGCCCGGATACCATTTGCCCTGGCCGTAGTGCAGCAGCCCTCCGGGAGCGAGGCGTTTTCGCAGACGATCGAGCAGGCGCTCGGCCAGCTTGCGCTTTTCCGGACCCAGAGCCGCGATATTCCACTCCGCTCCGTCCATGTTGTCAATGGACACGAAAGTGGGCTCGCCGCCCATGGTGAGGCGAATGTCCTGGGTGCAAATGTCCTGATCGATCCGGCATCCCAGGGCTTGGATGCGCTGCCACTGGGCGTCGGTGTAGGGAAGTGTGACGCGTGGGTCTTCGTAAATGCGGGTCACCGACATCTCGTGCGTGAACTTTACCTCGCACTTGTCCACGGCGCCCGAAATAGGAGCGGCGGAAGAAGATTCCGGAGTAGCGGCGAGCGGAATGTGTCCTTCGCCGGCCAGCAGTCCAGAAGTGGGATCCAGGCCCACCCATCCGGCGCCGGGCAGATAAACTTCAGTCCAGGCGTGCAGATCCGTGAAGTCTTCCAAAGGCCCTGGTTGGCCCTCCAGCGGCTTCAGGTCGGGCTTCAACTGGATCAGGTAGCCGGAAACGAAGCGCGCCGCGAGTCCCAGGTGGCGCAGGATTTCAACCAGCAGCCAGGCGCTGTCGCGGCACGATCCGTTCTTGAGCGTCAAGGTCTGTTCGCTCGATTGAACACCTGGCTCCATGCGAATCGAGTAGCCGATAAGGTGCTGAACCTGCTGATTCACGGCCACCAGAAAATCGTTGGTGCGCTGCTGGGACACGTCGACCGTTTTCAGATAGGCGGCCAGTTTAGGGCCGGCCGGGCGGACTTCGCGAAACGGCGCCAGTTCGCGCTCCAGCGCGGGTTCATAACAGAACGGAAATTTCTCGGCGTACGGCTCCAGGAAAAAGTCGAAGGGATTGATCACGGTCATCTCCGCGACCAGGTCCACGTCCACTGAAAAATGCACCACGGGCCGCGGAAAGACCACGCGCGCCAGGTAGTTGCTCTGCGGATCCTGCTGCCAGTTCAGGAAATGGGGCTTGGGTTCCACCTTCAGTGAATATGCCGTGATGGGCGTGCGGCAATGCGGCGCCGGCCGCAGCCGGATGGTCTGCGGGGACAAGTTAACAAGGCGGTCGTAATGATAAATAGTCCGATGATGCAGCGCGACGCGGATAGGCATATATGGCTGGAAACTATAGACTGGCCAACGGTGCCTTCAGCATCCACGGACCAGGGGGAGACTTAGTGACGATTATACCCCGCCCCGTGCAACCGGACCGCCCAACGTTGCTGCTACTTCTTCCAGGTGCGCAGGTAGGCCACAATGTCGTTGGCCGAGCCAGAGGCGGCGGTGACTGGTTTCATCTTGCCTTTGCCGTCGGTGATCACTTTTGCCAGATCGCCGTCGCTCATGGCCTGGACGTCGGCCGACTTCAGATCCCTCATGTCCACCTTCATCATCTTGGCGACGGCCGGGTTGCCTGCGCCATCCGGGCCGTGGCAGGATTTGCAGGATTTATCGTAAGCGGCTTTGCCGGCTGCGGCGTCGGCTGCCTGGATGGCGGTGGCCGCGGCGGCGGTCAGACCGAGGGCGATGATCATGGTTCGCATTTTTAATCTCCTAATGGTTGGGTGTAGATGATAATTCCAGTGTTTTCAAAATCTCGGGGGACGCTTCGTCCATAGCCACAGCTTGGTGGCAGGCGTTGCAATCCTGCGTAATAGTTTTCTTGTCGGCC
>DATHNM010000266.1:0-4662 GCA_035486095.1 Bryobacteraceae bacterium
TATCAGGTCGCCTTTTTCGATCCGGCGCTCGGTAACTACGCCGTCGAAGGGAGCCAGCACCCGTTCAAAGGACTGCATCTGCTCCAGGCGCCGTACGTTGGCGGCCTGGGCATCGATGGTGGCGCGGGCAGCCGAGATGTCCGCGGTTCGCGAGCCAACGTTGGCTTCAGCGGTTGCTTCCGCAGCGACGGCCGCAGTGGTTTCCGCATGCCTGGCATTGAAGGCCGAGCGCCGTTCGTCACCTTGTTGTTTAGGTAGCACGCCCTTGTCCACCAGGCGCGTCCAGCGTTCATTGGTGGTAGCTGCAATTTCTTCATTGGCCTGAGCTTGGCCGACATTCGCCTTGGCCTGGTTCACTTGGGCCTGCGCTTGCGCCAGATTCGCGTTGGCCTGTTCGGAAGCCGCGCGCGCCTGTTCCAGCGCCGCTTTTCCCTGGGCCAACTCCTGATCCACTTCGGGCGAGGCGATCAGCGCCAGCAACTGGCCGGCCTTCACCGGCGTTCCAATGTCCACGAAGCGCTCCTGCACATATCCGTTGGTGCGCGCATAGATAGAGGCCACATTGATGGCCTGGATGTTTCCCGGAAGTTCCAGGTCTGAGCTGCCACTGGTGAGTTTGGCTTTTACCAGCAGCACATTTGGAAGGCTTGTGCCGGCCGCTTCCGCCACTTCGTTGGCTCGAGCGTGCCTCTGGATGCGAGGGAAAATACCAACCGCAAGCAGCACCACGGCCAATAGCGCGGCAATCCAAAGCGCGGTCCGCCTGGGGTTGGCCGATTTTTTCGGCATTTCGATTCGACCGGCTGGGGCTTGGCCGATACTACTCATGCGATCTTCTCCTCTATTGCGGACGGGGGACGGCGAAGAATGCTGAACATCAATGGCACGAAGAAAAGAGTCGCCAGTGTTGCCAGGGACAAGCCGCCGATGACGGCTCGTGCCAGCGGGGCGTTCTGCTCTCCGCCTTCTCCCAGACCCAGGGCCATGGGAAGCATTCCGATGATCATGGCGAGCGCGGTCATGACGATGGGGCGCAGGCGGGTGCAGCCGGCGTCGATGGCAGCCTCCGCCGGACTGCGGCCCAGTTCCATGCGCTCACTGGCAAACGTGACCAGCAGGATAGAGTTCGCCGTGGCCACGCCGATGGACATGATGGCGCCCATCAGCGACGGCACACTGAAAGTGCTCTGGGTCAAGAAGAGCGCCCAGACCACTCCGGTAAACGCACCCGGCAGCGCCGTAATGATAATGAAAGGATCCTTCCAGCTCTGGAAGTTGACCACCATGAGCAGGTAAACCAGCATGGCGGCGAATACCAGCCCTAGGCCCAGGCGCGAGAAGGCCTCACGCATGCTCTCCACCTGCCCCCGAACTACTATGTTGCTGCCTGGGGACAGCCGCGGCTTAAATTCCTTTACGACGCTGTCGATCTTGCTTTCGACAGAGCCCAGATCGCTATCTTGCACGTTGGCGTAAACGTCAAACACCGGTTGCACGTCGCGATGATTGGCCACCACGGGTTGAGTGGAATGGGTCACAGAGGCAAGATTGCTGAGCAGCTGCGCCTGGCCGCCGAGCTTCACGGGAATCGGCGTGTTGCCGATTTTCTCCACGGTGTTCAGGCGAAACTGCGGGGTTTGCGCGGCCACCAGATAGGTGGTCCCCATCTTTGGATCAAGATAGAAATTGGGCTGCACCTGAGAACTCGATGACAGTGAGACGAACATGCTGTTGGAAACATCCTGCGCGGTGAGCCCGAACTCGGCCGCGCGCGAACGGTCGATATCGTAATGCAGATCCGGACCATCCATTACCTGATGCACGTGTGCGTCAACCACTCCAGGAATCCGGGCGATGCTCTCGCGAATGTGGCGCGCGATATCGAAATTTCCGGGGTCATAGCCGGCCACCTGAATGTCGATAGGAGCAGGCAGTCCAAAGTTCAGGATCTGAGTCACAATGTCGGCCGGCTGGAAGTAAAACAGGAGCGAAGGAAAGACGCGGGGCAGACGCTGCCGCAGTTCCGAGACGTATTTCGCAGTGGGGCCGTGCTTGCCTTCCTTGAGAGCAATGAGAATCTCGCCATCAAAGGTGCCGATGGTAGAGCCGTCGCCAAAGGCGAAGTTGAAAGACTCGGCGGGGCGTCCGATGTTGTCCAGCATGAGCTCAATCTCAGCTGGCGGGATTACGCGGCGCAATTCCTGTTCCACGCTGCTAAAAATGGCCTTGGTGGTTTCCAGCCGGGTTCCCGAAGCCGCCCTCACATGCAAGCGCAGTTGGCCGGCATCGACTTTGGGAAAGAAATCGCGCCCTACGAACGGCATCAGCACGAACGCCGAACCGATGAGCGCGGCGGTTAACACGAACGCCATTCTTCGGTTCGAAATGAAAGTCCTCAGCAGCTCTGTGTAGCCCGTCCGCACCCAGATGTAGCCGGTATTAAATCGCTCGTTGATTCGGACCAGCCAATTCGTGTTCTCAGGCGTAGCGGCAGACACTCCGGTGGCGGGGTCCACCTCGTGCTGTTCGCCCTTCAGAAGAAACGCGGACATCACCGGGACCAGTGTCCTTGAGAGCAGATAACTGGCGAGCATGGCGAACACCACGGCTAGTGCCATGGGGGTGAAGAGATATTTTGCAGGACCGGTTAAGAATACAACGGAGACAAACACGATGCAGATGGTGAGCGTGGAAACCAAGGTGGGCGCTGCAATTTGGGATGCGCCTTCCAGCACCGCCTCCCGCAGGGGTTTGCGCCCCATATGCCGATGGATGTTTTCAATAGTCACCGTTGCGTCGTCCACCAGAATTCCGATGGCCAATGCCAGACCACCCAGCGTCATCACGTTCATGGTGTGTCCCAGAGCGCTCAGCATGCACAGTGAACTGAGGATCGAAAGCGGTATCGAGACCGCGATGATCAGCGTGGACCGCCAGGAGCCGAGAAACAACAGAATCATCAGCCCCGTCAGACAGGCTGCGATAACGGCCTCACGCAGGACGCCGTTGATGGCGCCACGGACGAATACCGATTGGTCGAAGAGCTCTTTGATCTGCATGCCCTTCGGAGCGGCGGCACGCGCGGAAGGAAGAATGCGGTTCTTAATCTCATCCACGATCGCGAGCGTGGACACCGACCCCGTCTTCATGATAGTCAGCAGCACCGATGGCTTACCATCCGCCCGGACCACGTTCTGCTGCACCGCGTAACCGTCCCTGACACTGGCCACGTCGCGCATGAAAACGGTGGCCCCGTTTACGAATTTGATGGGAGCGTTATTAAGCAGCGAGAAATCGGATGGGCTGCTGTTGGTGGATACGGTGTATTCGCGTTCGCCGATTTTTACCGTCCCCGACGGCAGGGTCACATTTTGAGCGTTGATGGCATTGCTAATGTCAATGGGACTCAACCCGTTTGCGTTGAGGGCGTCCTGATCCAGATCCACCATGATCTGGCGCTCCACGCCGCCATAGGGCGCGGGAAGCAGCGTGCCTGCCACGGTGGACAGCTGCTGGCGCACTCGAAAAAGACCGTAGTCATAGAGCTCCGATTCGGTCAACGAATCGCTACTCAGGGCAAGCTGGATCACGGGGACGGTATCGGCGCCGAACCGGAGAATCCACGGTGGGTTGATCCCGGGCGGCATGCGGAAGCGAATGCCGTTCACCGCGGAATTGATCTGGGCGGTGGCGGCATCGATACGCACTTGCGGCTGGAAGTAGACTTTGATGGTTGAGACGCCGTTTAAAGTTTGTGATTCGATGGAGCGAATGTCGTTCACGGTCGCGAGGACAAACTCGCTGAAGGTGGTGACGCGCTTCTCCATTTCCGAGGTGGCCAACCCGTTATAGGTCCAGATGATACTGACCACCGGGATGTCGATCTTGGGGAAGATATCAATAGGAGTGGTAACCGCGGCAACCGTCCCCAGCAACAAAATCAGGAGTGCCAGGACCACGAATGTATACGGGCGGTTAAGAGCAAGACGGACGATCCACATTGAGCAATATCTTTCTGATGCAAGGTATCTTCGAACGGATCACATAGTTCGTCGCGTAGCGCCGCAGATAGGACCGATCGGGTCAGCACCAAGGTGACCCGCCAGCTGTAAACCCGACAACACAGCAAACGCCGGGCCAAAGGAATTACCGATCTCTGCCGCTTGCCGGCACTGTGTCTTAATAAGAGGTTACGAGCGGATAGCGCGACGCACTTTTAAAACCTAAGCCGCCGTGTCGAACTTTTTCGACTCTGTGGACTGTCGGTCGACACTTGGATACGGCCACGACATGGGGCCACGAAGTAGAAGATGAACCTTGCGTCCACCGCGATGCAGGTTTTTGAAAACACCAGTTGTCAGAGGTGCCGGGTAGTTTCGCGTTTGGTGGTGTAGAGCGCGCATAGCACGCCGCGAATGTATTGCTCATCCGTAAGGCCCTCAACGGTTTCGTCGGGGAACGGCACCAGGGCACGAAAGTAATTTGCGAATTCAGCGAAGAGCGCCACGCGCGCGGAGGCCTCGTAACCGTCACGCAGCGAGAGCGCCTTCAACACCAGCCCGGCCACTTCCACCGAGACGCGATTCCGCAGCCGCGCGGCCAGATGGGGGTGGGCCAGAAGCGAGTTGTACCTGGCGGGCGTGATCTGTTCCACATCTATGG
>DATHNM010000267.1:0-3875 GCA_035486095.1 Bryobacteraceae bacterium
CTCGGCGACAATGCCGTCAATGCCGTTCTTGATGGCGCCTTCCATGACGGAGTCGCCAATTGGCACGGCGACCTGATTTGTGTTGCCTGTGTGGGAAATATAAGTCACAGAGGCAGTGTCGGTTGTTTTCTTTCCAAAGAGGCTCATGATTTGTCGATTGGTGCTCTAACCACATTACGCCACCCTCAAGCGGTAGACTGGAGCGAGAAATTTTATGCAGCCGGCAGGGGCCATTCTCTTCGCGCTGATCGTAATGTCCGCTGTGGGGCAAGAAGCGGCCAGCATGAAACAACTCATGCTGGATCTGATTCATCCCGCCTCCAACGATATTTTGCTGTTCGTGAATCGGGGCGCGCCCAAGGACCAGAAGGAATGGATCGCTGTGCGGCGCAGCGCGCTAACGTTGGCGGAATCGGGAAACCTGCTCATGCTGCGGGGCCGGGCGCGCGATCAAGGCGAGTGGGCCAAAGACGCGAAAATGCTGGCGGACGTTGGGACGGCCGCTTATACGGCGGCGCAGGCCCGGGATTTCGGCGCACTCGCCGCCCTCACCGAATCCCTGGACGCGTCGTGCACCACCTGCCACAAGCAATATCGGCCGAATGTGTTTCCGCGCGAAGGGGGAGCGAAATGAGTTACTCGCGAAGAAATTTCCTCAAGGCCGCCGGATCGGGCGTGGTCTTAACTGCCGTGGGGGGCGAATCGATCTTTGTCGCCGGCGCTGCCCCGGCTCTTTTGCCGCCGATGACAAAAGAAAAGGGTGCATTCTTCATCAACGGAAAGCTGCACTCGGCCGACTACGAAGCGCGCACCACTTTGTGGGAAGTGATCGCGATGAAGGCGGGCCTCACCGGCACCAATCGAAGCTGCAATCGCGCCAGTTGCGGCGCTTGCAGCGTGCTGGTGGATGGCGTCCCCATATATTCCTGCCATACCCTGGCCACCGAAGCTGCGGGCAAGAAGATTGTCACCATCGAAGGCGTCGGCGACGAAAAGAACTTGCATCCCTTGCAAAGCATCGGCCACACACACGTCGCGGCGGATTGCGGCTTCTGTACCGCGGGCTGGATTGTCACCGCGAAAGCGCTGCTGGACAAGAATCCGAATCCTTCAGTGAATGACGTAAAAGGCGCATTGGCAGGGCACATTTGCAGATGCGCGGCTTACCCGGCCATCATCCGGACCGTAATGGATTCGGCGGCGGTGCTGCGCGGGGAAAAGATCGCGATTGAGGCTGCGCCCGCATCCATCATTCAGATCAAGCAACCCATGGTGCGCGATTTTTCCACCAGCGGCGGACATCTGCCGGGCGATGAAGTGCTGGAAGGTCCGCAAAAAACGGTGACCAGGAAATGGCAGGGTTATCCGCCCGAGAATCTGCACGTACTTGGTAAGGCCCTGCCCGCGCTGCCGGAGGTTTCCATCCCGCGCTTCACCGGCAAAGCGCAGTACGCCAGCCGGGTCTGGTTTCCGGATCTGCTGTACGCGAAGTTTCTCACCTGCCCGCATCCGCACGCCCGGATCAAGAACCTGGATACATCGAAGGCGGAGAAGATGCCGGGCGTGGCGCACATCCTCACCTACAAAAATGCCGTGCATCCGGCTGGTCCGGAGCCAGCCGGATTCCGTGCGGTGCCCGAAGCATTCCCGCGCGAGTTGAATTTGCAGGGAGAAGTGGTGGCCATCGTGGCCGCGGAAACGGAAGATCTGGCGCAGGATGCGGTGGACGCCATCGAAGTTGAGTACGACGTGCTTCCCTTCGCATCCACCTTGAAAGATGCCATGTCTGCGGATGCGCCGCAGCTTCGCGAAGGGCAAAGCAATCTCTTGCGGGTGGCGATTTCGCCGAAAGAATTTCCGCAGGCCACATGGGCCGATCATCGCGGCGATCTTGAGCAGGGATTTGCCGAAGCGGAAGTCATCAAAGAGTTCACCTATCAATTCGCGGGGGCGGTATCGGTGCCCATGCAACCCAGCGGCAGCGTGGCCAAGTGGGACGGCGACCGGCTGACGTTTTGGGGAATGGGGCAGGGCATTTATCCCGTGCGCGCGGTTCTGGCCGCCGCGCTTGGCATGGATGCGTCGAAGATCCGATTCATCAACAAGTGGAATGGTTCCACATTCGGATCTGCCCGGTTGGCAGCAGAGAGATTTTATCCGTTCATCGCTCAACTGGCGAAAATCACCGGGCGGCCGGTGAAGGTGATGTTGCCCAAGGATCAGGAACTTGCGCAACTGCAGATCAAGCCGGAGACCATCACGAAATTCAAAGTGGGCGCCAAGAAAGATGGCCGGATCACAGCCATCGAACACACGGTTTACGTGGGCGTTGGGGATTTGGAAGGCAGCGGCCACGCGGCAACGCCTGGAAATGCCGCGAACCAGTTGGAGCTGTATACGTCGCTGGTGCCGCATTGGCGGTCGCTATGGTGCGCGTATCGAACCAACGCGCCGCGCCCGGGGCCATCGCGCAGCTATTATCAGCAGGAAACCAAGTGGTCTTGGGAAAGCATGATGGATGAAATGGCGGAAACGCTGGGTGTGGATCCGGTGCAATTCCGGCTCATGCACATCACGCGGCCCAAGATCGGCGACACGCGCTATCCCTACGATTCGTTTCCTTCGGTGGAGGTTCTCGAGCAGGGCGCGAAAGCCTTTGGATGGGACAAGAGAAATCCAGTGGCGGGCGGTAATGCCGGACGTTTTAAGCGCGGATTCGGCGTCGGGATGTCGCAGCATCATGGCGGCCTGATGGGTTATCACGAAGGCGAGCAAGCTTTCGCGAAACTGGCCACAGCTCCCGGCGCCGCGGTTTTTGGCACGGAACTGGACTTGACGGCCGATGGCTACGTCACCATGAAGGTGGCGCTTCCCGATAGCGGATCAAATGCGGCCACCGCACTGGCGCATCTGGTTGCCGAGATGCTGGGGTTCAGCAATCGTGATCGCATCCGGCTGGTTTGGGGCGACACCGATATTGCGCCGTCGAGCGATGAATGGTTCGGTGGCAGAACAATTACGTTGCAGGGAGCGGCGATTTGCAACGCCGCGGATAAGCTTCGAAAGGGTCTGCTGGAGCGTGCGGCAAGCACCCTGCAGGTGCCTGCGGAGAAACTTCAGATTCGGGATGGAATGATCTGGTCTAGCGATGATCCAGCGAAGAAGACTACTCTTGCAGAGTTGGCGAAGGCCAACCAGGGCCTCATTCGACAGATGGGCCGCGGTGTCGCGGGTGGTCCAAGAGGGGCGTCGAACAAGGGCGTAGGCGCGTGTTTTGCCGAGGTGGAAGTAGACACCTGGACCGGCGACTGGCGTTTCATCCGGGCTGTATATCCGCACGATACGGGCTTGGTAATTAATCCTCTGGTTGCTGAGGCCGACATGGTGGGATCGCTGGTGGAAAGTACGCAGATCACCACCGACGCTATTCCCTGGGATCGGGAATTTCCTGGTACGCGGCACTACAGCGTGGGTTATTTGTCCTACCGGCTGCCCACCATTATGGATGTTCCCCAGCAGACGCAGCTCTATATCGATAGCTTGGAGCCGCGCTGGTTCTACGGTGTCAAAAGCTTCAGCGAAACCAGTATCGGCGCGGTTCCAGGCGCGATAGTGAACGCTATATATAATGCCTGCGGCGTACGGATCCGCGAGCATCCACTTACTCGCGAGAAGATCATGGCGGGTTTGAAGGCGCAACGGGAGCGGGCATGAAACAAATCTCCATTTATCGACCGAAAACCGTGGAGCAAGCGGTACAAATCCTCTCCTCCCATGGCAGCGAAGCTGGGGTCTACGCCGGCGGCACCGACCTTTTGATCCGGCTCAAGAACCGGCTAACCCAGGCGCCCAGTTACTTAGTCGACATCAAGACC
>DATHNM010000268.1:0-4640 GCA_035486095.1 Bryobacteraceae bacterium
GCGGCAGTAGGGATGATCACCGCGCCCGAACAGGCCGATCGCATTATTCGCGGCGGCCAGGCCGACATGGTGTTTCTGGCGCGTGAACTTTTGCGCGATCCCTATTGGCCGCTGCGCGCGGCGGATGAACTGCGGCAGACCGGTCCCTGGCCCAAGCAATATTTGCGGGCGAAGCGGGCATAATTGAATACATTTGAGAAAGGAATAGGGCTGATGATCTTTGGCGCCCATGTAATCGTGTACAGCAAGGATGCGGCGGCTGATCGCGCGTTTTTCCGCGAGGTTCTCGGATTTAAAGCGGTGGATGCCGGCCACGGATGGCTGATCTTCGCGCTGCCTCCGGCGGAGGCCGCAGTTCATCCGGCCGGGGAAAGTGAGCGGCACGAACTTTATTTCATGTGTGACGACTTGAAGGCCGAGATATCCACGCTCGCGAGCAAGGGCGTCCAGTGTTCGGAGGTGGAGGAAGCAAGATGGGGTTCTATTGCCAAGATCCGGCTGCCGGGCGGAAGTGAAGTGGGGCTTTACCAACCGAAGCATCCCACGGCATTGGCCTTGGCGCAGGACTGAGCGGCCGCCGGTTAGGATTCGATGCCCATCTGCGAAAGGCGGTAACGCAGCGCATTGCGCGTTAATCCCAGCAGGCGCGCGGCCTGGCTCTTGTTGTTATTGGCGCGATGCAGAGCCTCCCGGATAATGGATTGCTCGTAAGCATCGAGCGTCATGCCGTCGGGAAGGAAGCCATCGGCGGAGCCGAGCCGCGGCTTGGGCGCCAGGTCCAGCCGGATGTCGGCGGCTTCCAAAACATCGCCATTCGCCAGAACCAGGCTGCGCTCGATGGCGTTCTCCAGTTCGCGCACGTTGCCCGGCCAATGATATTCCATCAGCCGCTCAATGGCGCCCTCTGAGATGGATTCCACGCGGCTGCCCATTTCCTTGCCCAGCTTGCGAATAAAGAACCGCGCCAGATAAGGAATGTCTTCCTTGCGCTCGCGCAGCGGCGGAATGTTCATGGGCAGCACGTTCAGCCGGTAATACAGATCCTCGCGAAACTCTCCCTGTTCCAGAGCCGCGCGCAGATCCACGTTGGTGGCGGCGATCACGCGCACATCCACGTGCCGCACTTTATTGCTGCCCAGCCGCTCGAACTCGCGATCCTGCAGGATACGCAGCAGCTTCACTTGAATGCCCGAAGGCACATCGCCGATCTCGTCCATGAAAACGGTTCCCGTGTCGGCCTGCTCAAATTTGCCGGGCTTGCTGAGATTGGCGCCCGTGAACGCGCCTTTCTCGTAGCCGAACAGTTCGCTCTCCATCAGGTTTTCCGGCAGGGCGGAGCAGTTGATTTTGACGAACGGCTTGTTCTCGCGCGGCGAGTGATGATGAATCGCGCGCGCGATCATGTCCTTGCCGACGCCGCTTTCACCGCACAACAGAACCGTGGCCCGCGTGGGCGCAACCCGCTCGATGGTGGCGAAGATTTCGCGCATGGCGGCGCTTCGCCCAATGATATTGTCGAATTCATAGCGCTGGCTCAGCTCCGCGCGCAGCTCGCGATTTTCGTCGCGTAAAGTGCGGACCTCCAGCGCCTTGTTGACCACCGTCATCAGATGATCGAGCGAAAACGGCTTGGGCAGAAAATCCACCGCGCCGGCTTTCATGGCTTCAACCGCGGTTTCAATGCTTCCAAAAGCGGTCATCACGATTACCGGAGTGCGTAAATCCTGGCTGCGGAGTTGCTGCAGCAGATCCAATCCGCTGATGCCGGGCAAGCGCAGATCGGTGATGATTACGTCGGCCCGGTCGGCCAGCTTCAACGCGTCTTCCGCGCTGCCGGCCTGTTCCACTTCATAGCCCGCCGTCTTCAACTGCAGCTCGATAACTCTGCGTAGTTTTTCTTCGTCTTCAACAACCAGGACTGTGGCTTTCATTTGCCGTTCTCCCGAACCGGAAGGAATACCCGGAACACACTGCCCGCGCCCGGCTCGCTCTCCACCGTGATTTGCCCTCCGTGTTCGTCCACGATCTTCGACACGATGGCCAGACCCAACCCCACGCCACTCGACTTGGTGGTGAAGAAGGGATTAAAAATGCTTTCCCGGTCCTTCGAAGCAATGCCCGTGCCGCGATCTATCACGCTTATCTCCACTGTATCGTCCCCCGTTGTTTCGCCGAACTGGCGCGTCTTCACCGTGACGGTGCCCTGGGGTGGGCTGGCTTGCGCGGCGTTCAGAAGCAGGTTATAAAACACTCGCTCTATCAGCTGCCGATCCAAAAGAAAAGGCGGAATATCCGGCGAATAGTTTTTGTAGATGCTCACATCCAGTGGTGGCGTGTGTTTTTCCACCTGGGCCACCGCTTCATCGATCACTTCGGCGATCTCGGTCTTTTCCAGACGCAGCGCCAGGGGGCGCGCAAAATCGAGGAAGCGCGTGACCAGCGCATTGGTTCGGTCCACTTCGGTGGAAATGAATCCGGCTAGTTCGTGCGCCACCGCGCCATCGGCGTCCACGTTTTTAAGCAGCATCTCGGCCGAACCTTTGATGGTGCTCAAGGGATTGCGGATCTCGTGCGCCAAACCGGCCGAAAGCTGCCCCAGCGCGGCCAGGCGCTCTGTGCGGCGCACCTGGGCTTCGGCTTCCTGCAAATGCCGATTCGCTTCCGCCAACTGCTCGGCCGCGCGCTGCGCTCTGCGAGTAGCCGCTCTATTGGCTTCCAGCAGTTCATAAGTGAGGAACCCGGCTATGGGAAATGTGGCCGCATTCAAAATTACGTAGGGCCACTGATCGGCGCCCACAACTTGATCCGGCCGCAGGAAATGGAGCAGGGAAAAATATGCGCCGCAGGCCAGGAAAATGGCCGCGACCAACCCGACCAGCCCCAACGAAGTGGCCGCCGACATAACCGGCAGCAACATCAGCCAAAAGTAACTGCTGGAGATACCATCGGTCCATCCCATGAGGACGTACCAGAGCGCCAGCTTGATGAAAAAAGAAATGACACTGCCGGCGCGCGAGCCGAAAAACGGGATCTTCGGCTCGATGATTTGCATTAATCCGAGCCCCATCAAAACGGCAGTCGCCTCTGGCGTCAAATCCGGGCCCCAAATCGCCAGTACCGCGAATAGGGCGATCCACACGATGTCTTGCGGCCGGACGATTTGCCAGAAACGGGCGCGCTGCTCCACGCTGCCATCTTATCGCTCTGCTCAAAATGCCGGGACTGTGACACAATGGTTTTGCAATAAGTTTCATGGAAAATCCAACATCTCCCGCAATTCCCGAGGCGCTAGCTACGCCTGCAGACGTGCTCGACGCGCCCGCGCAAGATAATTCGTTTGGCGATATTCTTTCGGAATTCGAGCAGACCCATCACGGCCAGCGCAACACCGAGATACTGGACGGCACGGTGGTATCTATTTCGCCCGAATCGGTCTTCGTGGACATTGGGCGCAAGATGGATGGCGTGCTGCCGCTGGAAATGTTTCGCGATGCCGCCGGGGCGCCAACGATACGCGTTGGTGACAAGATGCGCGTAAGTATCACGGGGCGGGATGCCGAAGGGTGCTACACACTTTCCACCATCAAAGTGGAGCGGCCCAAGGATTGGAGCGCGCTGGAGCGGGCGTTCGCGGAAAAGCGCTCCATCGGCGGCGTGGTGACGGAAGTGGTGAAGGGCGGATTGCGCGTGGATGTCGGCTCGCAGGCTTTCCTGCCCGCTTCGCGCAGTGGCACCAAGGATGCGGCCGAATTGGAAAAACTGGTGGGCCAGGAGATTCAGTGCCGCATCATCAAGCTGGACACCGCCAGCGAAGACGTGGTGGTGGACCGGCGCGTGATCCTGGAAGAGGAAGAGGCGCGAACGCGCGAGCAGAAATTCGCGGAACTCAAAGAGGGCGCGGTTTTGCGCGGCACGGTTCGCAGCGTCACCGACTTCGGCGCCTTTGTCGATCTGGGCGGCGTGGATGGGCTGCTGCACGTGGGCGACATGGCCTGGCATCGTGTAAGCAAGCCGTCCGATGTAGTAACCGCGGGCGATTCCATCGAAGTCAAGGTTCTGAAAATCAACCCGGAAGGCAAGCGTATTTCACTCGGGCTGAAACAACTGGCGCCCGATCCGTGGACTACCGCGGCGGAGCGCTTTCACACTGGCGATCGAGTGCAAGGCAAAGTGTCGCGGTTGGCCGACTTCGGCGCGTTCGTGGAGTTGCTCCCGGGCGTGGACGGGCTGATTCACATTTCGGAAATGTCATGGGCGAAAAAAGTCAAGAAGCCCAGCGACCTTTTGAAGACCGGTGAAATGGTGGAAGCGGTGGTGCTGGGAGTGAACGCCGCGGATCGCCGTATTTCCCTGGGTCTCAAACAAGCCCTGGGCGATCCGTGGGAAGACGCGCTGAAGAAATATGCAGTGGGCGCGGTGGCGGAAGGACCGGTGACCAGCCTCACCAACTTCGGCTGCTTCATGGATTTGGGCGGCGGCATCGACGGCATGATTCACATCTCCGACATCACTCGCGAGAAGCGTTTGAATCATCCGCGCGAGGCTCTGTCCGCCGGACAAACAGTGCGCGCCGTAGTGCTGGAAGTGGATCGCGAACGGCGGCGGATCAAGCTGGGGATCAAGCAGCTTGAGCCCACCAC
>DATHNM010000269.1:0-3726 GCA_035486095.1 Bryobacteraceae bacterium
CGGTGACGGGACGGGGGCGCTTCACGTCATGTTCGTCGCCAATTTCGCCGAAAATCTGTTCCAGCGCATCCTCCAGAGTTACCAGTCCCGCGATGGTGCCGAACTCGTCCACCACGATCGCCAGGTGAACGTGGGTCTCGCGAAATTCGTCGATCAGATCGTTCAGCGATTTGGTTTCCGGTATCACCAGCGGCTTGCGCAGCACGCGCGACAAATGAAACGGAGGCAAGGGCCGCCGCTTGGAATTGGCCATGCGGCGTTCTTCCCAAATCCGCATCATGTCCTTGTAATGAACGTAGCCGATGATGTGCTCCGGGCTGGTATCGTAGACCGGCAGGCGCGAATATTCATGCTCGCGCATACGCCGCAGCACTTGATCCAGGCTGGCATCCGCGGAAATGGAGACAATCGCGTTGCGCGGGACCATGATTTCGCGTGCGTAATAATCGGAAAGTTCCAACAGCGCCTGAATGGCGTCTTCTTCGAAGCGATGCAGGTGCCCCTCGCGGCGGCTGGAGCTAACGATAAACTTCAGCTCTTCGGCCGAGTGTCCTCCGCCGCCATGGCCGGTGCGTAGTCCAATCCAGCGCGAGATGGCCGCGGCCGACCCTTCGGCAAAATATGTGAAGGGCGCCAACAGTCGCGAGAGAACCACCAACACGGGAGCCACCAGAAGCGCAAGTTGATCGGCCTTTTCGATGGCCAGATTCTTCGGCACCACCTCGCCGAAAACGATGTGCGCGTAGCTGATCAGTAAGAACGCGATTGCAAAGCTCACCACGTGCCATACGGGCGCCCATTGCGGCACCATGACCGGGCGAAGCAGAGCCTGCAGCAGTTCGTAGACCGTGTTCTCGCCGGCCCATCCCAGTCCCAGACTGGCCAGCGTGACACCCGCTTGCGTGAGCGAAAGCAGCCGGGATGGATTCGCCAGCAGATTCAGCGCGGCCTGTGCGCCCGCTTGGCCTTCATCGGCCAGGGTGCGTAAGCGGCTTTTGCGAACCGAGATCAGAGCCACTTCCGCGGTAGCGAAAAAGGCGTTGAGCAGCAGCACCGCCGCCAGGATCACGAAACGATATGCCATACGCGCTAGCGCACAGCGCTGAAACAGCGGTACGGTAAAATCGTCCCAGTGCGTCCCTTCACAATGGACTTGGGAAAAACCCTAAAGTTCATCAACTTGAGCATAGCGGTTTTGCTGGTGCTCGTTCTGGCCGCCGTTTATTGGATTGCTTACCGGCCGCTGCCGGCGACGTCGGGACAGATTTCCGCTCCGGTATCGGCGCCGGCTGCCATCGCACGCGACGCGCTGGGTGTTCCCCATATCACGGCCGGCACATGGGAAGACGCCATTTTCCTGCAAGGCTACACGACGGCGCAGGATCGTCTGTGGCAGATGGACGTGCTGCGGCGCCTGGCTGCCGGAGAGTTATCGGAAGTTTTCGGGCCGTCCACTCTGGAGTTGGATCGCGAAGCGCGGCGCATGCGGATGCGGCGCATCGCGGAAGATCAAGTCCGGGCGCTGGCGCCGGCCGAGCGCGCGATTTTTGCCGCTTACGCACGCGGCGTCAATTTTTTCATCGAGACCCATCGCAATGCGCTGCCGCTGGAGTTCACGGTGCTGCGCTACGATCCACGCCCCTGGAGCATCCTGGACAGCACGCTGTGCGGCTTGCAGATGTATCGCAGTTTGACCACCACCTGGCGTGAGGAGCTGCGTAAGATGACCATGCTGCAGCGCGGCGACCCGGCCAAGGTTGCGCTGTTGTATCCCGCGCGCGCCGGCACCGAATTCCAGCCTGGCTCCAACGCCTGGGTGGTCTCCGGCAAATTCACAGCCAGCGGCAAGCCGATTCTGGCGAACGATCCACACCTGGAGTGGTCCATTCCCGCGGCCTGGTATCAAGTGCACCTGAAGGCGCCTGGCTTGGATGTCAGCGGCGTTTCGCTGCCCGGCGTGCCGTGCGTAATTGTTGGCCATAACCAGCGGATCGCCTGGGGCGTTACCAATCTCGGCTTCGACGTGGAAGACCTCTACATCGAAAAGATCAATCCGCAGAACGGCCAATATCTTTTTCGCGGGCAGGCGGAGCAGGCGCGCTCGGAAACCGAATGGATTCGCGTGAAGGGCGCCCGGGCACTGGAGTTCCGGCAATGGGTGACGCGCCACGGGCCGTTGGCCTTTTCCGAGGACGGCCGTTACTTCGCGCTGCGATGGGCGGCGGCGGACCAGGGCGGCTCCGGCTTTCCCTTTTTGGATTTGGATCGCGCTGCTAATTGGAAGGAATTCACCACGGCGCTGGCCCGCTTCCCCGGCCCCGGGCTGAACTTCGTCTATGCCGACGTGGACTCCAATATCGGATATCAAGCCGCCGGCATGCTCCCGATCCGCAGGAATTTCGACGGCGATGTGCCGCTGGACGGCAGCAACGGCGACAACGAATGGGACGGGTTCATTCCTTTCGATCAGTTGCCCGCGTCTTATAATCCTCCGCGCGGCTGGATTGTGACCGCCAATCAGAATCCATTTCCCGAGAATTATCCCTTTCGGGTGAGCGGCGAATTCGGCGCACCGTACCGTTCGCGCGAGATCCGGGATCGCCTGCTGTCGCGAACCGGCTGGAAGCCCCAGGACATGCTGGCTGTGGAGAAAGATGTTTACTCGGGGTTTTCAAGCTATCTTGCGCGCCAGATTGTTGCGGCCTACGATCGCAAAAAGCCGGCCAAGCCGGAACTGAGCGATGCCGTGATGTTGCTTCGATCCTGGAACGGGCAAATGGAGAAACATACTCCGGCGCCGCTTTTGATCACTCTGGCGTACAACCAGTTGCGGAATGCCGCTGTCCGCGCTGCCTGGTCCGGTACGTCGGACACCAGCATCTATCAGCCCTATATGGCGCCGGTGGCCATCCAGCGAATTCTGGAATCGGGCGGCGGCGCATTTTTTCACGATCCAGACGACGCGCTGTTAACGGCGCTGGCCGCGGCCATCGACGAAGGCAGGCGGACGCAAGGCAGCAACCTGGCGAAATGGGACTATGGCCGCTACAATTTGCTCACCATCAAACAGCCGGTGGGCAGCCAGTTTCCTTTGGTGGGAAGCTATTTCAACATTGGCCCGGTGGAGATGAGCGGCTCCTCGACCACCATCAAACAGACATCCACGGTGCTGGGGCCATCCATGCGATTCATCGCGGATCTGGCGAACTGGGATGGATCGCTCAACAGCATCGACATAGGGCAATCCGGGCAGATCCTATCCCGGCATTACAAGGACCAGTGGGACGCCTACTACGTGGGCCAGAGCTTCCCCATGCAATTCGAGAAAGTGGATGTGAAGGATTCCCTTCGCGTTCAGCCGCGTTAATTCGCCGACCTTCCCTATCATCTATTTGCCTGCTCTTGTCGATGGTAAGAGAGCATGACTACCTTCCCGAAGCAAGCAGCCATTTATGTGCTCTTGCTTACCGGGATTTCAAGCGTATGTCTAGGACAGCAATACTCTTTCAGGGATTACGTCGACGGCCTGGGAAATTTAAGCGTGAACTGCCTGTTGCAGGACCGCTCAGGCTTTCTTTGGATCGGCACGGAGAGCGGCCTGTATCAATACGATGGCTCGCGATTTTGGCAGTTTGGACAAAAAGAAGGCTTGCCCAGTGGTTTTGTCAGGGCCTTGAGCCTGGACCGGGATGGGCGATTGTGGGTAGGAACGCGCGATGGCCTGGC
>DATHNM010000270.1:0-6768 GCA_035486095.1 Bryobacteraceae bacterium
CGATGGAGACCAACTGCACCGCTCCCAGGAAGGTGACCATCACAATCACCGAAGTCCAACCCTGCACGTTTCTGCCGGTGGCTAATCCCACTATGGCGAACGCCGCGTAGAATACGCAGAAAATCGCGGTCAAGAGGCCAAAGTAGAAAGAGAATCGCAACGGCTTGGAGGAAAGTCCCATCACCGCCTGCAGCGACAGACGCAGCATTTTCCGCACGGTATATCCGCTGGCGCCGCGATAGCGGGCTGGAGCCGCATAGTTGATCCTGGTAGCAGGGAAGCCCAGCCATCCCACCAGCCCGCGCAGGAATGGATAACGGTCACGGAACTGCAGCACTGCGTCCACCACCGCTCTATCCAGCAGTTGATAATCCGCCGCGCCGCTGATTACGGGAGTTTCGCTCAGCACATTGACGAAGCGATAGAACAAACGCGACGTAAGCGTCTTGAAAAATCCGGCGCCATCGGTTTGCGTGCGTACCATTTGCACCACCTGCGCTCCATTGCGCCACGCCCCCAGCATGCCGGGAATCAATTCGGGCGGGTGCTGCAAATCGCAATCCAGCGTGATGACGGCCGCGCCCCGGGAGGCTTCCAATCCAGCCAGCAGCGCCGATTGCTGGCCGAAGTTGCGCCCGAATCGGATCAATCGTACCCCTGCATCCTGGGCGCGCAAGGCACGTACATGTTGCGCTGTTGCATCGGTGGAACCGTCATCAATGAAGATTATTTCGCAGGCCCCCGCGCCGGCCAGGGACGATCGGACCGCTTCATAAACGGCAGTGATGTTCTTTTCCTCGTTATAAGCGGGAATCACCACGCTTACAGCCAGCCGGCCGCTCACAGCCGTTCCGTAGCTATTCATGGTTGGAGAGGCGGCGCCAGCCAAGCATCGCCTCATTCTATGCGATTCACGTGCTGCGCGTTCCATTGCTACAATCGAAAGTCGCTGTAGCGAATTCGCAGCCGTCGTTCGAGAATTTCATGGCGAAAGTTTCGAAAAAGAAGTCCCAAATCTCGCCTGCCGCCACGGATCAGAATCCGCTCAAGCAGAACCAGGACCGCTGGACGATTTTTGGCCCGCTGATTCTTCTGGCCATGACGCTGCTCTGCTATTGGACTCCCATGACATCGGACAATACGTCCATTTTGTGGGACGCGGCCGACCAGTATCAGGTGGTCCAGAACTACATGTCGCACGAACTGCACGCCGGGCGCATCCCGTTCTGGTCGCCGTTTCCGTGGTCGGGATATCCGTTTCTGGCCGATCCGCAAGTGGGCGGCTGGTATCCGCTAAACTGGCCGTTCTTCCTGATTGGCGTTTCTCCGCATGCGCTGGTAGTGGAACACTGGCTGCACTCGTTTCTTGCGTGCCTGGGCGCCTATTTCCTGGCGTGGCGCCTGGTGCGTCACCGGGCAGCGGCAGTGTTGGCAGGGCTTTGCTATGGGCTCTCGGGATTCTTTATCGGGCACAGCGCTCTTACCACCATCGTCGAAGCCGCGGCCTGGATGCCGTGGCTGCTGCTGCTGTTCGACATGGCATTGGAATCGCTTGCTCTGCGCTACACCATTCTGGGTGGGCTGGCTGCGGGAATGATGATTCTGGCCGGCCACTTTCAGACCATCCTCTATAGCTGTCTCGCACTGGGTCTGTTCGCGGTGGCGCGGGTGGCTTTAGCGCCTCGCCGATGGCTCTCCAGTTTCGGAATAGCACTGGCAATTCCAGTTATTGGTACTTTACTTTCCGCCATTGGCACCGGCCCCGGATTGGAATTAACGGTGAATTCGGTGCGCACCGGGCTGGCTGCCATTACCCGGACCGAGGGTTTAATCCCCGTCTCCGCGCTGTCCACGCTGGTGGCGCCCGATTTCTACGGCGTCTTCTCCGGCAATTATCGCGGCCCAGTGGATATCACGGAATACTATTTCTACGCGGGAATTCTCCTGGTGCCGCTGGCCCTGTTCGGGTTGCGCGACCGCAAGTTGCGGATCATTGGGCTACTGCTCATCGTCCCTACTTTTTGGTACGCCATGGGGCAATCCGCTGGCCTTTATTTGCTGATCGCCCGCCTGCCCGGTTTCAGCAGTATTCGCGCTCCCGTCAACATTTGGTTCGTGCCCACGCTCGGATTAGCTTTGCTGGCTGCGGCGGGATTGGTGGGAGTGGTTCGCAAGTGGCCCATCGGCTGGCTGCCCATCGCTGTTTTGGCGTTCTTTTGCGCGGATCTTTTCTATAACCAGTCCGCCACCAATCCGCTGGCGTATTCGCGCCAAAGCTACGACGAGTTGTACGGATCGAAGGAAGATCTTTTTCGTCGAGCCGTGGTGGATGGTTTGCCGCCACTCACCCGCTTCGATGGAATCGAATTCCTGGCCAGCTTCGGACCGATGTCCCATTTTCTGGATCAACGGACCGAGGTTACTTATGGCTATGGGCCGCTGAAACTCTTGCGCTACTCCGACTTTGTCACCGCCATGCAAGCGAACCCGGCGCTGCGCAAGGATCTGAACGTCAGCCGCTGGCTGGACGGCCGCACCGGCGACATCCATATACTGGCCGATCCGCTGCCGCGCGCCAATTTCCCCAAGGAACTGATCCCGGTGAAGACCCAGCAGGAGAGCAAGCATCGCCTTGCTACGCTGGATCCAACACGCCAGGCGCTGGTTCCCGATGGGACCAACATCGCATCGCAGGATTCCGGCGGAACGGCCGGCGTCGTCGAATTCACGCCAGGCCATTACCGCATCCGCTACCAATGCGCGACGGCCAGTGTGCTGCGCGTGGGCAACGCGTATTTCCCCGGGTGGACTGCGAGAGCGGGGCAGCAGGATTTGCCGGTCTTTCCGGTGGATCACGCGCTCATCGGGGTGCTGGTGCCGGCCGGCCAGGGCGAGTTCACGTTGGATTATCATTCCACCTACTTCAGGCCTGCGGCGTTCACCTCGCTGGTTGCGCTGCTGGCCTGTATCGGCCTCCTTCTTATTCCAACCCGATTCTGAAGCGGCCTCTGGAGCAGGAGTTTATTCAATCGAATCAATAGCATCGGTGCTTATTGCTCTTTCGGCATATTGACTATTATTGCAAATTGAAATAGTATCATCGCAGATTGCAATATGAAGCTTGGTGAAAAGCTCCGCTATCTTCGCGAAGTGGAGGGCACCCTCCGTGGCCTGGGCCGTGAAATGACACAACAGGAAATCGTCCGCGCCATCCACAAGGAACTGAAATTGTCCTTCAGCCAGTCCTATCTGTCGCAGATTGAAAGCGGCCGGCGTCCCCATCTGACCAATTCCACGCGCATGCTGCTGGCGCGTTTCTTCAAAGTGCATCCAGGCTATCTGGTGGACGATCCGGAAGGTTATCAAACGGAGCTGATGTCGGACGTCCGGGTTCGCGAAGATCAGTTGGATTTGTGGCTGATAGGCGGTGTGGAGCGGTTTTCACGCGATCCGGAAGTCAGCCGCGCGCTGCTCAGTTTGGCTAAGCACGAAGATTCCCGCAAGTGCCTGTTGTTGATTGGATCGATTCTGGATGCACCGGACTTGGTGGATCGTCTCTTCCAGGTGCTCAGGTCCGAACCCGACTCGCCGTCCAGGAGGAAGGCCCGATGAGCTGGGAAACTTTTTATTTGTTTTGTTTTTGTGTGGGCTTCTTGTGCAGTCTGGTCTCGTTCCTGGCCGGCTCCTCACATCTGCACCTGCACCTTCCGCGAGGAATGCACGCACACTCCGGGCATGCACCGGGCGGCAAGGGGTCCCAGGCGTCTCCGGTGAATTTCGGAACCGTGGCCGCGTTTCTAGCCTGGTTCGGCGGGGTTGGATACTTGCTTAGCCGTTATTCGAGCATCTGGGCCGTGCTGGCATTGGGTTTGGCTGTGGTCAGCGGACTAATCGGCGCCGCGGTGGTTTTCTGGTTCCTGTTCAAGGTTCTGTTGAAGCACGATCGGGATTTGGATCCGGCCGACTACGAGATGGTGGGCGTGCTGGGACGCCTGAGCAGCGTGGTGCGCGAAAACGGCACCGGAGAAATGATCTTTTCTCAAAATGGCGTGCGCCGGGCGGCCAGCGCTCGAAGCGACGACGGCCGGCCTATCGCCCGGGGCGTGGAAGTGGTGGTGACGCGTTACGAGCGCGGCATCGCCTACGTTCGGGCTTGGGAAGAAATGAACGAGTCGAAAAAGGAGAACTAGTATGCGCCTCCCCGTGGAAATTCTCACGATGGCCGGACTGATGGTCCTGGTCGTCATGTTCCTGATGGCAATGTTCGCCAGGCTTTATCGCAAGGCGGGTCCGCACGAAGCGCTGGTGGTTTACGGCTTCCGGGGCACTCGAATCGTGAAGGGCCATGGCACCGTGATCTTTCCGATGATCGAAAGCTGCCATGAGCTGTCCCTGCAATTGATGTCCTTCGATGTCGCGCCACAGCAGGATCTTTACACCAAACAAGGCGTGGCAGTGACGGTGGAGGCGGTGGCTCAGATCAAGGTGAAGTCCGATCCCGAATCCATTAAAACCGCATCCGAGCAGTTCCTGACCAAGACCGATCAGGCCCGCGAGGCGTTGATCCGGCTGGTTATGGAAGGGCATCTGCGCGGCATCATCGGCCAGCTTTCCGTGGAACAGATCGTGAAAGAGCCCGAGATGGTGGGTGACCGCATGCGCGGCACTTGCGCGGACGATTTGAGCAAGATGGGTCTGGAAGTGATTTCCTTCACCATCAAGGAAGTTCGCGATAAGAACGACTACATCTCGAACATGGGGCGTCCCGATGTGGCCCGTATCAAGCGGGATGCCGACGTGGCTACGGCAGAAGCCGAGCGCGACACGGCCATCAAGCGCGCCGAAGCCATGCGCGCCGCCGCCGTGGCGAAATCCCTGGCCGACCAGGAGCGTGTGCTGGCCGAGGCGCTCTCGCAGGCCAAACAGGCCGAGGCGAATCGGGATCTGGAAATCAAACGGGCCACTTATGTGGAGGCCACCAAGAAGCAGCAGGCGCAGGCCGACAAGGCTTATGACATCCAGGCCAACATCATGCAGCAGCAAGTGATCGCCGAACAGGTCAAGATTCAAATCGTACAGAAGGAGCAGGAGACCAAGGTTCAAGAGGCGGAAATCAAGCGCCGGGAGAATGAGTTGATAGCCACCGTACTCAAGCAGGCGCAAGTAGAGCGCGGCCGCATCGAAGCGCTGGCGGGCGCCGAGAAATCGCGCCTGACGGCCGAAGCGGAAGGCCACGCCGCCGCCATCCGGTCGCAGGGTGAAGCGGAAGCGGAGATCATTTTGAAGAAAGGCGAGGCCGAAGCCAAGGCCATGAGCGTCAAGGCCGAAGCTTATCAGGAATGGAACCAGGCGGCGGTGGTGGACAAGCTGATCACCGGGCTGCCGGAAGTGGTGCGGGCGCTGGCATCCCCGCTGGCGAACATAGATAAAATCACCATCGTTTCCACCGGCGACGGCGAGACCGCCGGAATGCACAAGATCACCGGCGATCTCACCAAAATTGCGGCGCAGATTCCCGCATTGTTTGAAACCCTTTCGGGCATGCAAATGTCCGACTTACTTGGAAAAGTCAGAACCATTGGCGATCAGGCTCCCAAGCCCGGCAATGGATCTGGAACCATCGCTAGTTCATAAGGAGTAATGAAATGGCACTTTTGGAGCGAGTGGCTACGCTAGTACGGGCCAATCTCAACGACATTATCGATAAGGCCGAAGAGCCTGAAAAGATGATCAAGCAGGTAATTCTCGATATGCAGAATCAACTGCTCCAAGTGAAGACTCAGGTGGCAATTGCCATCGCCGACCAGCATCTGCTGGAGAAAAAGCAGAAAGAGAACCAGGAAAAATCGGCTGACTGGGTTCGCAAGGCTGAACTGGCGGTGGGCAAAAAGGAGGACGATCTGGCGCGAGCGGCACTGGAGCGATCGCTCAGCTATCGATCCTTGGCGGGGAACTTCGCCGACCAGGTGGCGGACCAGACAGTGCAGGTGGAGAATCTGAAGTCGGCGCTGCGGAAGCTGGATCTGAAGCTGGCCGAGGCACAAGCCAAAAGCGACGTGCTGATCGCACAGCATCGCCGCGCGCGGGCGCTGAATAAGGCCGGTGATGCGCGTCTGGCCATGGGCAACGCTTCCAGTGCCGATGCCTTTGATCGCATGAAGGGCAAGGTGCAGCGCAGCGAAGCGCTGAGCCAGGCCAAGGCCGAGCTCACCGGAGACACCATGGAAGACCGGCTGGCATCGCTTGAAAAGGAAGACGAGGTGACGCGGCTATTGGAGGAATTGAAAGCCCGGCGCGGTATCTAAGCTCTCAGAACAGCCGCTCAGATCCCGCTGCTTTGCGCCGGCACTGCGCTGCCCCAGCGTTCCGCCAGATCGGTGTGAATGCCGAACTGATCCAGCGTACGCATCACCAGGTGGTCCACCATCGCTTCCAGCGATTGCGGGTGATTGTAGAACGCCGGCACGGGCGGCAAAATCACCGCGCCCATCCGCGACAGCTTGAGCATGTTCTCCAGATGGATTTCGTTCAGCGGCGTCTCACGGACCAATAGCACCAGCTTGCGGCGCTCTTTCAGGATCACGTCTGCCGCACGGTGAATCAGATTGTCGCCCTGGCCGCTCGCGATGGCTGCCAGCGTCCGCACGCTGCAGGGCGCAATCACCATGCCGGATGTAAGGAAAGAGCCGCTGGAGATGGCCGCCCCCTGGTCGCCAGGCGGATAAGAATATGTGGCCATGCGCCGCACCCCATCCAGCGAATAAGAAG
>DATHNM010000271.1:0-3152 GCA_035486095.1 Bryobacteraceae bacterium
AGGGAAACTCGTCTCGCTACAGGGCAATACGCGCCCTGAAGCGAACGCCCGGAACGATCGCGGCGCCGTTGCCGACGATTTTCAACTAGACCATATGCTGCTGCAGCTGAAACGCTCTCCGGAGCGCGAGGCGGCGCTGAAGCAGTATATCGATGAATTGCATGACTCCACCTCGCCGAATTTCCACCACTGGCTCACCCCCGAGCAATTCGCGGAACATTATGGCGTGGCAAAAGAGGATGTTGAGACGGTGACCGCGTGGCTGAAGCAACAGGGATTCGCGGTGCATGGCGTGCAGGCCAGCGGCCTGACCATCGAGTTCGGCGGCACCGCCGGACAGGTGCGCAACGCTTATCACACGGAAATCCACAATCTGGACGTAAATGGCGCACAACATTTTGCGAATATCAGCGACCCCAAGATTCCCGCCGCGTTGGAACCAGCCGTGGCCGGAATCGTCGCGCTGCATAACTTCCATCCCACCCCTCTCCTGGTGCCCCGGGGGAAGTACACCTTTTCTAATCAATTCGGAACCTTTTGGGCCATCGTGCCCGGCGATCTGGCAACCATTTACAATTTGAACCCTGCATTCGCGGCAGGCTACACCGGGTTGGGCCAAGCCATCATGGTGCTGGAAGACACCTATCTTTATTCTCGGAAAGATTGGAATGTGTTTCGTCAGACCCTGGGCCTGGCGGCGAAGTATCCGAACGCAAGTCTCACTCAAGTAAGTCCGCAAGGCGCCCTGAGTTGCATTAATCCAGGGTTCGCGTCCGTGCCATCCGATCTCGGTTATGGCGACGATGCCGAAGCAGCCCTGGATGTGGAGTGGGCCACGGCGGCCGCGCCGAATGCGGCCATTGTTCTAGCCGCTTGCGCCGATGCCAACTCGAACTTCTTCGGTGGCCTGGTGGCATTGGAGAACGTATTGAACGGTCCGGTGCAGAACCTGCCTTCGGTGGTCAGCATGAGCTACGGTGAAGCCGAGGCCGTGAATGGCGCCGCGGCGAATCTGGCTTTCTCCACCACTTATCAGCAAGCGGTGGCTGAGGGCGTATCCATCTTCGTCTCCTCTGGCGATGAACTCGCTGCCGGCGCGGACGGCGGCGACGTATCCACCCACGGAATCAGCGTCAGCGGCTTCACCTCTACCCCGTATAACGTTTCGGTGGGCGGGACGGATTTTGGATGGCTGCCCGACGGCGTTCCTGCTAGCACCTATTGGCTGGCTGCCAACCGCCCCGACTTCAGTTCCGCATTGTCGTACATTCAGGAAATACCGTGGAACAACTCCTGCGCCGGCGGCGTGGCCTCTTCATTCCTGGGAACCACTCCCCTGGGCCTCTGCAACAATCCTGAGGTGACCAGCCCGTTCGGTTCGCTGAACTTCACTCTGAACGCCGCCGGTGGCAGCGGTGGTCCCAGCTGGTGCGCGACCGGCTCAGCGTCGGTAAGCGGAATCGTGGGCGGAACTTGCGCCGGATATCCCAAGCCCGCGTGGCAGAAGGGTGTTCCCGGCAATCCCTTTGACGGGGTCCGCGATATTCCAGACGTTGCGCTTTTCGCTTCCAACGGTTTCTGGAATTCCTACTATGTGGCGTGCTGGTCTAATCCCGATCCCAACGTGGGCGGCGGCTTCAGCTGCACCGGAGCCCCCAGCACTTGGGCCGGATTCGGCGGTACGTCCATCTCGTCTCCCATCATGGCCGGCATTCAGGCCCTGATCAACGAAAAGAGCGGCAGCCGTTGGGGAAATCCGAACACGGTTTACTACTCCATGGCGCGCGACGAGTACAGCCAACCCAATGCCACCGCATACTGCAATTCAAACACGGTGCCCAAAACCAGCAACAAATGCAACTTCTATGACATCACCCAGGGCGACATCACCGGTGCCTGTCAAAACAATCGGGCTGGGTATCTGGTCAATTGCTACAAGCCCGCCGGCATCGTTTATGGGGTGCTCTCCACTTCACCCATTTACGACCTGCCCGCGTACCCCTCAACCACCGGCTGGGACTTCGGCAGCGGAATCGGATCCGTGAACGCGTGGAATCTGATCCAAAGCTGGCCGACGCCTAAATAGCTTTTCCTTACAAACGCGGCTCGGAAATCCGGGCCGCGTTCCCTTCTTCATTCTGAACTCTGTCTTCTGAATTCTGGCTTCTGTTTTCTGACTTCTGTCTTCTGTCTTCTTTCTACCGCTTATCCACCACAACCACCCCGCCCTTCACCACCACTTTCGTCTTCAACCAATTCCAATAGCCTTCCAGCGGATTGCCGTCCAGCAGAATCACGTCAGCCAATTTGCCCGCTTCCAGTGTTCCCAACTGATCGCCCATCTGAATGTAGGACGCCGTATTCGGCCCCATCATCTTGATCAGGTCCGGCATCGAGAACATCACATTCAGCATTTTCAGCTCATGATCCAGTCCCGCCGTCGGATCGTAATTTGTATCGGTGCAGTAGCCCAGGATGACGCCGGCATCCCACACGGTGCGAGCATTCACCGGCATATATCCAGCTTCCTCACCCAGGCGGACTCCGTTGACGATACCCTCGGGCCACGGCTTTCCGTCACGGAACCGCGCCTTGTTGTCGTTGGCAAAAACGCCGAACACAGGTGAACCAAAGCTGACCGTCCCCAATACCTTCACGCCCGCGGCTGCCACCTTCTTTGCATCTTCCTTGCTCACCCAATCTTTGTTCGGAAGGTGAACCAGCAGCGGCACACCGGCCTCCACGGCGCCCACCATCGCGGTGGAACTGACGGCGTGAACCTGAACCATGATGCCGACCTTTTTCGCCTCGTCCACCACCGCCCTCAAAATTTCCAGTTCCTTTTCGGTAGGCCCGGGAATAGGCGTCAACGCTATTTCGCCCGTGAACTTGATGCCCATTTCGGCCATCTTGCGCACTTCGGCGCGCGCCATTTCCGGAGTGTTATTGGCCAGCCGCAAAGACCCCGACGGAATAATGCGCGGCCCATTGATAAGGCCCTTATCGATGTGATCGCGCAGCGCAATATTCCCCTCAGCCGGACCGCCTCCCGACAGCACCGTCGTGTAGCCAGCTTCCAGCAGCGCCTGCATCTGGGCCTTCTCGTCGGGCCCCGTATTGATGTGCCGGTGCCCATCGATGAACCCCGGCAT
>DATHNM010000272.1:0-10740 GCA_035486095.1 Bryobacteraceae bacterium
CCTACGATAAATCCAGCGCGCTTTAAACTCGGCACAATGCCAACGCACTGCGCTTTGCCCAGAAGGTCCTCGGGAATCCCGCGATCCTTGGCATGCAGAATTTCACTCAACACTTCGGCGGAGGCGGTGACGCGCTTCTGCGCTCCGTTCTCCGGCTCAATCGCGTACAGCGCGAGAGGCGCCAGGGACAACAATGCTAGAGCAGCTGTAAGTTTCATAAAGTTCTCCTTCTTTCCCCACTCAAAGACTGACTTGCCCCAGCAGAAGGAGCACCAGAAAAATAACCAGGATGGTTCCCAGGACGCCGGTGGGATAGTAGCCCCAGCCGCGGCTATATGGCCAGGCGGGCGTGGCTCCGATCAACAGAACGATCAACAGGATTAAGAGGATCAACATAAGAATGGGTTTCCTTTCCCGGCAACCACATAGGCAGTTTTCCTTCCAACGATCAAAGTCAGCCACTTCGGGCCTGCAAGCCCTTCCTTTACTGTTAGTTACATGAAGCGGGAAACTGAGATAGCAGGACCGCTCCAGCCTGAGTTTCTGAAGATCCTACGTTACCTCCAAAGCCGGGAATGCAAATGTTACTCGCCGATAACGCAAACCGGCCTGCGCGCCGATGAATATGTGTGAGTCTATTGAAGTTCAGGCTATGTTACCGTAGGAATTTGCCGTCCCATCCACTTCCCAGCCACCGGATTGGTTGCGCGCGGAGACCTATACAGTTCGCCGCCTCCAGCGCCATTCTGTGCGTCTTGGCTTGCTTGTTTCTGATGGCCTGTGGCAAGAGCGCCACCCAATATATCGAACGCGGAAATCAGCTCTACGCCGCCGGACAATATAACGACGCCACCATCAACTATCGCAACGCCCTGAAGAAAAGCCCGAATTCAGCAGACGCTTACTATCGTCTCGGGTTGTCGCTATTAAAGCAGAACCAGATTGGGGAAGCGTACCAATCATTCAATCACGCGTCGTCGCTCAACCCCAAGAATATGCGCGCCAAGATACAACTGGCGAACCTGTCGCTGACCATCTATGCGCGCGATCCGAACCATCCCGCCGTACTTTACAAACAGGCGCAGACCATAGCCGATGAACTGCTGGCGCGCCCCGCTGACCGGGTGGAAGGGCTGCGCATCAAGGGCGCCCTGGCGTTAATCGACAACCAGCCGGGCACGGCGATACAAGTTTTGCGGGAAGCAGTGGGGATTGCTCCCAATAATCAGGAAGTGAGCGGAGGGCTGGCGCAGGCGCTGCTGCGCGATAATCAGCCGGATGAAGCCGAAAAGATAGCCCGGCAGACCGTGGATCGGCATCCGCAATACGATCCGGGATACGAAGTCCTGTACGCCATTTATGGCTCGCAGCAGAACTGGGACAAGGCCGAAGCGCTGTTGAAATTATGGAGCGTGAATAATCCCAAGGAATCCAACCCAGTGCTGCGCCTGGCGGCGTTCTACTACTCCCGGAAACAGCCCGACGAAGGCGAAAAGACACTGACTTCCATGCTGGACCGGCGCGCTCAGTTTCCGCAGGCGGATTTGCTGGTGGGAGATTTTCATGCCCTGATCCACAATCCGGAAAAAGCCCTGGCGGATTACCAGCGCGGAGAATCCCGCGATCATGAGCGCCAGCAGGTTTATGAGGAGCGTTCCGCCAGCATGCTGGCCACGCTGGGACGGCACGAGGAAGCTATCAAGGCCGCCGATGCCATCCTGGTAAAGGATCCTAAAAGCCAGTTCGCCCGCGCCCTAAAAGTACAGGTATGGGAGCGGATGGGCGGGGCAAAAAATCTGGAGGCAGCCGCCCTGTTGGCGAACGATCTGGCGCACGAAACTCCTGGCAACGCGAGAATTCAGCTGCTGGCAGGCCAGGCGTTTCTGATGAAAGGCAGCCTGAACGAGGCGCACGATCATCTGGCGCGCGCGGCCCAGGCTGAGCCTCGGTCCCCCACCGCGCAACTGGCCTTGGCGCGTCTGGAGCTGTTGCGGAAGAACTACCCCGCCGTGCTGGAGCACGCCAACGCAGCTTTGGCGATCCGCCAGAACGACGCGGGCGCGCGGCTGTTTCGCGTCATCGGCCTCACTGGAACGCACTCCTACGGCGCCGCCAAAACCGAGGCCGAACAGCTGGCCCGCGATACCAAGGACGCTCCCCAGGTGGAGATGCAGCTGGGGGTCATCGCGTTGGGGCAGGGACACTACGCCGAAGCGGAAGAATTGTTCCGCAAGCTCTATAAAGCTGGTTCGCCGGATCTGCAGCCTCTGGCCGGCCTGGTGAACACTTATGAAGCCGAGCATCAGCCGGATCGGGCCCTGGCGCTGATGCGCGAGGAATCGGCGCGCGCGCCTGACTCCAAGGGGAAATCGGCGCTGCTGGTAGCCACCGCCGAAGCCGACGGCAAGAGCGACGTGGCGCTTTCGGAACTGCGGAAGATGGCCGCCCAGAATCCCACCTCGGCCGACGTGCAGATACGGATTGGAGCATTGCAGCAAAAGGACGGCAAGCTGCCTGAGGCTCTGCAAGCCTTTGAGCAAGCCCGCCAGCTGGCGCCGGATCGCAAAGGTCTGGACCAGATGATCGGCAGCCTGCAAGACCGCTTGGGCAAGAAATCGGAAGCCATCGCAAGCTACCGGAAAGCACTGGTAAAATCGCCGGCGGATGCCACGGTGCTCAACAATCTGGCCTTCCTGCTGGTGGAAACCGGCGGCGACACCAACGAAGCTCTGAAAATGGTGAATACCGCGATGCACCAGGAGCCGAACGTCCCGCAGCTAAAAGACACGCTGGCGTGGATACAAATCAAGCGTCACAACACGGCCGAGGCGCTTCCCATTTTGCAGGCGCTCACCAATACGCACCCCGAGGATAATACCTTTCGTTATCACTACGCGGTGGCCTTGATTGAAAGCGGCGATCGAGTGGGTGCCAAGCAGCAGGCCACCGCCGCGTTGTCTAACAAGCCCCCAACCGAACTGGCCAGCGCGCTTCGAGATATACTCGCGCAGGCAAAGTAGCCACACTGGTTCCCGTGGTATTTTGGTGGGTTCCCAACTATGTCCACCAACGTCCCTCTCCCGGCCGCCCATGGGCTGACCACGATCGATAATTGCCCGCTCTCCCAAGGACAGTAATTTGGCGCAGCCACTGGTCGGCATTATCATGGGCAGCCAGTCCGATTGGGAGACCATGCGCGCTGCGGCGGAAACCCTGGAGCGCTTCAACGTGCCGCACGAAGCCAGGATCGTCTCCGCGCATCGCACTCCCGCCTGGATGGTGGAGTATGCTTCGGGCGCCGAGGCTCGCGGACTTCAAGTAATCATAGCCGGGGCTGGCGGCGCGGCCCATTTGCCGGGAATGGTTGCAGCCAACACGCTTTTGCCGGTGTTGGGGGTGCCGGTGGAAAGCCACTCGCTAAAAGGCATGGACTCTCTGCTCTCCATCGTTCAAATGCCGGGGGGGATTCCAGTGGGCACGCTGGCCATCGGAAGGGCCGGAGCGCAGAACGCGGCGCTGCTGGCGGTGGCCATTCTGGCGAATCACGATCCGGCGTTGCGCCAGAAACTGCGCGTATTTCGCGAGGAACAGGCCGCGAAGGTGCGCTCGGAAGAATTGGCGTGACAAAACCCATACTCCCGGGCGCTGCCATCGGAGTGCTGGGAAGCGGACAGTTGGGGCGCATGTTCGCCATAGCCGCGCGGCGCATGGGTTATCGCGTCCACACGTTTTCCCCGGATTCGGATACGCCAACCGGGCAGGTGGCGGACGTGGAAATTCAGGCATCCTATGACGATCTGGACGCTGTTTCCGATTTTGCGCGGCACGTCAGTGTAGTCACGTTTGAATTCGAAAACGTTCCGGCGCCCACCGCCGAGGCCGCGGCCCGCTGCGCGCCCGTCCGTCCCAGTGGATCAGTTCTGCACACCACCCAGCAGCGCATCCGCGAAAAGGCATTCCTTACCAAAACCGGCCTGCCGACCACGCCGTATCGCGAAGTGCGTTCTCTGGCTGGCTTAAATAGCGCCATCTCTGATCTGGGCTGCCCCGCGGTGCTGAAAACCGCCGCCTTCGGCTATGACGGCAAAGGTCAGTTTCGCGTAGATAACGCCGGCCGCGCGGCCGAAGCCTGGGCCGCGATCGGCGAGCAAAAAGCCGTGCTCGAAGCGTTCATCGATTTCGATCGCGAAATCTCCGTGGTTGCCGCGCGTGGCGAGGATGGCCAGTTCGTACATTACGGCACCATCGAGAACCAGCACAGCCACCACATCCTGGACATCTCCATCGCCCCGGCGCGTGTGTCGCCGCAGGTTGCCCGGGAAGCGGTAGACCTCGCGCGCTGCGTCCTCGAAACACTGGACGTTGTTGGCGTGCTGTGCGTCGAGTTCTTCGTTACGCGCGACGGCTCGCTCCTGATCAACGAGCTTGCGCCGCGCCCGCACAACTCGGGACACCTTACGGTTGACGCGTGCATCACCAGCCAGTTCGAGCAGCAGTTGAGAGCGGCGTGCGGGCTGCCGCTGGGTTCCACAAAGATGCACCGTCCCGCCGCGATGGCGAATTTACTAGGTGACTTGTGGGCCAATGGCGAACCCAACTGGGCGGCCGCCTGCGCCTTCCCGGGCGTGAAGCTGCACCTCTACGGAAAGCTGGAGCCTCGCCCCGGCCGGAAGATGGGACATTTGACGGCGCTAAATGACGATCCGGAAGAGGCCTATCGGACGGTGCTGGCGGCACGTGACAGCTTGACGCGTTGACCATTCGTCAGGCGCTCTGACGAAATCAGAGCCAAGGCCGCGGAGGTCCCTTCTCCTTCAAGCCGCTCCTGATGAGAGCGACGCCTCCTGGCAGAAGGCAAAGAAACAGGCCCATGTTGACCGTCCTCAAACAGTTAGTCCATCAATCATCAAGATCCGCAATTCTTTCCGCTCCACAACACGATGCTCATGTCCAGCGAATTAGCGTAAGAATAGGAATTGGTGAACAAGAACGAACTTCTAAAGCTCCTCGGCATTGAGCATCCTATCATCCAAGGGCCCCTGGGCGGCGGACCGTCCACGCCTGAATTAGTCGCAGCCGTCTCAAACGCCGGCGGACTCGGGTCGCTGGGCGCCGCATACCAGACTCCGGATCAAATCTCCGACTCCATCCGCCGCATTCGCGTGCTTACTTCACGGCCGTTCAACGTCAATCTCTTCGCGGGCGGATGGAGCACCAGCTCAGATTTCGATCATGAACCGATGCTCGCGCTGCTCACCGAAGTTCACGAAAAACTCGGTTTGTCGCCACCCACCCCGCCGCAGCCTTCCCCCGATCCGTTCCCAGCGCAGCTGGAAGCGGTGCTGGACGCTCGCCCGGCGATCTTCAGCTTCACGTTCGGCATCCCCGATCGCGATGCCCTGTCGCGCCTGAAGTCGCGCGGCATCGTAATCCTAGGCACCGCGACAACGGTGGAAGAAGCACGTCACCTGGAACAGGCGGGCGTCGCTGCCGTTGTTGCCCAGGGCGCGGAAGCCGGTGCGCATCGCGGAACATTCCTGAACTCATTTGAATCGTCCATGGTCCCGACGCTCGATCTGGTGCGCGCTACCGTCGCCGCAATCAGCCTGCCCGTAATCGCTACCGGCGGCCTGATGGATGGCCGCGACATCCGGGCTGCACTCGATGCGGGCGCATCGGCAGCGCAACTTGGCACTGCCTTCCTTCCCTGCCCCGAATCGGGAGCGTCGGATGTCTACAAGCGCGCGATCCTGGCGGCAAAACAAGATACTACTGTCGTCACGCGAGCCTTCTCCGGCCGGCCCGCCCGCGGCCTCCCCAACGCCTTCATGGCGAGCGTGGATGGAAAAGAACTCGTCCTGCCGTATCCATTACAGAATGCTCTGACGCGCCCGATGCGCACCGCCGCAGCAGAGCAAGGCCTTCCGGACTATCTTTCGCTCTGGGCCGGACAAGGCGTCACGCGCGCCCGCGCCATGCCCGCCGCCGAATTAGTGGCCTGCCTGATCCAAGAGATGGGCAGTTAGTGGGTTACCCTGAAATGAATGCACGCTGTTCGCGAATGGTTGCGCGACGCCTCTTCCGTTGCCGTCCTCACCGGCGCTGGAGTATCGGCTGAAAGCGGTGTGCCCACCTTTCGCGGCGGCACTCCAGGCGCACCAGGATTGTGGAAACAGTATCGCGCCGAAGATCTTGCCACGCCGGGCGCTTTTGCGCGCGATCCGAAATTGGTGTGGGAGTGGTATGACTGGCGGCGCGGCCTGATCGGGGAAGCCAAGCCCAATCCCGGACATTATGCGCTAGCCAGAGCCGAAGCGCGCGCGCGAAAATTCACCTTGATCACGCAGAACGTCGACGGGCTGCATGAACTGGCCGGCAGCCGGAATGTGCTGCGCCTGCATGGAAGCATCTGGATGCTGCGCTGCGTCGAGTGCAAAAGCGAGCGCGAGGATCGGCGAACTCCACTCCCCCAAATTCCGCCGCGCTGCGATTGCGGCGGGATGCTTCGCCCCGGCGTGGTCTGGATCGGCGAGGCGCTGCCGGCGGACATCTGGCGGGATGCCGAAACCGCTGCCCGGCAGGCGGATCTCTTTCTGCTCATAGGAACCTCCGCCATGGTGTATCCGGCGGCGGGACTGGCCAGCATGGCGAAATCCTCCGGCGCCCGGGTGGTGGAAATCAATATCGCGGAAACCGGGCTGTCGGCCTCCATCGACGAATTTCTGCAAGGGCCATCGGGCGAGCTGTTACCCCAACTAATCGCATGAAAATCTGCTACCTGGACGCGTTCTCCGGAATCAGCGGAGATATGACGGTGGGCGCGCTGATCGATGCGGGCGCCGATGGGCAGACGCTGGTGCAGTCGCTGGCAGCCCTGGGTACCGGCGCGAAGTTCGAAGTCGAAAAAACCAAGCGGCGCGGCATTGCCGCTTCGAAGTTCCGCGTCATTGGCGGCGACAACCAGACGCACCGCCATCTGAAGCACATTCTCGAGATCATCGCAAAGGCCGGCATTCCGGATCGTGCTAAACAAAATGCCTCTGCCGTGTTTCAGCGCCTGGGCGAGGCCGAAGCCAAGGTGCACGATACTTCCATCGAAAAGGTCCACTTCCACGAGGTAGGCGCGGTGGATTCCATTTGCGATATCGTGGGCGCCTGCATCGGCTTCGACCTGCTGGACATCGGCGCCGTCTACAGCTCGCCGGTGAACGTGGGCAGCGGAACCGTGAAAACCGAGCACGGCATCCTGCCCGTCCCCGCTCCCGCCACTTCCGAACTTCTTGCGGGCAAACCCATCTATGCCCGCGGTCCCAGCCTGGAATTGACTACGCCCACCGGCGCCGCCATCGCGGCTACGCTGGCAGTGGAATTCGGCGCGTTGCCTCCGATGCGCATGCTCGCCAGCGGATATGGCGCCGGCGATTACGATTTTCCCGAACACGCCAATGTGCTGCGCGTTCTGATCGGGGAAACCAGCGGCGCCGCGGAATCCACAACCGTTGCGGTGCTTGAAGCCAACATCGACGATTCCAGCCCGCAAGTTCTGGGCTACGCCATGGAGCGATTGCTTGAAGCCGGCGCGCTGGACGTGACGCTCACTTCCGTCCAGATGAAAAAGAGCCGGCCCGGCACGCAGTTGAGCGTCATCGCGCGGCCCGAGGATCGTGAAGCACTGGCGCAACTGATTTTTGAGGAAACATCCACGCTCGGGCTGCGCATCTATGCGGCCGAGCGGCGCGTCAAGGCCCGCCATTCGGTGGAAATCGCGACCCCGCACGGCACCGTCCGGATGAAAATCGCCGACAACGGATCGTTCGCGCCCGAATACGAGGATTGCCGCAAACTGGCGCGCGAATCCGGCGTGCCGCTGAAACAAATCCTGGCCGAAGCCACTCAGGCCTATCTGAAAAACTCTCGATGAAATACTACCTCACCACTCCCATCTATTACGTCAACGCCGCGCCGCACCTGGGCACCGCTTACTCCACGTTCGTCGCGGATCTGATCAAGCGCTTCAAGAAAATGGAAGGTTACGATCCGGTGGTGCTAACAACCGGATCCGACGAACACAGCCTGAAAGTGGAGCGCGCCGCTGAGGCCGCGGGCACCAACCCGCTGGCGTACACCACCAAAATGGCGGCCGAGTTCATCAGCCAGTGGGCCAAACTTGGCATCGATTACGACCATTTCATTCGCACCTCGGACCCCAAGCATCACGAAACCGTGCGCTGGCTGTTCGAGCGCTGCGAAAAGAACGGCTACATCTATAAGGGCTCCTATACCGGCGCCTATTGCGTTAACGATGAAGCCTACGTGAACGATGTGCAGCCCGGCGAGCCCTGCCCCACCTGCGGCCGGCCCACCGAAACGGTGACCGAAGATAATTACTTCTTCAAGCTCTCAGCCTTTCAAAAACCGCTGCTCGAGCTGTACGAAAAGAATCCGGGGTTCGTGAAGCCCGATCACCGCCGCAACGAAATGGTCGCTTTCGTGCAGCAGGGCCTGAACGATCTGTCCATCACGCGCACCAATATTCAATGGGGCATTCCCGCGCCCGTCCCCGGCCATCACGTCTTCTACGTCTGGTTCGACGCTTTGATCTCATACATGAGCGCGGTGAAGGACAGCAACCTGTGGCCGGCCGATCTGCACTTGATCGGCAAGGATATTCTGCGGTTTCATGCCGTGTTCTGGCCCGCGTTCCTGATGGCCGCCGATCTTCCGCTGCCTAAACAAGTCTTCGCCCACGGCTGGATTCTGCACGAAGAAAACAAGATGAGCAAGTCGCGCGGCAATGTCGTGCGGCCGGGTCCCATCGTGGACGTAATGGGCGCCGACGCGCTGCGCTATTTCCTGCTGCGCGAAATCACCTTCGGCCAGGATGGCAGCTTCAGCTACGACGCGCTGATCCAGCGCTACAACGCGGATCTCGCCAATGGGCTGGGCAATCTCGCCAGCCGCACCCTGACCTTGATTCAGCAAAATCGCAACGGTGTGATTCCGGATTCGCCAGGGTCGCCCGAGATCGCCGAGGCCGCACGCCGCAGTACGGAAATCACCATGGACGCCTTCTGCGATTTCAACTTTTCGCGAGGCCTGGAGACGCTGTGGGGCTTCATTTCCATCATCGACAAATTTATCGTCGAGCGCGCGCCCTGGAAGCTGGGCAAGGACACCTCCGAGTTCGCGCAAAACCTGCTGAACGAAACTCTGTACAGCACCGCGGAGGCACTGCGCATTCTCTGCGCCTGGACTTATCCCGTGATGCCGAATTCGGCGCGCAACATTTGGATCCAACTGGGCATGACGACGCCCATCGAATCCATCACCTTCGCCGATCTGCATTGGGGCAAATTGCCGGCCGGACAAAAGATCGGTTCGGTGGCCGCTGTCTTCCCCCGGTTGGATGCCACCGCCATCGCAAAAATGGAGCTTTTGGAAGTGCAGGAAAAGGCCCGGCAAGCGGAATTGTTCGGTTCCGCCAAAGCGGCTGCAAGCCCCGTAGTGTCGCCCGATGCCGTGAAGATCGCCATCGACGATTTTGTGAAAGTGGACTTGCGCGTCGGCCAGGTGGTGAGCGCTGAACGAGTAAAAGGCGCCGACAAACTGCTTCACATGAAAGTGGACATCGGCGAAGAGCAGCCGCGCACCATTGTCGCCGGCATCGCCGAATCCTACGCGCCGGAAACCATGCTCGGCCGCAAGGTTGTCATCGTCGCGAATCTGCAGCCGCGAAAACTGCGCGGCATCGATTCGAACGGCATGATCGTCGCCGCTTCGCTTGAGGGCGGCAAGCCCGTGCTGGCGGGCTTTCTCGAAGATGTGCCCGTGGGAGCCCGCCTGAAGTGAGCCTTTCGCATGATTGACTCCCACTGCCACCTGGATAGTGCGGAGTTCGATGCCGATCGCGACGAAGTGATTGACCGGGCGCTAGAGGCCGGAGTGGAGCAAATGCTGGCCATCGGCACCGGCAACGGTCCGCCCGATCTGGAGGCCGGCGTGCGCCTGGCCGATAAGCATCCGGCCTTTTATGCCACCATCGGTATTCATCCGCACGATGCGGCCAAGGCCAGCCCGGACGACTTCCAACGCCTCTCCCATCTGCTGGCGCATCCCAAAGTCCTCGCTGTCGGCGAAATCGGTCTGGATTATCACTACGATTTTTCCCCGCGCGACGTGCAGAAAGCGGCTTTTATCCAGCAGATGGAGATTGCGGCGGACGCGAAGAAACCGATCGTCATTCACACCCGCGAAGCCTGGGACGACACCCTGGCTGTGATCGAACAGCACTGGACACCGCATGGCATCGGCGGCATCATGCATTGTTTCTCGGGGGGGCCGGATGAAGCGCGCCGCGCCATGGATCTCGGTTTCTATCTGAGCTTCGGCGGCATCGTCACGTTTCCCAAGGCGTTCACAGTGCAGGCTGCCGCGAAGTCCGCGCCCGGTAATCGCATCTTGATTGAAACGGACGCCCCGTATCTCGCGCCGGTGCCCAAGCGCGGCAAGCGCAACGAGCCCGCGCTGATGGTCCACACCGCGCGCAAGCTGGCCGAACTGCGCGGGCAATCCTACGAGGACATTTGCGCCGCCACCACGGAAAACTTCCGTCGTCTGCTATTGCCAAGCTAGCTATTTCGCAGTTCCAGCGTCGCCAACCGCTTCCACTTCCCCAATTGCCGCCGCCGGTTCGCCGGCATGGTCTCCACCGCCTCCCGGCACTGCTCAAACTGCTGCCGG
>DATHNM010000273.1:0-2478 GCA_035486095.1 Bryobacteraceae bacterium
GAATATATGGCGGCATAATTCTCAAATAAGCGCCGGTCCGGATGAAATGCAGTGTTCCCGCTACTACGTAAGCGATTGCCGCTGCCACTAAGCCGATCTTCCGCGCCGGGGAAAGGTTCTGGAAAAGGATCACCATCCTTAGTATCGGGTGCATTTTCAGGAACGGAACTCCAGTTTCGCTCGTAGCAGTATCCAGGGCACAAAATGAACCATCTCTGGCAGGATATTCGCTACGGCGTTCGGATGCTCGCGGGTAAACCGGGATTCACCGTGGCGGCGGTGCTGGTATTGGCTCTGGGCATTGGCGCAAACAGCGCAGTGTTCAGCCTGGTCAACGCTTTTCTGCTGAAGCCGCTGGCTGTGCAGAAGCCCGAGGAACTGACGGGCCTCTTCAGCCGCGACAGCCGGCATCCCGACGTGTACCGGGCGTTTTCCTATCCGAACTACGTCGACATCCGCGACAACAGCCAGGCTTTCTCCAGTCTGGCGGCCCTGAACATGGCGCTGGTGGGCATCCAGGAAGGCGAGACCACGCGCCGGACGCTCATCACCGTGGTCTCCTCCAACTATTTCTCCATGCTCGGCGTAATGCCGCTAAAGGGCCGTGCGTTCCTGCCGCAGGAGGAAAAGCCGGGCGGCGAATTGACCGCCATAGTGACCTATCCGTTCTGGAAGAAAAATGGCGAAGACCCGCAGTTAGTGGGCAAGCCGGTGCGCATCAATGGCCATCTGTTCACCATCGTAGGCATCACGCCCCCAGGATTCACCGGCAGCATGGCGCTGCTCAGCCCGGAGATTTTTGTCCCGCTCAGTGCATACGGATTGGTGATGAACGATTTTGAGGGGCACCTCAGGCCGCTGGCCGCACGGGACAACAATACGCTCATCCTGCTGGGCCGTTTGAAACCGGGAGTGACGCCCCAGGCGGCCGATGCCATGCTGGCCGTGGCTGCTGCACGGATGGAGCAGGCGTATCCCGCCGAGAACAAGGACCAGACGCTGCTGGTGCGTCCACTGGCGCGTTTGGGCATTTCCACCAATCCGCAGAGCGACAGCACACTCAAGGCGCCTGCGATTATGCTGCTTTCGCTGGCCGGTGTGGTGCTGCTGATCGCCAGCCTCAATCTGGCGAATATGATGATGGCCAAGGGGACGGCGCGGCGCAAGGAAATCGCGATCCGGCTGGCCATTGGCGGCAGCCGCCGGCGTATTGTGCGCCAACTGGCGACCGAAGGTTTCCTGCTGGCGATTCTGGGCGGCGCCGCGGGACTTCTGGTCGCGTCCTGGAGTACGACGGCGCTCACTCAATCGATGGCCCGGCTGGCTCCCATAGAAATTGTCTACGACTCTACCCCGGACGCTCGCGTTCTCGGGTTCACCCTGTTGTTCTGCATTCTGAGCACCGTGGTCTTCGGACTCTTCCCAGCCTGGAAGCTATCCAAGCCCGATGTCTCGGCAGACCTGAAGGAAAACTCCGGCGAGGATGTGGGAGGCCGCAAACGCCGCCTGTTTTCGCGCGGCAATATGCTGGTGATGGCGCAGTTGTCGCTGTCGCTCGCGATGCTTACCGCCGCCGGCCTGTTCGTACACAGCGCCGTTCGGGCGGCGAATATTCAGCCGGGCTTTTCGCTGGAGAACGAAGTGCTGGCTGAAGTGGATGCCAGTCTGATCGATTACGACCAGGCGCGCGCCAGCCACCTCTACGCGGCGCTGAAAGACCGGCTTCGCCAGGTGCCCGGTGTGCAATCGGTGGCAATCGCGGCAACGGTTCCGTTCGGATCCACGCGGCTGGGCAAAAGCGTCACGCCTTCCGGCTCCGCCGCCACAAAAGAACATCCGGCGCTGGAAACGCGCTACAACATCGTGAGCGAAGACTATTTTCAGACGCTGGGGATTTCGGTTCTGCGCGGGCGTCCATTCACGGCCGCGGAGAGTACGGAGGGCTCGAAGACCAGCGTGGCGATAATCGACCAACTGGCCGCCGATAAATTGTGGCCGTCGGGCGATGCCGTGGGGAAGCATATTCGAATGGACGAACGGGGAAAGCAGGCGCGGGACGCGGAGATTGTGGGAGTGGTGGGCAACATTCGCGAGGACATCCTGGGCGGAAAGATTGAGCCTCATCTTTACCTTCCTTTCGGGCAAGAGTTTCAGTCCGATGTGCAGTTCCATGTGAAGCTGGGCGGCGGCCCGGAGGCCGAGCACAGGGCGCTGGAGAGTGTCAGGCATGAGATTCTGGCCGCTGACGCGCGGCTGCCGATCGTGGCGCTTAAGACCATGCGCGAACATCTGGATTCCGGCCTGGACATCTGGATTGTCCGCACCGGCGCGCAGGTGCTCGAAATATTCGGCAGCGTGGCGCTGTTTCTGGCGGTGATCGGCTTGTACGCTCTTAATTCGTACACGGTGGCGCGGCGGACCAGGGAAATCGGCATCCGGATGGCTCTGGGCGCGGATGCTTCCTCCACGCTGCGCATG
>DATHNM010000274.1:0-8360 GCA_035486095.1 Bryobacteraceae bacterium
AAAGGCGGACATCGAATTCGGACGCGACAAGGATCAGTGGCAAATCGTTAAACCGAAGCCCCTGCGTGCCGACGGCCTGCAGGTGGACGAGATGCTACGGAAGCTGAAAGACGCGAAAATGGATTTGACTCTTTCGGACGACGATGCCAAAAAGGCCGCTGCGGCATTCGCATCCGGCACGCCGGTTGCAACCGTAAAATTGACAGACCCGTCCGGCACCCAGCAGATCGATATCCGCAAAGTCAAAGACGATTACTACGCGAAATCGAGCGTCGTCCCTGGAGTCTTCAAAGCCACTCCCGAGCTGGGCGCGGGCGTCGACAAAGCGCTCGACGATTTCCGCAACAAGAAGCTGTTCGATTTTGGATTTAACGATCCGGGCAAGATCGATATGCACGCCAACGGCAAAGCTTTCTCTTTCCAGAAAGGCGGCGACGACTGGTTTTCAAACGGCAAGAAGATGGACAGCACCAGCGTGCAGTCTTTCCTCGACAAACTGCGTGACTTGGCTGCCGGCAAGTTTATCGACACCGGATCGCTCGGCGCGCCCACCGTGGACATCACCGTCGTTTCGAACAACGGCAAGCTGACGGAAAAACTTTTGATCGCGAAGCAAGGCGCCGATTATGTCGCGCAGCGCGAAAACGAACCGGCACTCTACGGTCTCGACGCTAAGACCGTCGACGATCTTGTGCAAGCGGCCTCCGACGTGAAGCCCGCGCCAGCGGTGAAGAAATAGACCTCGCAGTCGGCATCGATTTCGGAACCACTAACAGTTCTGTCGCGCACGCCGGCGCGGACGGGGTCGCCCTGGCTACCTTCCCGTTTGCCGGCGAAATCACAGCCGCCTACCGTTCGCTTCTGTACCTGGAACAGATCAAGCAGCAGAACAAAAGCGTCATCAAGTCATGGACCGGCCCTGAAGGAATCGAGCATTACCTCGAAACCGATCACAAAGGCCGCCTGATCCAATCGATGAAGTCTTTCCTGAGCAGCCGCAGTCTGCAAACTACCGACGTGTTTGGTAAGCGCAGGACTCTGGAGCAGCTGATCGCGTGCATATTGGGAGATCTGCGCGAGAAGGCCGAACGTCAATTTTCCAGCGGTATCAGACGGGCTGTCGTCGGCCGTCCGGTCCACTTTGTCGGCTCAGAAACGGATGAAGACGATTCTTACGCGCAGCAGCGCCTGGAAAAGGCTTTCCAGTTAGCCGGGTTTGAATCAGTGAGTTTTGAGATGGAACCGGTGGCGGCGGCGCATTACTACGAATCAACTCTGGATCACGATGAACTAATCCTGATCGGCGATTTCGGAGGCGGCACCAGCGACTTTTCACTAGTGCGCGTTGGGCCCGGCATACGCCGCCGCGGCAGGCAGCCCAAGGATTTGCTCGGCAATGCCGGGGTGGGTCTGGCCGGCGACTCGTTTGACGCCAAGATGATTCGCCACATCGTCTCGCCTGCGCTGGGCGCCGGATCGCAGATTCAGTCCATGAACAAAATCCTGCCAGTTCCCAACTGGGTTTATTTCAAGCTGGAACGCTGGCATCACTTGTCCTTCCTGCGCACCAAGGAAGTCATGAACATGCTGAATAGCGTCAAAACCCAGGCGTTCCATCCTGAGATGATCGCCGCGCTGATCGATCTTGTCCAGGAAGACCTGGGCTACCAATTGCACAAGGCCATTCAGCAGACCAAATGCGATCTGTCGAACCATGAAACCGCACAATTTAGGTTCACCGATGGCGGCCTCAATCTGAGCGCGGTGGTTCACCGGCGCGATTTCGAATCGTGGATCTCGGAAGAACTGCTTCAAATCGAGACCTGCGTGGACACGCTCCTCGGACGGTGCAGTATTGATGCGCGCGACGTGGACATGGTTTTTCTCACCGGAGGTTCATCCTTCGTTCCGGCGGTCCGGCGAATCTTCGATGCGCGCTTCGGCCGGGAACGAATCCGGACCGGCAATGAATTCACATCCGTGGCCATGGGACTGGCCCTGAGCCGCGCGCCTGTTAGTAAGTGATTGATAGAATAATAGTTTGATGACCGGCCTCCTGACCGACCTTTATCAGCTCACCATGGCGGCCGGTTACTTCGAAGCCGGCAAAACCGCCGAGAGCGCCACATTCGAGCTGTTTTTCCGCCGTTTGCCGCGTTATCGCAACTATGTGATTTCGGCCGGCTTGGCCCAGGCCGTCGATTATCTCCTCAATTTGAAGTTCTCCGACGAAGAAATCGATTACCTGCGCGGACTTCCTCAATTCCAGCGCGTCTCCAGCGGTTTCTTCGACGCGTTGCGCCAGCTTCGATTCACGGGGGACGTGTTCGCCATGCGGGAAGGCACGCCCATCTTCGCCAACGAACCATTCCTTACCGTGCGCGCGCCGTTGATGGAGGCGCAGATCGCCGAAACCTACCTGCTCGCCACCATCGGCTTCCAATCGCTGGTGGCTACCAAAGCGTCCCGAATTGTGGAAGTGGCCGGCGGCCGCGCCGTGGTGGATTTTGGCGCTCGCCGCGCGCACTCTGCCGAAGCCGGCGTCCTGGCCGGGCGCGCGTCCTATATCGGGGGCTGCATCGGCACCAGCAATACGGAAACTGGCTTTCGATATGGCATTCCCGTTTTTGGAACCGCCGCTCATTCCTGGGTGCAGTCCTTTGCCACCGAGCGGGAGGCCTTTGAGCGGCTGCAGAATTTGCTGGGCGACGCCACGGCATATTTGATCGATACCTACGACACCATTGAAGGCGCACGGTCCGCCGCCGCGCTGGGCCAGCCTTTGTGGGGCGTGCGGCTGGACAGCGGCAATCTGGTGGAGTTGTCGCGCGAAGTGCGCAAGATACTGGACGACGCTGGTTTGAAAAGCGCGAAAATCATGGCCACCAGCGATCTGAACGAATACAAGATTCTGGAGTTTGCGGCAGCCGGCGCGCCCATCGACGCATTCGGAGTGGGAACGGACCTGGCAACGTCGGCCGATTCGCCCCATCTCGGCGTGGTCTACAAACTGGTGGAGCTGAATGGACGCTTCACCGCGAAATTCAGCGAGGATAAGCACACGCTGCCGGGAGCGAAGCAGGTGTTTCGGTTCGCGGCTCATGATGTGATCGCGTGCTCGTGGGAATGCCTGGGCTGCGGCCCGGGCGAACCGGAAGCGAAAGCCCTGCTGCGTCCGGTGATGCTGGGCGGAAAGTTGATTGAACCCTTGCCCACCGCCGGCGCGGCGCGCCAGTACGCCGCCGAGTGCATCAAACGGTTGCCCACCGCCGTTCGCAGCCTCTTCGATATTGGCCAGGAATATCGCGTCGACCAGAGCCATGAGCTGCTGGCTCTGTATGAAAAGGTCCAGGATGAAAACGGTCTTCTTCGACATCGACACGCAGATTGATTTTGTCTATCCCTCCGGCGCGCTTTATGTGCCCGGCGCGGAGCATATTCTTCCGGTCGTCGGTCAGCTGAATCGTCACGCCCCTTTTCTGATCTCCACCATGGATGCGCATTCCCAGGACGATCCGGAATTTCAGATCTATCCTCACCATTGCGTGGTGGGAACCACAGGCCAGCGCAAGCCCGCCATCACGTTACTGAACGACCCCCGGCAGTTCATTCTCGAAAAACAGCAGCTGGATTGCTTCAGCAGCCCGCGGCTGGAGCCACTGCTCGCGCAACTCGACGCGGATCGCTACGTGGTCTATGGCGTCGTGACGGAAATCTGCGTCCGGTGCGCTGCTTTTGGCCTGCTCAAAACCGGCAAGCCGGTGGAAATCGTTACCGATGCCGTGAAAGCCCTGGACGAACAAAAAGCCCGCGAAATGTTCGCTGAGTTTACAGCGGCCGGCGGACAGTTAACCACATCTAACCGTTACAGCCCTACTTAGGAAGCTCGCGTGCAGGCTTAAAATCTACGATGAAGAATGCCAGGATTGTCTTTTGTTTCCTGCTTTCCGGCCTAGCTGCCAGCGCGCAAATCCTACCATCCGCCAATCCAACAAACCCTGCCCCGAATAAAGACCCTTTAGATCGCGATTCGCCGCAAAGCTCCGTGGTGGCTTTTCTGGAAGCGGCCCATGCTCAAAACTACAGCCGCGCTTGGCGTTATCTGGATCTCCGCAAAATGCCGGATGAGCAGCGGCTCTCCGGCGGCGCCGAACTAGCTCGTGAACTGCAAGCGATTTTGGATCGCGATACTCAGTTCGACGTCGGTAATCTAAGCCGCGATCCGGAAGGCGATATATCGGATAACCTTGCCCGGAATCGCGATCGAATCGACACGTTTCACGTGAACGGCCAGACGCTGGAGTTGGATCTGGAACGAGTCACGCTGCATTCAGGGCTTTCCGTCTGGCTGGTTTCTTCCGACAGTATTGCCAGAATTCCGCTCATCGCGCAGATGGCCGACAACTCGGTTATCGAACGGCACCTGCCTCTTCCTTTGGTCAACTGGCAATTGATCGGCACGCCGTTGTGGCGCTGGATAGGGCTGGTTTTATTAGCTTTCGCACTGGCCGCGTTGTCCAAATTGCTCTCGCGCTTCGCCCTCTGGTTGACGCACGAATTGGTCAGGCGCCTGGCGCCCAAGTGGAACCTCAGCCTGCTGCAGACCTTTCTAGGGCCTCTGCGTCTGCTGCTCTCCGTGTCTCTATTTCGCGGCGGCATGGAATGGTTCGGACCTTCCGCACTCCTGCGCCTCTATCTGGGCCGCGTTCTCGCGCTGCTTTTCTTTTGGGGAATATTCTGGTTGTGCGCCGTCATCATCGATGCGATTGTCCGTCATCTTCGCACACGGCTGGAAGCGCGGCATCGGGCTTTCTCATATTCGGTGCTGCCACTCTCGGGACGCGTGGCGAAAATTGTCGTGTTCGTTCTGATTATTGCCGCCGTTCTGAGCGCCTGGGGCTACAACACCACAACCCTTCTGGCGGGGTTGGGCATCGGCGGCGTGGCTCTGGCACTGGCGGCGCAAAAGACCATCGAGAATCTTTTTGGCAGTGTTTCCGTCATCAGCGACCGCCCGGTTTCGGTGGGCGATCTTTGCAAATTCGGCAGCCAGGTGGGAACGGTTGAAGACATCGGTTTGCGCTCCACCCGCATTCGCACGCTGGACCGCACGCTGGTGACGGTGCCCAACGGTTCGTTCTCCGCCATGACGCTTGAAAACTTCGATCGCCGCGACAAAATGCTGTTCCACGTGACATTGAACCTGCGGCGAAACACCACGCCCGATCAAGTGCGGACGCTGCTCGAATCCATCACGAAGCTGGTGAAAGAGAATACCAAGTTAGAGACGGGTCCCATGCCGGTTCGCTTCATCGGAATCGGCTCGTACTCGCTGGACATCGAAATTTTCATCTATGTTCTTACGCTCAATGGCGATGAGTTTAACAAGATCCAGCAGGATCTTTTCTTAGCGATTCTAGACGCGGTGGAATCCGCCGGAACCGCGCTGGCGGTGCCCACACAAACCACCATCCCCTACGCCTCTCTGTCCGCCCCGGTATCCAACGGATCGAGTGCGCCGCAAATACCGGTCACACGGTGATAATGTCGATGGCCTGTTTCAAGCTTTGCAGCGGATCGCGCCCCGGAGTGGGACGAAATTCGTGCGCGATGTACCCGGCGTAGCCTAGATCCGCGATGGTCTTTGCGATGAAGCGATAATTCAGCTCCTGCGTATCGTCCAGTTCATGCCGGTCTGGGACGCCGCCGGTGTGGAAATGGCCGATCCATTGAAAATTCGTCTGGATGTTGCGGCATACGTCGCCATCCATGATTTGCAGATGATAAATGTCGCACAGAATTTTCACGCGCGGCGAGTTCACGCGCTTCACCACCTCTACACCCCATGCCAGGTGATCGCACATCTGATCCGTTCGGCCGAGGCCCGGGTCTTTGAGCTTGCTGTTCATCACTTCCATGCAGATGGTCACGTTCTTATCTTCAGCGCGCGACTTGATGCGATTCAGAAACGCAACCGCGTTATCTGCGCCTTCCGCGTCCGACATGCCTTTGCGCTGCCCGCCGACGGTAATGATGTTGGGGCTGCCACCGGCGGCACACTCATCAATGGCGGCGCCCAGCGCAACGAGAGATTTCTCGTGCGCCTCTTTGTGAATGATGCCGTCTTCCATGGTGACTCCTCCGGGGGGCGCCATGGTCGGAATCAGGCCATATTTCTTCAGCGTGGGCCAATCCTTGGGACCAATCAAATCGAACCCCACGCAACCCAGGCGCGCGGCTTCGCGGCAGCGATCTTCCAAGGGCATTTTTGGATCGAACGGGAACCCCGTAACACACTGCTTGAGGCGTCCCTTGCCGGGCGCGGGCGCGCTGGTGGTTTGCGAATTGACAACAGTTGCGGCGCCAACCAGGGCAGCCGCGGAGACAAATTCTCTGCGTCGCATGGCTGGTATTGTACTAATTGTCCGCGCGCAGCGCAGTGGCCAGATCCACCGCGGCGGCCCGGCGCGCGGGGATCAGCGCTGAAAACATCGTCAGAAAAATCAGAAAGACCGCGGCGCTTGCGAGCGACCAAGGGTCCAGCGGAGACAGCCGGTACACAAAGCTTTTCATCACGCTGGAAAATGCCAGCGCCAGCAGCAGGCCGGCTGCCAGCCCGGGAGTCATCAGTATGGCGGCTTCGCGCAGGATCATGCTCACCAGGTTCAATCGTGTTGCGCCAACCGCGCCGCGCACACCAAATTCGCGCACCCGCGCGTTCACCGAGTAGGCCAGCAAACCATACACGCCGGCCGCGGTAAGCAACGCCGCCAGTGCTCCGAAGATGCCGAGCAGCGTGAGCGCAAAACGACGGCGGGCCAGCGAATCGGCGACGTTTTGAGAGAACGGCTGGATCTTTGAAATGGGAAGCTCCGCGTCGAGAGCTTGCATGGCTTCGCGAAGCTTGGGCGCAAACTGAATGGGATCGGCATTGGTTTTCACCAGCAAAGTCATCACAGGCCCGCTGGAAATTCCATAGAACATTGGCTCCGCTTCGTGATCCAGGCCAAAATCGCGCACGTCGCCCACCACGCCGGCAATCTCGAGGGAGCTTTGCTGGGCGTCCATCACGCCGAGCAGCAGGTGTTGTCCAACAGGATCTTGTTTCGAGAAAAAACGCTGGGCCAGCGTTTCATTGATGAGGACGCGATTCTGATCGGCTTCCGACCCGGTGAGCCAGCGGCCGCGCCGCAGAGGAATTTCGAGCACCTGGAAATAATCGGGCGTGGCCCAGCGGTATTGCGCGACCGGGAAACTGCCGGAATCGAATGTTCGGCCGGCAATGCCGAATCGGGTGGCAAAACGGCTGTGCTCGGCTAGCCCCAGCGTCATCGGAGCGGAATTTACCGCAGCCACATCTTGCACACCTGGGATGCGACGCAGCGCCGGAAGCATTGACTTCTCCCAATCGGCGCGCAGCGGAAGATTCGGGATTTCGAGCACGCGCTCAGATTGAAAACCAGGCGGCTGCGAGAGCAACGCAGCGAAGTTTCTGGCGAGCAATGCGGCGCCCGCCAGAACCAGGAACGCCATCGCGATCTCGCCCGCCAGGAGCACGAATCCGACGCGGGATCGCCCGCGAACCACAGACCTGGTAGAAGCTACAAAGCGCCGCTCGCGCAAGACGTGCCAACACGCGGGCAAGCCGAACAAAATACCGGCCGCCGCGGAGATGGCAATGGCAAAGAGCCAGACGGGAGCTTGCCACGAGGTTTGTTCGGCAGGAAGGAGCCGGCCGACGCCCACGGCGAGCACCACTCCAACAGCTCCGCCCGCCCCGGCAAGCAACAGGCTCTCAGTTAATACCTGGCGGATCAGGTGGCCAGCCCCTGCGCCCAAAGCTTCACGAATCGCCAGCTCTTCGCGCCGTTCCAGCATGCGCGCTAAAAAGAGATGCGCCAGATTTGCACAGGCCATCAGCAGCACCAGGCCGACGGCCGCCCAAGCCAGCAACAGCGCAGGACGAATGTCACGGGTCTTCTCGAGAGCCAACGGAATGACGAACGCGCCAACGGTTGCGTTGGTGTCCGGATGCGCTTGAGCCAGCCGGCGGGCGATGGACTGAATTTCCGTCTGCGCCTGTTCCACGGTCACGCCTGGCTTCAGGCGCGCCACAACTTCGAGAGGATGGGATTTGCGGCGATTCTGAAGTTCTGGTTCGAGCAGGGAAAGCGGCATCCAAAAGTCGGCCCACTCGGGGAAAGCCTGCCGCTTCGACACAACCCCGACCACGGTGAACGATTGCTTGTCCAAACGAATCTGCTTGCCTGCGATGGCGGAGTCGGCGGCGAACTTCCGCCGCCACAGACTTTCGCTGATCACGGCCACGGGCCGCTTCGCGCGATCTTCCGCGTCATCGA
>DATHNM010000275.1:0-3989 GCA_035486095.1 Bryobacteraceae bacterium
ACGAGGCTTTCAGCGACGTATTCCTGGGGCATCAGATCAACCTTAAGATGCAAATCCTCGATCGCTTTTCGCGTCGCTGGTCCGATGGCGCAAATCCGTGCTTTGAGCGCTCGTAAATCGTTCCGCGATTGGTCCAGTCGCTCCAGGAAAAATCGAACGCCGTTGACGCTGGTGAAAATCAACCAGTCATAGCTGCCCAGATTTTCAATGGCACGGTCCAGCGGCGCTGCATCGGCCGGCGGTTCGAGCGCGATTACCGGCAGTTCGATGGCATCCGCGCCCAGAGCCCTCAGACGGTCTGACAATTCGGCAGCCTGATCCGCGGCGCGCGTCACAACGATCCGCTTTCCAAACAGCGGCAGTTTTTCGAACCAGTCCAGTTTGTCGCGCAGCCCGGCTACTTCGCCGATGATTACCGTCGCCGGCGGCTTCAGGCCGGCAGCGTCAATGCGATCGGCGATGGTCGCCAGAGTGCCGGCCACTGTTTCCTGATCGGGCCGCGTTCCCCAGCGAACCGCCACCGCCGGCGTAGCGGTGGAGCGTCCGTGCCGCATGATTTCCATCGTGATTTCCCGAATGGAAAAAATGCCCATGAAAATCACCAGCGTCTCGGTTTGCCCGATCTTGCTCCAATCGATGCCGTCGACATCATGGCCGGTAACGAAGGTCAACACCTTGTTGTGCGCGCGGTGCGTGAGCGGAATGCCGCTGTAAGCCGCGATTCCCAAAGGCGAGGTGACGCCGGGGACCACTTCGAACGGAACTCCGGCGTGGGCCAGCGCTTCCAATTCTTCGCCGCCGCGCCCGAAGATAAACGGATCGCCGCCCTTGAGGCGCACCACGTTCAGCCCGCGGCGTGCCCGGTCAATCATCATGGCGCAAATTTCTTCCTGCGGGAAGGCGTGCACCGATTTCTTTTTACCGACGTAAATGCGCTCGCAATTCTTGGGCGCCAGATCCAAAAGATGCTCGTTAGCCAGGTTGTCGTAGAGGATGGAATCGGCGATGGCGAGAAGCTTGCGCCCCTTCCAGGTGATCAGGCCTGGGTCGCCGGGGCCCGCGCCAACCAGATAAACCTTGGCACGCTCGCTCACGCCTGCGGTTCCGCGGACTGAGCGTAGACGGCGTCCAAAATTTGCTTTCCACCGGAGTAAAGAAGATGCTCGGCAAGTGCATCGCCCAGCGCCGCGGCGTCGCGAACCGGGCCGTGTTTGGCCTGGCGGATTAGCTGCGTCCCATCCGGCGAAACAATCAGCCCAATCACATAAAGCGTCTCTTCGTTGATGTAGGCGTGTGCGCCTATGGGTGCCTGGCATCCGCCGCCGAGCGAAGCCAGCACGGCGCGTTCGGCGGTAATGGCGGCCCGGGTTGCCGCGTGCTCCAGGCGTCCGGCGATTTGAAAGGCATGGCCGCCATCGTCGCGGGTTTCCACCGCCAGCGCGCCTTGGCCCACTGCGGGACACATCACGCTGGGGTTGAAAACTTCGGTGATGCGATCTTCCCAGCCCAGGCGGCGCAGCCCAGCCGAGGCGAGCACGATGGCGTCGTAGCGGCCTTCATCCAGTTTGCGCAGGCGCGTGTCGACATTCCCGCGGATGTCTTCGATCCGCAAATCGGCACGGCGCGCCCGCAGTTGCGCGGCACGGCGCAATGAGCCGGTTCCGATGCGTGCGCCTGGAGCCAGTTCCTCAAAGGCCCGGCCAATCAGGGCGTCGCGCGGATCTTCGCGTTCCGGAATAGCGGCCAGAATCAGCCCGTCCGGCAAATCGGTGGGCATGTCTTTCAGACTGTGAACAGCCAGATCGATACTGCCCGCCAGCAGCGCCTCTTCGATTTCCTTGGTGAAAAGGCCCTTCGTTCCAACTTGCGCCAGCGCCACGTCAGCGATCTTGTCGCCGGTGGTCTTGATGATCTCAATGCGGGACTGCTCACCGGCTTCTTCCAGGCGGGCTTGAATCCAGTGCGCCTGCCAAAGCGCAAGCTGGGAACCTCGTGACCCAATCGTCAGCATGCTTAATCCAGGCGAAAGACCTTTCGGACGGCATTGATGATGTGGTGTCCATCGGGCTGCGAGGCTTGCCGGCGAATTTCCGAAATCGGTCCGTGGGCGATCTTGTTCATCATGCTTTTGGTGAAGGCTTCGATGGCGAGTTCCTGTTCCGGAGTCAGCGTTCCCAGCTTGGCTCGCCAGCGCGCTATTTCGCCGGCACGCAGACGCTCCAGTTCCTCTTGCAGCCGGACGATAGTGGGCGCAACTTCACGAGCCTTCAGGCGCGCCACCATGCGCTCTACTTCCTCGTGAATGATGGCTTCGGCGTCGGCTGCAGATTCCGTCCGGCCCTTCAGATTGGTTTCGATGACTTTTTGCAGGTCGTCGATGTCATAAAGAAAAACGTTGTCCAGTTCGTTGACGGACGGCTCGATGTTGCGCGGCACCGCGATGTCGATCAGGAACATTGGCTTGTTGCGGCGCGCTTCCAGAACCTTCTTCATGTCGTCGCGCAAAATGATGTAGTGCGGCGCGCCGCTGGATGCGATTACGATGTCCACTTCGGGCAGGGCAGCCTGGAAGCGCGTATAATCCACCAGCTTGCCATCGAACAGCTCCACCATTTCAAGCGCGCGTTCGTGCGTCCGGTTCGTGACCAGAATTTGTCCCGCGCCGCTGCGGCGCAAATGCCGGGCCGCAAGCTCCGACATTTTACCGGCGCCGACAATCATGACTTTCTTGCCGCTGAGCGAGCCGAAAATCTCGCGCGCCAGTTCCACCGCTGCATAACTGACGGAGACGGCATTTTCGCCGATGTCGGTTTCAGATCGCACGCGCTTGGCGACGTTGAAAGCGCGGGTGAGCAGGGTGTCCATGAATCCGCTGACCGCGCCGTGTTCCTTGGCGAGCGAATAAGCCGATTTGAGCTGCCCCAGAATCTGCGGTTCGCCGACCACCATGGAATCCAGGCTGGAAGCCACGCGAAATAGATGCCGGATGGCATCGCTGTCTTCGAAGTGGTAGAGATACGGCGTCACCCACTCGCGCTGGACCTGCCGGGTGTCGGCTAAGAATTGATCCACGGCGACTTCGGATTTGGAATTGTCTTCGCAGGTCAGCGCCACTTCCACGCGATTACAGGTGGAAAGGATCATGCCTTCGCAAAAGCCTGGCCGGCCCTTGAGCGAGATCAGGGCTTGAGACAACGCGCTTTCGTCGAACGCCAGGCGCTCGCGCACCTCCACCGGAGCACTTTTATGATTCACGCCTGTGATGGAGAATTTCATCTGGCGAGTAAGTTGCGCAGGCCCACATGCGCGGCCCAGGTGAGTCCGGAGCAGCAGAGCACGGCCACCGCCATCAGCGCCGCTTTGCGGCCTCTCCAGCCGGCGGTCTGGCGGAGGAAGACCATGGTGAGATAGAAGCCCCAGGTGATGAAGGCCAGTGCGATGCGGGGATCACGAATCCAGGCGGTGCCCGCGTCGATAAACGCCCATGTGCTGCCCGCGATGACCCCCAGCGTGATGAACACGAAGCCGAAGCTCATGGCGTTGGTGATCAGGTTGTCCAGCGTGGCCAGGGGCGGCAGGCGCTTGAAAAGCTGCGCCAGATACTCGGGAAGATCCAGCGGCTTCTTGCGCTTGAGCTGGCGTTCCTGGATCAGATAGAAACACGATGCCACCGCGGTAAGCAGCAGCGATGCATAGCCCAGCAGCACCATCATCACGTGCACCAGCAGCAGGGCGCGGACGTTGGTGCTGGGCCAGGAGCCGATGGGGGTTTCCATCGCGCCCACCTGCGTGAGGACGAAGACCAGCGGGAAGATGCAGACGCTGAGACTGGCGGCGTCATATCGCCAATAGACGAAAAGGAAGAGGACGGCGATCAGAAAGGCGCAAACGGTGGCCGATTCAAAGAACGTGTCGACCGGCAGGTGGCCAAGCGCGACGGTCATTTCCACAATGGCAACGAAGTGCAAAACCGCGGCGACAAGAAAGGC
>DATHNM010000276.1:0-4124 GCA_035486095.1 Bryobacteraceae bacterium
ACCGGTCAATCGCCGATCGGTCTTTGGAACTCGCGTCCGATCCGCGGGTTCCGTTTGTCGTGCCCGCGCCGAAACGGCCGGTGCCTTATCTGAATTTCGCGCCGCTCGAAAACGCCGTCGCCCGGCTCCGCGCCAGCGCGCGCCTCTTCGACGAACAGGAACAGCGGGCCTCTGCTCCGCTGCCTTTGAACGCCAGAAAGCAGCTGGATCAGCTCTTTATCCAATGCGACCGCGCGCTGCTGCGGCCGGAGGGCCTGCCGCGGCGCCCGTGGTACAAACATGTGATCTACGCGCCCGGCTACTACACCGGCTACGACGTGAAAACCATTCCTGGCGTGCGCGAGGCGATTGAAGAATTCCGCTGGGACGATGCCAGTGTACAGATTCCCATTGCCGCCGGAGCCCTGGCAGCGATGGCGGATCAGATCGATAAGGCCACCGCGCTGATTCGCTATTTTGAATCGCCCGCGAAATAGTGAATCAAAGGCATCGGACCCTGAATGTCTTTATCGTCCGGGGCTAGTTGCCGGGCTCGAGCCGATAACCCACTCGCCAGATCAAAGATTTTCTGATCCACCATGCGCCCGGCGCTCATCCTCATCGCCAGGTTCGGCAAGGCAGTCCCGGCCGCGGCCAGCACAATCGCGTTCGAGCTTTGTTCCAGCTCAGTTGTTGCACGCTTCGCGTTGTCCGGAGCATTTCCCAGGATCTCTCTCGCATAAAGGAACCCCAGGTTCGCGCCGATCTCCCGATTCCCGGCATCGGCATTTAGCGCACGCTGTAGCACTTGTTCGGCATCTTGCTGGTCTTCCACTTCCAGGAACTTCAGCGCGTTCAGCGTGATCGCGTTGTTCCTGGGATGCCCCTGCACCGCCGCCAGCCATTCATCGCGGACCGCCCCATGGTCGCCCGCGTTGGCGTAGGGACCCTTGGCGCCATAAACGTACGCCACCTTAGATGCGCTGGCAGCAACCTCGGGATGACGCTCCACCAGATAAAGAATATGCTGCAGCCGGACTGACCGGCGGCCCGGATCGTCGTTGGGCGGAAGGGGCGCAGTTTCCAAATAAATCCGCAACAGCTCTACGCGTACCTCTATGTCCTCCGGATTCTGAAGAACCTGCGATTCCAGATTCGCCATCTCCTGCGGCGATGGCAGCGGACGCGAGAGAATCCGCGCTACCGTCCCCTGTCCCGCCAACCCGGCGCTTAGACTAGCCGCCAGAACGATGATTCGGCATTCCAAAAGCGACATTTGCGGCAAGCTAGTGCACATACCATGCCAACCTTTGGCATTGAACGGAAAGGGATTCTCCGGACATACTGTGTCTGTTCGACAACCTGGTGTCTTCGCCGGGACACGAATCTGTTCATGGCGATATAGATTCAGCACACAAACCGTTTTCATAGCTCGTACACTGTAAAGAATGGCCAATTTAGGATTCGTCGGGCTGGGCGTCATGGGCAGCCGCATGGTAAACCGGCTCCTGGACCAGGGACATACGGTGACGGGCTACAACCGCACACGTGCCAAGGCTCAGTGGCTCATAGATCGCGGAATGAAATCGGCCGATTCGCCCCGCGCCGTGGCCGCCGCTGCCGACTTCACGCTGTCCATGGTGACGAATTCCGCCGCGCTTCAGGAAATCGCCGATGGGCCCAACGGGATCATCGCCGGGCTGGGCAGCGGCAAAATCTGGATCGAGATGAGCACCGTGAGCCCGGAAATCAGTAAGGCGCTGGCAGCACGCGTCCGGGAAAAAAGCGCGGACATGCTGGATGCGCCCGTCTCTGGAAGCGTAATCACGTTGGAACAAGGCAAGCTTTCGGTAATGGTGGGCGGCCAGGCGGAAACCTTCGAGCGGGCCAAAGCGGTGCTCCTCGATTTAGGCCCCAAGGTTACGCACGTGGGTGAAAACGGCCTCGCGCTGGTGATGAAAATCGCCACCAATCTGAATCTGGCCGTCCAGATGCTGGCCTTCTCCGAAGCCGTTTTGCTCGCTGAGAAAAGCGGGATCAAACGCGAAACAGCGGTCGATGTGCTGACACACAGCGCCATTGCGTCGCCCATGGTTCAGTATCGCGGCCCGTTCGTGCTTAAAATGCCTGAGGAGGCGTGGTTCAACGTCAACATGATGCAGAAGGATATGCTGCTGGCTCTCGAACTGGGCCGCAAAATCGACGTTCCTCTGCCCACCACGTCCACCACCAACGAGTTCCTCACCGCCGCGCGAGCCATGGGCTACGTGGAGCAGGATTTCGCAGTAGTATTTGAGGTACTGGCAAGAATGTCTGGAGTTCCGAAATGACCACCGCCGTCAATCCATCCAAGCCCCATTCGCGCACCGGCGCAGAGCTAAATCTGCACATGTACCGGCGCATGATGATGATTCGCCTTTTCGAAGAACAGGTCAACGATCTGTACACCCGCGCGCTGATGCCCGGCTTGGCGCACCTATATATTGGGGAGGAAGCCGTCGCTGTAGGCGTGTGCGAGGCGCTGCGGCCGGACGATTACATTACCAGCACGCATCGCGGACACGGCCATTGCCTGGCAAAAGGCGCGGCTGTCGATCTGATGTTCGCCGAACTATTGGGCAAGGAAATCGGCTACTGCAAGGGGAAGGGCGGGTCGATGCACATCGCCGATCCGGCCACCGGCAATCTGGGCGCCAACGCCATCGTGGGCGGAAGCACCGGCATCGCCACCGGCGCGGCTTTTTCGGCGCAGCGTCTGGGCACCGGGCAAGTGGCGGTATGCTTCTTCGGCGAAGGCGCGCTGGGCCAGGGCGTGCTGTACGAAGTAATGAACATGGCCGCGCTATGGAAGCTGCCCGTGATTTACGTTTGCGAAAACAACATGTACAACGAGTACACGCATTTTTCGGAAACCACGGCGGGCGATATTCTCCTGCGAGGTCCGGCCTTCGGCGTGCCGTCGGAGGCCGTTGACGGCCAGGACGTGCGTGCGGTGTACGCGGTTGCGAAGAAACTAGTGGAGCGCGCCCGCGCCGGCGAAGGCCCGGCGCTGCTGCTGGTGAACACTTATCGCTACCACGGGCACCACGTGGGCGATGTGAGCCGCGAATATTATCGATCGAAGCAGGAAGAACAGCAATGGAAAACCGACCGTGACCCCCTGCGAATCATGGGTGATTGGCTCATCTCCGAAGGACAAGCCGATCGTGCCGCGCTCGACCAGATTCATGCTGAAGTGAAGGCTGAAATCGCCGGCGCTGTGAAGTTCGCTCTGGATGCTCCTTATCCCAGTCCCGACAAGGTGGATCAAGATGTCTACGCTTGAATCAGAAATTGCTACTCGTGAACTGACACTGGCGCAAGCCATCCGCGAAGCTCTGGCCGAAGAGATGCGCCGCGACCCGCGCGTTTTTATTCTCGGTGAGGATATCGCCGAAGCGGGCCATCCATTCAAGGTCCTTACCGGCCTGGTGGAAGAATTCGGCGCCAAGCGCGTGCTGGACACGCCCATTTCCGAAGCCGGCTTCACCGGCGTGGCCGTGGGCGCCGCGATGACCGGCATGCGTCCGGTGATCGACATCATGTTCGGCGATTTTATCGGCCTCACCATGGATCAAATGGTGAACCAGGCCGCCAAAATCCACTACATGTCGGGTGGCAAATGGAAAGCTCCGCTGGTGATGCGCACCACGCTGGGTGCAACGCGCCGCTCGGCCGCGCAGCACTCGCAATCTTTGCACGCCTGGTTCTGCCATATTCCGGGACTCAAGGTGGTGATGCCATCCACGCCCTATGACGCCAAGGGCCTGTTGAAATCGGCCATCCGCGACGACAACCCCGTGGTTTTTTTCGAAGACAAAATGATGTATCGCCTGAAGGGCGCGGTGCCCGAAGAAGAGTACACCATTCCGCTGGGCGTCGCCGATATAAAGCGCGCAGGCAGCGACATCACCATCATCGCCACCAGCAGTATGGTGCAAGTGGCGCTGGGCGCGGCCAGTCTGCTGGAGGAGAGCGGGATCAGCGCCGAAGTGGTGGATCCACGCACGCTTTGGCCGCTGGATGAAAAGACGCTGGTGGAGTCGGCCCGCAAAACTTCGCGCGTCATCGTGGTCGACGAGGGTTATGGGCGCTATGGCGTCACT
>DATHNM010000277.1:0-32058 GCA_035486095.1 Bryobacteraceae bacterium
GGGTCTTGCGGATTTGGATTAAATCCGCCAGGATGTTTGTGGCTTCCTTGCGGTGACCGTGTTTGGCCAGACACGCGCCTTCCACGGCTTGCAGCCACGGCAGATCGGGCGACATGATCACGGCCAGACGGTATTGCTCCAGAGCCTGGGTGTATTTGCCGCAGTGCTCTAAAGACTCGCCATAAAAAAGGCGGCCCCAGTATAGATAGGGGTGGAGTTCCAGGGCTTTCTTGCCGCACGCCACCGCAGTCTCGAACTCCCGGCGGAAAAAGCGAACCAGGATCTCATTGGCCGGAACTGTCGGCCACAATGAATGGGTAGTGCGCGCGCGCAGCAAAATATGCAGGGCGTCATCCAAGCGGCCCTGGGTCACATACAGCATGGTGAGCCGGACATACACCTCTGGCGATTCGGGGCTCTCCTCCTGCGCCTGGAGAAGCTCGCTTTCGGCCTCCTCCAACCGGTGTTCAAAGAGGTGCAGCCCATGCGCCCGATCGGCGCGGCGTTCAGGCGTGAGTCCGCATAGTTCCACGGCGCGTTTATGCGCCTGGAGGAAGCCGCTGTACATCTCGCGGGGCATCCGCATGCCATAGGTGCCCAGCAGCAGATAGCACAGCGAAATGCCTTCAAACGCCCGGAAATCCGATGGGTTTTCCATGGCCGCCTGCTGGAAGCAATCCAGCCCCTTTTCGAATCCCTCGCGTGTGCGGCGGCTCCAGAAATGCCAACCCTGTTTGACCAGGTCGTCGGAGTGGGGCACGTCCAGACGGTACCCCAGCTTGGGCCGATAGGAGATCCAGTGGCCAAATTCTCCCAGGGTCCTTTTCACTTCGCCAATGGTTACGGCCACGGTATGCTTGGAAACCAGGTTGCCGTCCCAGGCTTGATTAATCATCTGCGCGTACCCGACATAGCGGCCGCGATTGTGGGTGAGAGCTCTTAGGGCGTGAAATGCTTGCGGCCGCAGTTCCAGTTCGTGGCCGTCCCTCAACAACGTAGTCGTGGTTGCATCGAGCCGAAACGGCCCGAAAATAATTTGTTCCATCTAGCGCCTCCCCGTACTGCCCCTATCAACATTGACGCGCTTTTGACTTCAGTTCAGCGAATCATATCATAAAATCCCTCAGGTTGCTGCACCTTCCTTGCGTTGGAGTTGCCGGATGAGGGTCCTGGAACGTACCGGCATGGTCCAGCCGGGCTAGCCGTCCCAAAACATATTTGCTCAATTATGGATTGGCGCCTTGATCCGAAATTTTGCCGCTGTTTTGATTTTGGTCACGCTAAAACTCGAATACAATTGCGATATCGATAGGACGGGGTGCATGCAAGTGGGTCTGACGCGGCCCATTTTTGCGCTGCTACTACCAAGTTGGGGAGAACATGAAAAAAACGACTTTGCTGCGTTCGCAAGTCTGTGCCGTGCTGGCGCTGACTCTGTTGTTACTGCTCTTTGTTCCGGCCACCAGGGCACAGTCTTCGGGAACGTCGGGGTTGACTGGAACCATCACCGATCCTTCGGGCGCCGCGGTCCCGAACGTTACGGTCACACTGACAAGCAATGCCACCGGTGCGGTCCGTACGTCCAACACCGGTTCCGACGGTGCTTACAAATTCACGCTACTGCCGCCGGGCGATTACAAGATTCGCTTCGCCGCCAGCGGATTCAAGACTTCTGAAGTGGGCTCCATCGTTTTGAATGTCACCGAGACCCCGGCCTTGGATCGTACCCTCGAAGTTGGCGCGCAATCCGAGCAGGTGACCGTGGAAGCGGCCGCCGAAACGCTGCAGACGCAGAGTTCCACGCTAGGCACGGTGGTGAATCAGCAAAGCGTGACCGGGCTGCCATTGTCCAGCCGCAACTACACCCAGATTCTGGGCTTGGAAGCCGGCGCAAACAGCAACGCGAACAACGCCACCGCGCTCGGAAAAGGCACCCTCGATATGGCCGTAAACGGCAATGGACCGGATCAGAACAATTTCCAGATGGACGGCATATCGGTGGTCAATGCGTTCGGCGCTGGAGTTGCGGGCGACTCCGGTATTTACGTGGGTATTCCCATCCCCAATCCGGACGCCATTCAAGAGTTCAAGGTGCAGACGTCTACTTACGACGCCAGTTACGGGCGCAACCCGGGCGCGAACGTCAACGTGGTTACTAAGTCGGGCACCAACGCCTTCCATGGAACGTTATTCGAGTTCTTCCGCAACAGCGATCTGGACGCGAACGGTTTCTTTTATAATCGCGACACCTGCAGCACCCAGTACGCGGGACAATCCTGCCCGCACCAGGTGCTCAAGCAAAATCAGTTTGGCGGTTCTTTCGGCGGCCCAATTAAGAAGGACAAACTGTTTTTCTTCGGCAGTTATCAGGGCACCAGGCAGCGCAACGGCATCGCCGCCGGCGGTTCGGTAACGCCGATTCTGCCGCCCATTCCCGCCGGTGACCGTTCCGCTCCCGGTTTCAGGGCCGCGCTGGGCGCAGCCATGTGCCCCCAGAACCACCCCGGCAATTTTTCCTACCTGACAGGCTTCGGCACTCCAGGTGAAATACAGATGGATTGCGCCGGCAACAACATCAGTCAAACCGCGCTGAACATCCTCAACGTAAAGCTTCCCAACGGCAACTATTATCTGCCGGGCTCCACCACCGGCGGGTTCCAGCAAGTCAACTTGAGTTTGCCGTCCATCTACACCGGGAATCAATATCTGGGAAACGCCGACTACCTGATCAACAGCAAGAACACTCTGGCCATGCGTTACTTCTTCACCGAAGATCCGCAGCAGACGCCGTTTAGCATTTCCAATGTCCCCGGAACTCCGAGCAACAGCTACTACGCCAATACCGATTCGTCGGTGAAGTTGACCACGTTGGTCAGCAACACCTTTATCAACGAACTGCATTCGTCGCTGGAGCGCAACATCGCGAATGGATCGGACAGCGCGCCCTACACTAACCAACAGGTTGGCATCACCGGCATTGTTCCGCAGGAAACCCTGCCTCCGGCCATGGTGATCATCGGCGCCTTTAGCATTGGCGGCACCCTGGCTCCTTACGTTGGACCGGCGAATCAGATTCAAATTGGCGACCAGATCTCCTGGTCCCACGGCAAGCACACCATTCGCGCCGGATTCGAGTATGAATGGCTGCAATGGAACCTGTCCTTCGCCTCGCTGCTGCGCGGCTTTCTGTTTTCGCCCGGATTCAATGACTTCCTGATTGGCCGTCCGGGATGTTCCGATCCCAGTTGCAAAGGCAATTACAGTACCGGAACCACCGGAGCTGCCTCTGGAACCTGGCTTTCGTGCCTGTTCTGCGTCCGCAGCGGCCCCAACGGAATTATTCACGGGTATCGCGAACACAACATGAACGCTTTCGTTCAGGACGACTGGAAAGTGAACGCGAAGCTTACAGTAAACCTGGGCATTCGCTGGGAATATGATGGCGCCTTCGGCGATAAATATGGAAACCTGACCAACGTGTGGCCCAGCCTGATGAACGGGGTTACCCCGCCAACCACATCGCAACCCTCCGGCACTGGCTTGATTGGTTATGTGGTTCCGGCCAATTTCGCCGCTCACTACGGAACGCCGCCCGCCGGAGTGAAGACTCTCACCAGCAACTTCCCGACTCAGAACGCGGTTCCACTGAGCAACTTTGGCCCTCGCGTTGGTTTCGCGTGGCAGCCGCTCGACAAAGGCAAGCTGGTGATCCGGGGAGGCGGCGGCCTCTTCTATGACCGCGTTGGCAGCAGCAAGTTCGTCCACGCAGTGGAACAGGGCGATCCGTACGCGCTTACCCTGGATTACGGCGGTCCCGGCGCATTGCCCTACAGCCTGGCCAACCCGTTCCCCTCCACCCCGCTGGGCTTTTCACCGCGCTACTTCAATCCGGCCACGGGAGCAAACTCCAGTTTAAACACTCCGTTCTATGAAACCATTCACACACCGCTCACGCGGCAGTATAACTTGGGTTTCCAATACGAGTTCCTGCCGCAATGGGTGTTGGAAGTTGGCTACGTCGGATCGAGTGGAATCAATCAGGCCAATTACAATCACAACTACAATCTGGCGCAATTGGCCAGCCCCAGCGATCCTATCAACGGCGTCACCACCAACACACAGTTGAACGCTGTATACCGCGTGCCCTACCTGGGCTACCAGCCTGCCGGCGTGCAAGGCACAGAATACGACGCCACCTATCATTACAACAGCCTGCAGGCCACCGTCCGCAAGCAGTTCTCTCATGGTCTGTTGATGCAGGCTGCCTTTACCTGGAGCAAGGATCTTACCGAATTGCAGGAGTGCGCCATCGGGTGCGTTGGTGACGGACAAACGAATTCCAACAACCCGGCCAACCTGTCGCAGCAAATGGGACCGGCGGCGTTCTCACACCCGCTGCGCTTTGTTCTGAGCTATAACTACGAATTACCCTTCGGACACGCGCAAGGCGCACTGGGCAAGGTGACGAATGGCTGGTCCCTGTCGGGAACCACTATCGTTCAAAACGGCACGCCGCTCACGTTTACCAACACAGCGGGCGGAACGGCTTACTTTGGCGGCGCGAATGCCGGAACCGGTGAGGGCGGCAGCAGTACCTCTCAACTCTGCCCCGGCGTGACCTATAATTCCATCCCGACCTCCGGTGGCACAACTTCACGCCTGGGTGGCAATAGCGGCGGTTACGGCTATTTCCATACAGGCAGCAAAGGCGACCCCACCAATGCGTTCTGCGCAGAGCCGCTGGCACCATATACTACCGACGGCTCAACATTGTTCGGCGACTCCGGCATTGGGATCATCCTGGGACCGGGTCAGGTGAACTTTGATATGTCGCTGCAGAAGGTGACCAACATCACCGAAAAGCAATCGGTCTTGTTCCGCTTCGAGCTCTTTAACGCGTTCAACCACGCGCAGTTCAATAATCCGGTGACCACGCAAAACACGCTGGGGAGCACGTTTGGCGTGATTCAAAGCACGGCCACGAATCCACGTATTATCCAGCTTGCGCTAAAGTACGTTTTCTAGACATGCCTTCGGGTTGGCCGATGCTCTCGGCGCCGGCCAACCTCACCCTTCTATCCTTCCCCACCAATTTTGCCGCTGTTTTGCCGACCAACAAGCGGCGTCTCGGAATACAATCCCTGTAATGGCTCGGTGGGTTTCGATGGCAAGGTGTGTCTAATTATCTCCTCACTGACCTAAATCATCGTTTGGGCCCTGGCCGTCGCGCCGTGGGACAAGGCGATCGATAGTAGGCTGGAATACTATAGCGAGTCTTGTTACAGCTGCAGCCCAATGAGACACCAAAAAACCAGAAATTTGCCGCTGTTTTGACGCCACGTGACATGGATATGGAATACAATCCGGGTAACCAGTTGCATGCAGGTCTTTAATCGTGACGTGTCGTCGTCAGTCTTCAGTAACTCCTTATATATACAGCACTCGTACTTACCGCATCGAGTAAGTGTTCAGAGTTATTAGTTAGTTGCCAAAGGAGAAGGGGATTATGAGATCCAAAACGCTGCTCAGTTCGCGGCTTGCGCTTGTAGCGCTTTTAACCCTGTTGTTTGCGATTAGCGTGCCATCTTTAATGGCGCAGTCGGCAGGAACGTCCGGCCTTACCGGAACAATCACCGATCCGTCGGGCGCTGCCATCCCGAACGTGACCGTCACCCTGACTAGTAATGATACGAATCAGGTCCGCACGGCAGTCACGGGCGTGGATGGACAGTATAAATTTACCCTGCTCCCCCCGGGCAGCTATAAGGTGCGCTTCTCCTCCAGCGGTTTCAAGACCTCGGAAGTCGGCTCGGTGAATCTCAATGTGACCGAGAATCCAACCTTGGATCGCGCGCTTGAAGTGGGCGCCCAATCCGAACAAGTTACCGTCGAAGCCACGGCCGAGACTCTGCAAACGTCCAGTTCCACTCTGGGAACCGTGGTCGGCGGCAGCACCGTCACCGAGTTGCCTCTGGCTAACCGGAATTTCACGCAAATCATCGGATTGTCCGCCGGCGCTAACGTTCCGGTCAATAACGCTACCTCCTTCGGCAAGGGCACACTGGATATCAGCGTCAACGGCGCCAGTCCCGGACAGAACAATTTCCAGATGGACGGCGTAGCCATTCAGAGCATGGCAGGCAACGGCAGCGCAAATGACGGCGGTATTTACGTCGGCATCCCGGTCCCCAGTCCGGATGCCATCCAGGAATTCAAGGTCCAGACGTCCACTTATGATGCCACCTACGGGCGCAACCCGGGAGGCAACGTGAACGTGGTTACAAAATCGGGCACTAACACCTGGCATGGAACAGGCTTCGAGTTTCTGCGCAACGCGGACTTGGACGCCAACGATTTCTTTTACAACCGGGACACTTGCCGCGTGAATTTCGCCGGGCAATCCTGCCCGCATCAGGTGTTGAATCAAAACCAATACGGCGGTGTGATCGGCGGACCAATCAAGAAGGACAAGCTGTTTATCTTCGGAAGTTACGAAGGAACTGGCTCCAAGAACGGCGTCAACGTCGCCGGAAACTCGGCTGTCTCGCTGTATCCGATTATCCCCGCTGGCGACCGTAGTTCACCCGCGTTCGTGCAACAGTTGATCGCCGGAAACTGCCAGCTCCCCTCCTTCGGACCTCCGGGCCCGAACGGAGTGCTTCCGTGCAATTCCACCACGGTCAGCCCGGTTGCGCTGGCCATGCTGAACGTTAAGAACGCCAACGGCAGTTATTATTTCCCCACGCACACCACGTTTGGCGATCCCCTTAGTTTCAATCAGCCCGCGCTGTTCTCGGAAAAACAAACCATAGTCAATGGCGACTATCTGATCAACCCGAAAAATACGCTCGCTATGCGATTCATGTATAGCACCGATCCGCGAACCACCCAGTTCAACACGCCCATCGGCGGCGCGCTGCCGGGAGCCCCGGAAGCCCAGCAATTTTCGAATACCAATGCGGTGCTGAAACTCACGACTATTGTGTCCAATACCTTTGTGAATGAAGCTCGCGCGTCGTTCCAGCGGCTGTTCTCCAAATTAGCGGACGATCTGCCCGCCGGATGGACGCCCCAGAATCTGGGTATCACGCCCATCGTTCCCACCCAGACCCAGGGACCGGCGCTTTCGTTCCTGATCAACGGGTTCGGCGCGGGCGGATTCCTGGAGCCGGCCTTCAGCCCCACCAATCAGTATCAATTTCAGGATCAGATTTCCTGGTCGCACGGCAGGCACACCATTCGCGCCGGAGCCGAAGTGGAAAAGGCCGAATGGAACCTGGATTTCGCGGGACTGGAACGCGGATGGCTGTTCATCGGCAGTTTCACCAACCTGCTGGCCGCGAACAACCCCGGCAATATCTTCCAGTGCCTGTTCTGCGTATCGAGCGGTCCGCCGGCCGCCGGAGGAATTATTCACGCCTACCGCGAAACAAACATGAATGCGTTCGTTCAGGACGACTGGAAGGTCAGCCCGAAGCTGACTTTGAACATCGGAGTGCGTTGGGAATACGACGGAACGTTCGGCGAAAAATATGGCAACTTGACCAACACCTGGTTAAGCCAGCTGGCACCCAATTCGCAGGTGCCATCTTCGGCTCAGGGTCTACCGGCCAACTACGGAGGCTGGGTTACCGCAGGCAACTATTTGGCCCACTATCCGCAGCCGCCCAACGGCGTATTGGTAAACAAGTCCGGCACCGGCGCCATTCAGGACCACCCGCCGCTCAGCAACTTTGGGCCGCGTTTCGGATTCGCCTATCAGGTCAACGACAAACTGGTGATTCGTGGCGGCGCTGGCATGTTCTATGACCGCATTGGAGCCGATCGCTTCGTGCACGCAGTGGAGCAGGGCAATCCCTACGCGACAACTCTGGATTATAGCGGTAGCGCCGCGGCGCCGTTCACCATTCAGAACCCGTTCCCCAATCTGCCGCTGGGCCAGTTCGTTCAGCGCTGGGCGAATTTTACGACGCTGCAGTCCTCCAATCTCAGCGTGCCGTTCCTGGATCAGTCTATTCACACGCCGTTGATCAGACAGTACAACGTCAACCTGCAGTATGAATTTGCTCCACGATGGGTATTGGAACTCGGCTATGTGGGATCCAGTGGTATCAACTTGCTGGACTACAATCACAACGTCAATACGGCGCTGCTGGCGAGCGCGGCAGACCCCATCAATGGACTCACCACTACCACCACGGCGAATGTCGCGCTGCGCGTACCTTATATAGGTTATGCTCCGGCCGGTTTGCAGGCCACTGCCTTCGACGGGACTTCCAACTACAACAGCTTGCAGGTCACCATCCGCAAGCAGTTCTCGCACGGTGTCACAATGCAAGCTAATTACGCCTGGAGCAAGTCCTTGACTGACACCACCGTCGACTCCTCCAACAGCAATAACGCGAGCAATCTGGCGCAGCAGTACGGCCCATCGTATTTCAACCGGCCCCAGCGCTTCATCATCAACTACAGCTGGGATCTTCCGTTCGGCAAGCACAATGGATTCACCGGCAAGCTGCTTGAGGGATGGAACATATCGGGCGTGACCACGGTTCAGAATGGCGCTCCCATGACCTTCGTCGACGGCGGCGCAGGCACCGCTTACGGCACCCAGGGAACCGGTACCACTTCCGGATTTGGACGCGCCGAACTATGTCCCGGAATGACGTATGGGAACATCGCAACCCCCGGTGGTATCGAGTCTCGCCTGGGCGGATACAGCGGCGGCCCAGGCTACTTCAACGTGAAAGCGTTCTGCCCCGCGCCGGCCATTATGCCGGACGGCGTGACGGTAACCACCCAGGCCGCATGTCCCACTTGCGCTACTTTGTTCGGTAGTTCCGGACAGGGCATCCTTTTGGGACCGGGCCAGTTTAACTTTGACGCTTCGCTGATCAAGACGACCAAGGTCACCGAAAAGACCACGCTGCAAATCCGCGCGGAGTTCTTCAATTTGTTGAACCATCCGCAATTCGCATCTCTCGACCCCAGTTCAGGAACTGGCGGAACGTTGTCCTCCCTGCCGCAGCCCTTGTCCGCGGGCCAGGGAACTTTCGTGAGCACCAGCGTGAACCCGCGCATCATCCAACTGGGCGCGAAGTTCATTTTCTAAACACCACTGTCTAAGAGGCCGCCAGGCGTAAAGTCTGGCGGCTCTACCTGCCCCGTAGCCGCCTGATATACTGCACGTTTCATGAACTCCCGATGGATTCTGCTTTTGGCTGTGTGCGCGCTGCCCGCCGCTGCGCAGGTTATTGCTGATGACGTCCCCGGTGACTGGCCGAATTACGCCCGCGATCTGGCCGGCACCAAGTATTCACCGCTCAATCAGATCACCCCCAGCAACGTAGGCAAGCTGATTCCCGCCTGGAGCTATAGCGTGCGAGGCGCTCCAGCGGAACCTGGCGCCCAGCCTGCCGCGACACCCGCGGGCGCCTCCGCAGCAACGCCCATCGTGGTCAACGGTGTAATGTACCTGCCGGCGGGCAAGCGCGTTTTGGCGCTGGATGCCGTCGCCGGTTCTGAGATTTGGAGCTATGCTCTTCCAGCCGGAGTGGCATCCCAGCGCGGCGTTGCTTACTGGGCGGGCGACAAACAAAATCCGCCGCGCATTCTGTTTACCGCCGGCCAGAAACTGATCGCGTTGAACGCCAACACGGGTAAGATCGATCCTGGATTCGGCAACGAAGGTGAAGTGGATACCGGGGTGCCGTATTCTGGCGTGCCCACCGTCTACAAAAATATCGCGATGATCGGCGCCAGCGTTGGAGAAGTCCCTCAGGGTCCGGCGGGCGATTCGCGAGCTTACGATGCCCGCACCGGGGCCAGACTATGGGAGTTTCATTCCGTGCCGCGTCCGGGCGAAGTGGGTCACGAGACTTGGCTCGACGACGGTTGGAAGGGCCGTTCCGGTGTGAATGTCTGGGGCTGGTACATGACCGTGGATGAGACGCGTGGCATCGTGTATATGACCTTCGGTGGTCCTGCCGCTAATTACTGGGGCGGCGATCGTCCGGGTAACAACCTGTTCGCCAATTCCGTGGTCGCGGTGGATGCGACAACGGGCAAGTACAAGTGGCATTTTCAAACCATTCATCACGATCTCTGGGATTCCGATCTGCCGCCGGCTCCGAACCTGATCGACATCGTCAAGGACGGCAAAAAGATTCCCGCCCTGGCACAGATCGGGAAAGCCGGCTACATGTTCATTCTGGACCGCACCAACGGCAAGCCGGTGTTTGGCGTGGAGGAACGCCCGGTTCCCAAAGGCGATGTTCCGGGCGAATGGTATTCGCCAACGCAGCCCTTTCCTTTGAAGCCTCCGCCGCTGGCGCGCGTCAGTTTCAAGCCGGAAGATATCGTCACCGCGGAAGACACCACGCCGGAACATGCCCGCGCATGCCACGAAGTGTACGAGAAGAACGGCGGCTTCTATAACGCCGGCCCGTTCACCGGATGGCTGTTTCACGAAGACGGAGCACCGCCTAAGAGCAGCATTCAATTTCCGGGTGGAACCGGCGGAGTGAATTGGGGCGGCACGGCGGCCGATCCGAAAACGGGTTACGTGTTTCTAAACACGCACGACGGAGCGTTGACAGGCTGGATAGAGAAAAAGAAACCCGGAGGAAACTACGGCCGGGGAACGGAAGGGTCAAATCAACCTTACGATCGCGCGAGCGTAGATGGTCCTGGCCCGTATCACGGATTCAGCGCCACGGTGAAGGACGCCGATGGGCACGTTCTAGGAAACTGGCCCTGCCAGAAGCCACCCTGGGCGCGCTTGGTTGCAGTGAACGCCAACACCGGCGATATTGCGTGGCAATCGCCGCTGGGGCTGGTGGAAGGGCTGCCGGAAGGGAAGCAGAACGCGGGATCGAGCGGCAGCGCGGGGCCACTGGCAACGGCGGGCGGGTTGATTTTTATCGGCGCTACCAACGACCACCGCTTCCGCGCCTTCGACTCGAAGACTGGCCAGGAGTTGTGGGTTGGAAAGTTGTCCAAGAACGCGAATGCGAATCCCATGACGTATCAGGGCAAGAACGGCAAACAATACGTGGCCATTGTGGCCACCGATTCACTGGTTGTATTTTCGTTGCCGTAAGTCTGCCGTGCGCAAAATTATTTTTAGCGCCAGGCCTGCAGGCGCGCGGTCACATCGGCCTTCCATTGCTCGTAGTCGGCGCCCAGACGGGCCCGCGCGGCCTCAGGCACATGTTCGAGCGCGTCATCGATAGAAGACGGTTGCGCATCCGGCAGAACCCCGAACCCCAGCGCGTCGGCCAAGCGGTCCGCGCATTGCACCAGGTGCAGCATGCGGAAGGAATCGTGATCGAGCTGCTCATGGTGGTTGGTGATAATGTCGGCCAATTCGGGCGGGAAGGGCAGTTGCTGTAGCAGCCACGCGCCGGCCTGGCAGTGATCGATGTCGAACAGTTCACGTTCCATCATCAGGAGATCGAACTGCTGCTCGCCGGAAACCGCCAGCAGGTTGGAATAGGGTTCCGGATATTTCACCAGCAAAGCCAGGCGGCCGATATCGCGCAACAGACCGGCCACATAAGCGAAATCGGCGTCCATGCGCGCGGCGCGAGCCAGTTTTTCGGAGAGCAGCGCGGTTGCCAGGCAGTTCTGCCAGCAGGCCCGCAGGGCCTTAATCTTCAGCGCCGGCGTTACAAAATCCTCCAAAGCGCGCGTGAATGTGATGGCCTTCACGCGATCCAATCCCAGCAGAATGATGGCGTGTGAAATGGTCCTCACTTGCCGTTGCAGAGCGAACAGCGGCGAGTTGGCGAGCTGTAATACGCGCGTTGCAAACACCGGCTCGGCGGCGATCAGCTTTCCTACTTCATGAATGTCGACGTCCTCTTTCGACACCGTTGCCATCAATCGCTGTGCTACCCAAGGAAATGGCGGCAGCTCGTCCAACGCCCAGGGCGTTTGCTTTACGGGACCCGTCTGAACAGGCTCAGTTTGAAGTTCAAGCATGCTTCTCCTTACCGGCGGGAGGCTGGCCGCTTCTGTTGGGGCGGCCTCTGCCTCCAGTTTTGCTTATCGGCTCAGGAGTGCTGAATGTTAGAAAGTTGCCGATGAGTCTGTGAATACAAAATGCGAATTGAAACCATCGATACGCCTGCCGAAGCGGATTTGCGATTCTTGCGTTATCGCTTGGAGGTGATCGGCGGCTGGCCCGCTTCCCCACGCAAGGCGGCGGCCGCCGAGGCGATCTCGCAACGCCTTACCGCCCTGGCCCGCTCGGTGCTGGTGCGCCCTGATAACGCGGACCTGCTGCACCTGAGCTGCCAGCTGTTGGATGATTTCTTCGCGGCCGGCCGGCCTGTGCCGCTTCAGTTACCGTCCACCGAAAATGCCAGCAAAACATTGCCCGGCATTCCTCCGTTGGGTGCGTAGCCCGATTCCACCAACAACATTCCGGCGCCGATGGCGGGGCCCGGGCCATCGAGCGAACCGCCGCGCGCGGGAACGCCGTTCACGGTTTTTTGCGGACCAGCAGTGTCAAAGTCCCACAGCACGCTTCCGTCGCTGGTGGAATAGGCGCGCAGGTGCCCATCCACTGAGCCGGAGAATGCCACACCCGGTAGCGCGCTGACCGCGGCCGATTGCGCCGGGCTGCAGCGTTTGCGATCGCCGCATCCGGCCGGCGGCGTGTACCAGACGCGCTTTCCATTATCCAAGCGCAGCGCGAACATCCCGCCGCCGCGTTTGGGATCGACATCCGTATTCTGGGAATACCACAGCTTCACGCGGCCTACGTCGGAGAGCGCGACGTATATATTGGATGAGTCGGCGGCAGAGCCCCATTGCACACCGCCCAACGATCCGCCTTCGCCCACGCGCGTCTGCCAGAGCACTTCGCCCCCTTGGTCAGGATCGATCGCGTGCACCACGCCCGATTTCTGTCCGGCCACCAGCGCGCGCTTGCCGCCAGGAAGATTCACCAAAATAGGCGACGAAGAGAAATCGACATCCGGGCCATCCGAATCGGGGCAATTAGTTTTGTCCGGCATGCGGCACGCGACGACGTAGGCATCGTTGGGCGTCATCTGGCGCGACCAAAGCAGCTTACCGGTGGCCAGATCCAGCGCCAGAAATGCATCGCTGGTGCGGGTGGGCGGGTCGCTGTAATTATCGCCGGTGGTGACGTAGATTTTATTGCCTTTGGCGTCGATAGTAGGCGCGCTCCAGATGGGCGCGCCGGAGGGCCCGAAAAGCTGTGTGCCGGCTTTGTTCTTCTTGGTGGGGTGGGGCTCCTCATCGATGGTGTAGGTTTTCCAGATCTGTTTGCCGTTGGCAGCGTCCAGCGCCACCAGGCTGCCGCGGAATTTGCAGCACTCGTAGTCCGCGGACGAACCGGCGCCTTCTTCACCCGACGCCACCGGAACGTAAAGGCGGCCATTCAAGAACTGCGGCGAGCCGGTGACACGAGCCAGCGGAAAGTTATCCACTTTGGTTTTCCATAACAGTTTGCCGGTTGCCGCGTCGAGCGCGTAGACATTGCCCGTGCGATCGCCGGCAAAGGCCGCGTAGCCTGAGCCGGCTTCAATCCGGGCGACGGTCATGGCTGCGCGCACCGTGCTGGCGGCACGATAATACCAATGAATACAGCCCGTGGAAGCGCTCAGGGAATAGATGACGCCGCCATCGCTGCCAACGAAAACACGGCCGCCCGCGATGACGGGCTGCGCGTTGGCGCTCAGGTCGCCCGGAAATCCGAAGGCCCATTTGAGTTTGAGGCGAGGCACTTGACCGGCGCTGAATCCGGCCGCTGCGGCGTCCTGAAAGCGGGTGTTTGAGAGCGTGACTCCCCAGCCGTTCCAAAGTCCGCCTTCGGTGGAACTGAACGCAGTGGTATTGGCAGGGCACATGGCCGAGGCAGGCGGGGTGGTCTGGACATCTTCGCCCAAAGCCTTTCCGCTGACGTATTCGGCGATGGCGCGGCGTTCTTGTGCGGTGCGGCGGCTGGCCATGGTGACCATGGCGCCGGATTCGAGCGCATCCAAAACACGCTGCGCCGGCATGCCGCGCAGGGCTTCCCGATTGGGTGCGCGGTCAGCTCCGCCATCGTGGCACGCCGCGCAGTTTTCCTTATAGAGAGCGGCGCCGTCGGCGGCCGAAAGCAGCCGAACAAGAGCAAACAAGAGCGCAGCGCGGACGAAGAGCCTTGGCATCACCGTTCAGTATATAGCTGCGATTGGGGGAGTAATTGAGCCTTGACAGGTGACCTAATGGTCACGTATTATTCTTGCATGGATGACGTGTTCCGGGCCCTGGCGGATCCTACGCGTCGAAGCTTGCTAGACGAGCTGTTTCAACAAGATGGGCAGACGCTGCGAGCGCTGGAGGGGCGCATTCCCATTCCCATGACGCGCTTCGGCGTCATGAAGCATTTGCGGGTGCTGGAAGAAGCGCATCTGGTGGTGACCAAGCGGCGTGGGCGCGAAAAGCTGCACTTCCTGAACCCGGTGCCCATCCGGCTCATTCACGACCGCTGGGTAAGCAAGTACGCCGAGCCCTGGGTCTCGGCCCTGAGCGACCTAAAACAAAGTTTGGAGGACAAGGCGATGGAAAAAGCATTCGAGATATATATTAAGACCACACCCGAGCGGCTGTGGGAGGCGATCACTAATGCCGAGATGCGGCGAAAATATACGTTCGGCGTGGTTGTCAGGTCTGACTGGAAGTCGGGCTCTCGCTACGAAGGCGCCAGCCGGGGAACGACGATTTTCGAAGGTGAAAATCTGGAAGTGGATCCACCGCGCCGGCTGGTTCAAAGTTATCACGCCATATGGGGCGAGGACGTGAAAAGCGAGGGAGCTTCACGAGTGACCTGGGAGATTGAGCCGGTGGGCGATTCGTGCCGGCTGACCGTCACCCATAGCCAGCTGCGCGAGGGGGCCAACCCGCAGATCTATGGCGGCTGGCCGATGATCCTCTCCGGCCTTAAGACGCTGCTGGAGACGGGCGAACTGCTCACCACGCCTGGATCGCTCATGTATTCAAAGCAAGCCGAATCGGTAGCTTGAGCCCCAGCGTACACTGGTTCCATGAGCATAGCTGCGCCGCCGGATCAGGCGCCGATTTTGAATCGTTCCACCGACGCGCTGTTCCGGCCGTTTCAACTAAAAGGGCTCACGCTGGCGAACCGCATCGTGATGGCGCCGATGACGCGGTCACATTCGCCGGAACGGGTGCCGGGCGCCGACGTGGCGGCTTATTATCGGCGGCGCGCGGAAGGCGAAGTGGGGCTCATTGTTACCGAGGGCACCTACGTCGACTTTCCGGCGGCGGGGTTCGATCCGAAGGTTCCCGACTTTCATGGCGAGCAAGCTTTGGCCGGATGGCGGCACGTGGCCGAACAGGTGCACGCGGCGGGCGGGTTGATTGCCCCACAGCTTTGGCACGTCGGCATGGTGCTATCGCCTGGACAGCAGCCGCGCGATGGGATACGTCCGGTTGGTCCTTCGGGATTTTCAAAGCCCGGCGAGAAGACCGGCGAGCCAATGACGGCAGCCGAAATCGAGGCGGTGATCGAGGCGTTCGCCAAGGGCGCGAGCGATGCGCAGAAGCTGGGCTTCGATGGAGTGGAGTTGCACGGCGCGCACGGCTATTTGATCGACCAGTTTTTCTGGGAAGGCACCAACCAGCGGGCCGATCAATATGGCGGCGATGTGGTGTCGCGGACGCGGTTCGGGGTGGAGATCATCACGGAAGTGCGGCGCCGCGTGGGACCGGATTTTCCCGTGATTCTGCGCTGGTCGCAATGGAAGTTGCAGGATTTCGATGCCAAGCTGGCGCGGACTCCCCAGGAATTGGAACGCTTTCTGCGTCCGCTGGTGGACGCGGGCGTGGACGCATTGCATTGTTCCACGCGACGTTTCTGGGAGCCGGAATTTGCGGGCAGCGATCTCAATCTGGCCGGCTGGACGAAGAAGCTCACTGGCAAGCCGGCCATCACAGTGGGATCGGTCACGCTGAACGAAGATCTGATGACTTCGTTCGGAACGGCCACTACAACGGGTGTTGCCGGCATCGACAATTTGCTGGAACGGCTGGAGCGCGACGAGTTCGATCTGGTGGCAATTGGGCGCTCATTGATTGTGAATCCGGCCTGGCCTGGAATTGTGCGGCGGGGTGCGTTAAATGAACTGCTGCCCTTCAATCGATCGGTGCTGGCCGAGCTAGTTTAGCGCATGAGATTCCGGCGGTGGCGGCACGCGGGCGGAGATAACGCCCTGGCGATCTACATCGGCCGTTTGTCACGGCGCTTCCCCTGGCTGTACCTGCATTCCGGCAGTATTCCAAGCAGCTTCCGATTTTTGTTCCAATACTTGCCGCCATTCTTATACTCATGCTGATTGGCGAGCGCCGCAGAGCCTTGATATTCACCGTCGGAACGATAGTTTATCGTCCCCCTATTCGGCAAACCTCACATCGTCGCGTTCCAAAGGTTATTAGGATTGCGCCGCGTGATGACGAGCCTGACTGGCCGAAGTGCGGTGCGCGGAATTGCCTTGGATCTTCCAGATGGCTTTAGTGGCAGGCCTGTAACAGGTGAATGGAGCCGCTGGCTGGACCAAGGGGCCCTGTAAACTAGCGCGCTTCACCTTACAAGGCTTAGGTAAAATCACACAATGGGGAAATTCAGAACGGGGCTTGTGTTTCTATTCGTCTGGGCCGCGCTGGGACAGCAGCATGAGCATGGCGCGCCGGCGCCGGGAGCCGCGCCGCTGCTCAATGGGCTGGGCCACTGGCATCATGCCATCACCACCTCGAATCCCTTGGCGCAGCGCTATTTCGACCAGGGGCTCACGCTGGTGTACGCATTCAACCACGATGAGGCCGCGCGCTCCTTCAGCTATGCGGCCAAGCTGGATCCGAAGTGCGCCATGGCGTATTGGGGAATCGCGCTGGCCCGTGGACCGAATTACAACGAGGCGGAAATCGATGCGAGCCGAGAAAAGATGGCGGCGGACGCGGTGAAAAAAGCGCAGGCTCTGGCGGCAAATTCCAGCGCCGGCGAGCAGGCCTACATTCGGGCCATGGCCCTGCGTGTTTCCGCCGACCCCAAGGCCAGTCAAAAAATGTTGGCCGCGAATTACCGCGACGCGATGCGCGCAGTGATGAAGACCTATCCCAACGATCTGGATGCGGCGGTCCTGTTCGCGGACGCGGCGATGGAGCTGCACGCCTGGATGCTGTGGCGGCTGGACGGCAAGCCCGAAGACGGAACCATGGAGGCGGTGGAGGCTCTGGAATCGGTACTGCATCGCGACCCGGACAACATCGGGGCCAATCACTTTTACATTCACGTAATAGAAGAGTCGCCGCATCCGGAAAAAGCCATGGCAAGCGCGCGGAAAATGGCTGACCTGGCGCCGGGGGCGGGGCATCTGGTTCACATGCCGGCTCACATTTACATCCGGACCGGCGATTATCACGCGGCGTCGATATCGAATAAACAGGCCATGGGCGCAGATCAGGGGTACATCGAAAAGTATCATGTCGCAACCATGTACTCGATGATGTACTACACGCACAATATGCATTTCCTGGCCGTAAGCAGCAGCATGGAAGGCAATTTCGCGGATTCGAATCGCGTAGCTGCGAGAATTACCCGGGGAATTAGCCCATTTTTAAAAGAACATCCCGAAGTGCAGTCGTTTTTGCCAACACAAATGTTGGTTCTGGTGCGGTTCCGGCGATGGGTGGAAATAGAAAGCTTTCCCGAGCCGGATAAGAGCTTAGACCAGGCGCACGCATTGTGGCATTTTGCGCGCGGAATGGCGTTCAGCAGCACGGGGAAGTTGGAGCGGGCGGCCGGCGAACGCGAGATGTTTGACGCAGCGGTGAAAGCAATTCCGGCGAAAGAGGACTTCGGATATAACACCGCGCGGCAGGTGTTCGAGATCCCCGCGTTGATGCTGGACGCCAATATTGCCAGGGCGAAGAGTGATTATCGAAGTGCAGCCTCTCTACTTGCCAAAGCCGCGCTGGCCGAAGATGCATTGAACTACGACGAGCCGCCAGACTGGTATTTGCCGCCGCGTGAATCGCTGGGCGCGGTGCTGTTACTGCAGGGACGCGCGCCAGAGGCGGAGGCTGCGTTTCGGGAGGAATTGAAGCAGCACGCCAAGAATCCGCGCGCACTCTTCGGGCTGGCGCAATGTTTGCACGCGCAGGGCAAGGCAAGTGAAGAGGGCACGGTCCGCAAGGAATTTGATGCAGGCTGGAAGCACGCCGATACTCAGCTGAGAATAGCGGATTTATAGCTGTAAAATGTGGCAGATCGGTTGACTTTAACGCGCAGCGCGTTATAGAATCGCGCTCGGTGGAGGTTTCGAACATGAGGGTGAAGTTTGCGGTTTTGAGTGCGGGTTTGGGATTGTTTCTGGCCGCACTTCCGGTCCTGGCACATCATTCTTTCGCCGCCGAATTCGACGTTGCCAAGCCGGTCACCTTGAAGGGCAAGTTTGTGAAGATGGACTGGGTGAATCCGCATTCTCAAATCCATATCGACGTGGCCGGTCCCGACGGAAAAGTAACCACCTGGTCATGCGAAGCATTGCCGCCCAATAGCTTGTATCGCCAGGGATGGCGAAAAGATTCGCTGAAGCCCGGCGAAGAGATCGAGATTGAAGGTTTTCAAGCCAAGGACGGCACAGCCAGCATGTGGACCCGCTCGGTGAAGACGGCCGAGGGACGCCGCATGTTCGCCGGCAATGCCGACGCACTGCCTCCCACCGCTCCGGCGGCTCCCAAGGACGAAGGCAAATAGCGGCTATTTCGACAGGAGCATGAATGAGAATTGCGTTGGTAGATTCGCTGGCGGCGCGCGCTGCGGCGCTGGCCATGGGAACTGTGCTTTTGCTGGGAGTAACCGGGACGGCCGAGGCGCAGAACTCCGCTGTGCGGGCGGCTTACAAAGTTCCACGCACGCCCGACGGGCTGCCGGATTTGCAGGGTATCTGGCAGGTGCGCGACACCACCGCCGCTTTTGACGTGCAAGACCACGCTGGGGCGCTGGGTATTCCGCCGGGCAGGAGCATCGTCGTGCAGCCGGCGGACGGCAAGATTCCTTACAAGCCTGAAGCGCTGGCCAAGCGGCAGGAGAACTTCAAGAATCGCGATGCGGCAGACACGCTGAATAAATGCTATATGCCGGGGGTTCCCAGGATTACGTATATCGATTTTCCATTTCAGATCTTTGAAACTCCAAAATATACGTTGATCGCCTATGAATATATTCACAATTATCGAACTATTTTCACCAACGGCACTGGCCACCTGGACGGTTTGGATTGGTGGAACGGCGATTCACGCGGCCATTGGGATGGCGATTCGCTGGTGGTGGATGTAACGGATTTCAACGACCAAACCTGGTTCGACGCATCCGGTGATTTTCACAGCGATAAACTGCACGTGGTGGAACGCTATACACGCACCGGGCCGGACACTCTGCAATACGAAGCCAGCATTGAGGATCCCGAGGTGTTTAGCGGGCCCTGGAAAATCAGCATTCCGCTCTATCGCCACACCGAGCCGAATTTCCGAGTGTTGGAGTACGAGTGCCAGGCGTATGCGGACGAAGCGGCCAAGGGAGGCGGTCGATGACAAGCAACCGTGTTGCCGGATTCCTCTTTGCGATGGCGCTGTTGCCGCTGGCGATTGTTCCTTCCATGGCTCAACCCCCTGCGCCTGCGGCGGGACCTGGCGGCTCCGCGAATGCACCTGCGGCGCGCGGCAACGGCGGACAACCGGCTTTCTTCGGCGGACCGCCCCACGTACCGGGTGGACCGGTGCAGCATCTGGCCGACGGTCATCCAGACATGCAAGGCTTTTGGAACTCCGCGAACAACGGCGGGGCGGTTTTTGAATTGCAGAATCATCCCGACGGCCGGCGACCGTTCTTTGGTCCCGGCAAGGGCGCGATTGTCGAGCCGGCCGACGGGTTCATACCGTATACGGCTGATGCCAAGGCCAAGGCTGCGGACCTGTTTCAAAACCATCTGGCCGATGAACCAGAGTTGCACTGCTACGAATCGGGCGTGCCGAAGCAGATGTACGTGCAATTTGGATTTCAGATTTTCCAGCCGGCCAACTATATGGTGATCACGTGGGAGTTCATGCACGCCTATCGCATCATTCCCACCGATGGGCGCCCGCACATACCGTCGAACATCAAGTTGTTCATGGGCGATTCGGTGGGCCACTGGGAAGGAAACACCCTGGTGGTGGACACCACGAATCTGAGCGACCGCACCTGGTACGATACGGTGGGCAATTTTCACAGCGATGCCGAGCACGTGGTGGAACGGTTCACTCCCGTGGACAGCACTACCGTTAAATACGAAGCCATCGTGGATGACTCGAAAGTCCTGACCAAGCCTTTCAAAATGGAGATGGATCTGAATAAGACGGTTGATCCGAAGTACGAGCAGATGGAGTTCGGCTGTATCGAGGGCAACCAGGACGTAAAGCACTACACGAAAGACAAAGGCGGAGCCGCCGACATCAAACTGAAGTAAGCCTGTATGGCCTCATCTGAGACAAAAGCCGCGTGGCCTTGGCCAGATTCCCTGGACGCGGTAATTGCCGCGCCCCAATATCACCGGCTGGTGCTGGAAAACAATCGCGTGCGCGTGTTGGATACGCGAATCCCGGTGGGCGATATCGTGCCGGTTCACACGCACCGCTGGCCGGCCATTTACTACACCATCGCAGCCGGTGATTTCGTGCGCCGTGACGCCGAGGGCAAGGTCCTGTTCGATAGCCGCACGGTGCCGGGAATGCTAACGGCGACGGCCGGAACCTGGATGGAGTGCCTTCCGCCGCATTCGGTGGAAAATGTGTCGGGGGCCGAGATTCATCTCATCAGCGTGGAGCTGAAAGACTGATCTATTGCTTCTCGGCTTCTTTCTGCGGCTTGAAATCCGTAGCCAGACGCTGGGCCTCGGCTACTTGTCCGGCCTTGAGTTTCTTCGCGATCAGATCGCGTTGCGTTATGCATCCGCCATTGCCCTTCGCCGCGCAAATGTTGAGCCATTTGTAGGCTTGCACCAGGTCTCGTTTCACGCCGTTTCCGGAGCCGTACATGGCGCCTAAGTTGTGCTGGGCGTCCGTGTAGTCCTGCTCCGCCGCGCGCCGGAACCAGTTGGCGGCTTCCACGGAACTCTGCGGAACGCCATGCCCGTCCAGATACAAAAGTCCCAGGTTGAATTGCGCTATGGGGTCGCCTGCCTCCGCCATCGGACGCCATTCCTTGGCGGCGCCCACGTAGTCGCCTTTCTGGTAGGCGTCAAGACCGGCTTGAAAATCGGCTAACGCGGGAATCGCGGCAAGCACCGCGGCCAGGATCAAAAGTATCGGGGACAGCGACAGTCTTCGCATGGAGATACGCTCCTATCCGTATTGAAGCACAAGCCAAGGTTTTGTTTCTTTTGAGGGACACAATCGTGAGCGGGCTACAAAGGATAGCAAAGATAGGTGTGGAGAATGTATTTCGGACGGGATTTGGGGGGCAGGCCGGCATGCGGAAAAAGCCAGATGGGAGGAAAAGCCAGAAGTTTACCGGGCTCGGGCGCTATGGAAATGTTGAGGCCCGGAAACACCGTCTCGCCGCCATCGGGAGCGTTTAGATAAATGAAAGCCGTCATGAATCGTCTGGCTGCGCTTTGACCCATAACGTCCACGTGCAGCGGGAAGAAATCCCGCCCGTTCGGGAGGTAGCGCTTCATTCGCAAGTGTTCGAAGCAAAAGTTCGGGGGCCAGAAGCGGGCATCCACCGCGGCCTGATATCTATTGAAATAGGCAAGAAAGATCGGTATCAGAAGCGCGTGCTGATCGGGCCATTTTTGGGTGACGTTCAGCTGGCGAAAGCTGTAGCCGGCTGCCAGCTGGCAGACCTCCTGATCGGTGGAAGATTCGAAACGATCGATGAGCGTCTGGCAATGTTCCGGCGAAAGGGTGGCGGCGAAGGCCATGACATGATCGGAGAGTGATGTGTTGGCCATGCGAACGGGGCCGCTCGAAATAATGGTGACGGGCGGGAGAAAATATTCTCCCGAATCGAAGGCTCCGTTTCCTTCAAGCCAGCAGAAAGCGCTTGGATTCTTCCAGGAACAAATCCAGGCGATCGTGATGCACCCAATGTCCGGCGCCGTCCACCTTCAACACCCGCCGGTCTCGGATTGCCAGGGCTCGATCCTCGGTATCGGGATCGGGCATCCAGCTTTGCCGCCCCCACACCAGCAGGACGGGACAAGTGATTTCCGAATAGATGGCATGCTGCTCGTCCATGTTGTGGCCGTAGGGAGGAAGGACGCGCACATAGTTGTCGAATTTCCAGCTCAATGAGCCGTCGTCGTTCCAATTGGTGCCATGCAGAGTGAGGTGCCGTGCCACCTCGTCCGACAATTGCGGATTGGCTTCCTTCATGCGCGCCACGGCGGCATCCAGGTTGGGATAGCTGCGGGCTTCACGCTGGCCGGCTTTGCGCACATTCTGGATCCAGGCACGCAGGCGCTCCGGCGCCGGTTTGTGGACGCGATGCGAGGCGGGCAGACCCAGGCCCTCGATGGCGATGACCTTGCGCACGCGATCGGGAAAGAGCCCTGAGTAGAGCAACGTCAGGATGCCGCCCAGCGAGTGCCCAATCAAGTGAACAGGCCCGCCGCCCAGCACATCAATCAGCGTTGACACGTCCAGAACATGCTCGGCGATGCTGTACATGGCACCGGGCGACCAGGCGCTGTTGCCGTGCCCGCGCAGGTCCATGGCATAGACGTGGAAATGCTCGCGCAGCGAGCGCGCCACCCAGTCCCAATTGCGCGCATGATCCAGGCCGCCATGCACCAGCAGCAGCGTCGGCAGCCGATCGCCCTCAGCGGCGGGATTTTCGTGGCCCCAGTCCCAGACTTGCAGCTTCAGGCGATCGGAATAGTAATAGTGGGAGACGGGTTCCAATCCAATATTGTACGGGTTGCAGCGCGCGCTTCAGTTACTTGCTGTACAGGGTCTGCTCGCGCACTTCGGCGTGATGCCGGACGTCGATGCCCTTCACCAGGAAAAGCACGTCTTCGGCGATGTTGGTGGCATGGTCTGCGATGCGCTCCAGGTTATGGGCGATGAACATCAGATCCACGGCGCGCGGGATGGTGGTGCTCTGTTCCTGCATGAACGCCACCAGCTCCTTGTACACGGCATCGCGCAGCAGATCCACCTCGTCATCCGACAGCAGTACAGCGCGGGCCAGATCCTCGTCGCGCTTCACCAGCGCATCCAGGCTCTTTCGGACCATGTCTTCAGCCAGGCTGGCCATTTGAGGGATGTCGATGAGGGGCTTCACCGGCGGCTCCCGCATCAACGACATGGCGCGCTGCGTGATATTCACGGCCAGATCGCCCATGCGCTCCAAATCGCCGTTGATTTTTATGACGGCGGTGAGAAACCGCATATCGCGAGCCATGGGTTGATAGAGCGCCAGCAGACGGGTGGCGTACTCATCGATCTCGATGTCTTTCTGATTGATGAGCGCTTCTTTCCACAGGACTTCCTTGGCGGCCTGTTCATCGCGGCGCACAAGGGCGTCCACGCTTTGGTGGATGGCCGATTCCACCAAGCCAGCCATCTCCAGCAGACGGCTTTGCATTTCATCAAGTTCTTCTCTGAAGTGGATCAAATCTTGCTCCTCTAAGCTGATGATCGTGGATCACGCCGCGACGGATCAGCCGAAACGTCCCGTAATGTAGTCTTCTGTTTCCCGTTTCGAAGGCCGCTTGAATATGATTTCGGTCTTGTCGAATTCGATCAGGTTGCCCAACAGGAAAAAGCCGGTGAATTCCGCCACACGCGCGGCCTGCTGCATGTTGTGGGTGACAATCACCTGCGTACACTGATCCTTCAGCGTGAACAGCAGATCCTCAATCTTAGAGGTGGCGATTGGATCGAGGGCCGAACAGGGCTCGTCCAGCAACAAGACTTCCGGATCCACGGCTAGAGCGCGCGCGATGCACAGCCGCTGCTGCTGGCCGCCGGATAACGAATAAGCGGATTGATGCAGCTTGTCCTTTACTTCATCCCATAGCGCGGCGCGCTTGAGGCTGTGCTCGACGATGTCGTTCAGAGAGCGGCCGGCCTTCAATCCATTCACCTTCACGCCATAGGCGATATTTTCGAAGATTGACTTAGGGAACGGATTGGGGCGCTGGAACACCATACCCACGCGCCGGCGCAATTTGGTAACGTCCAACTCCAGCACGTCCTGGCCGTCCAGCAAGACTTGTCCGTCATAGCGCGCATTCTTTACGGTCTCGTTGATCCGGTTTAGGGTGCGCAAGAAGGTGGATTTCCCGCAACCGGAGGGGCCGATGAGCGCGGTGATGCGCTTCTCGGGAACTTCCAGGCTGATATCGTGCAGCGCGTGGAAATTGCCGTAGAAAAAGTTCAGAGCGACGGCCTGCAGCTTGGGTCTGGCGGATACCTCGGGCTGAATTCCGGAGGGCACGGTGGGTGGAGCGCTGGTTTCACTCATTTTCGCAGATTCCGGCGTGGCTGCCATACTCTTAGATTACTATCCCCTTTGCGCGGACGTTCCGCGGGATAGCACCCAGCGGGACGCGATATTAGCTACCAGGACCAGCACCAGCAAAACCAAGCCGGCGGCCCAGGCCTGGCGATGCCAGTCCTCATACGGAGAGATGGCACGGTAATAAATCATCGACGGAAGCGCCGCAGTCGGCTCATTCAGGCTCTTGGCCCAGTATTGGTTGTTTAGACTGGTAAATAGCAAAGGCGCGGTCTCCCCGGCGACGCGGGCCACACCCAGGATCATGCCGGTGAGAATGCCTTGTTTCGCGGCCGGCACGATGACCGAGATGATGGTTCGGGTTTTGCTGGCGCCCAGGGCCAGCGAACCTTCGCGCAGCGAATTGGGAACGCCCCGCAGGAACTGCTCGGTGGCGCGCAGGCCGATGGGAATCATCATCAGGCTCAAGGCAAAGCCGCCGGCCCAAGCCGAGAAATGGTGCATGGGCACCACGACGACGGTCCAGGCGAAAATTCCGATGACGATGGAGGGCACGCCGTTCAACAGATCCGCGGTATAGCGAACGATCATCGGAACGGTCTTGCCGCCAAACTCCGCCAGATAGACTCCGCCCATGAATCCAACCGGTATTCCAATCGCCGAAGCGATCAGGATCACCACGCCGCTGCCCACAATGGCATTCGCCATGCCACCGCCGGTTTCACCGGAAGCGAGGGGCAGCTTGGTGAAGAAATTCCAATCCACCGAACGCCAGCCATTCACGATCAGATAGCCGAGTATCAGGAACAGGACCGACACGGTGACGATGGTGCAAAGGCCGGTGACCGTCAGCATGACGTTGTTCACCGCGTTGCGCCGCGCGATCCGATCCATTAGGGTTGTTTCGATCCCTTCCCCGTGGTGGCGACGATCAGCAGTTGTGCGGCGGCATTCAGGACCATGGTGAGCGCGAACAACACCAAACCAAGCTCCACCAGCGCGCTGAGATGGACATCGCCCGTGGCCTCGGTAAACTCATTGGCGATGATGGCGGCAATGGTGTAGCCGGGCGAAAGCAGGGAAGTGTGGATGCCGGTGTCGTTGCCGATCACCATTGTCACGGCCATGGTTTCCCCCAAAGCACGCGCCAACGCCAGGAAGATGGATCCAAGAATTCCCAGGCGGGCATAGGGCACCACGACCTGCCAGGTGGATTCCCATTTGGTGGCGCCCAAAGCCAACGCAGCCTCGCGTTGTTCGCGGGGAACGGACAGCAGCGCTTCACGGGAGATGGAAATGATGAACGGAAAAGTCATGATGGAAAGGATCAGGCCCGCGCTGAGGTAGCCTACTCCATACGCCGGTCCCTGGAACTGAGGCAAGAATCCGAGCGTGTGCTTGAGGAACGGTTCGACATAGCGCCGCATGATGGGCACCAGCGTGAAGATAGCCAGCAAGCCAAAAATTACGCTGGGCACGGCGGCCAACAGTTCCACCAGAAACGTACAGGCGTTTGAGACTTTAGGCGGCGCCAGTTCGGAAAGGAAAATCGCGGCGCCCACTCCCAGGGGAACGGAAATGAGCAGCGCGATGATGGAGGTGAGCACCGTTCCGTAGATGAAGGGCAGAGCGCCGAATTGTTCGGCCACCGGATCCCAGGTTTTTCCCGTCAGAAAACTAAAGCCGAACTTGGTGCGGGAAGGACCGGAGTGAATCCAGAGTTCGTACACCAGGAATACGGTGACTAAGAAGACGCTGGCTGCAAAGAGGAACGTGACGAGGTGGGCGATCTGATCCCCGTCACGTAAGAGCTTTACTAATTTCCGCGAACGCGTTTGCTGAGGCGCGGTGACAACGGCGGTTCCCATGCAGGACTTCTTACTTTATCAGAGCGATCTGCTTCTGTTCCTTGGCCACCACCTGTTTGGGCAGCGGCGCGTAGCTCAGCCCCTGGGCATCGCCTTGGCCGGTGGTCATCATCCACTGCAGGAAATCGGTGATCGATTTCTTCTTGGCCGCGTCGCCGATTTTGTCAGGGATCAGCAGCCAGGTGAAAGTGGAAATCGGATAGGCATTCTTGCCCGGAGCATTGTTGATGGAAACCCGGAAATCGGCCGGCATCTCCTTGGCTGCGCCCGCGGCGGCTTCGCTGACGGTGTTGAAATCCGCCTTGACGAAGTTGCCGGCTGCATTCTTGATGGCGCCGTAATCCATTTTGTTCTGCACCGCGTAAATCAACTCGACATAGCCGATTGAATTCGGCGTTTGCTTTACCAGTCCAGCTACGCCTTCATTGCCTTTGCCACCCAGCCCAACCGGCCAATTCACACTGGCGTTCACGCCTACTTTTGTCTTCCACTCGGGACTCACCTTGGAAAGATAATCGGAGAAGACGAAGCTGGTGCCGCTGCCGTCCGAGCGATGCACCACGGTTATGTCTTCATTGGGAAGATTCAGGCCGGGGTTGTCTTTCTTCAGCGCCGCATCGTTCCACTTCTTGATGTTGCCCAGGTAAATACCAGCCAGAGTATCGCCGGAGAACTTGATGGACGCGGCGCCCGGCACATTGTAAGTGGGCACTATGCCACCGAGGACGGTGGGAAAATGGAGCACTTTGTAGCGTGTGACTTTAGACAGCTGATCGTCCGTCATGGGCATGTCGGAGGCGCCGAAATCCACGGTACCTTCCACCAACTGGCGGATTCCGCCGCCCGAACCGATAGCCTGGTAGTTGATTTGGGTATCAGGGTGAGCCTTATGAAAATCTTCGAACCATTTTTGATAAATGGGGGCGGGGAAGGTAGCCCCCGCCGCATTGATGGTTTCGGCCGCGGACGCCACGCAGGCGGCGCTGGCAAACAACGTAATCCAAAGCATCTGATTCTTCACGATTCAGTCCTTTCTTTCTATCTTGACTCACGCCCACTGCGTCGTTTAGAAGTTCGGCATTCCACCCGGCAGTGTATAACGCAAGTTGATGTAAATCGTGTTGTCATGAGTTGCATCCGGGTTGGCGGCGGCAACATACCAGGGCGCGCGGGTGAGGTATTCATACTGGCCCATGAAATTGATGGCGCCGTAGCGCGGGCTGGCCCAAATGGTCTGGTTGAAGCCAAAAGTGATTTCCTGGATGGCGCGGTTCTGGCTGTTGGGTGAACCCGTGTAGCCGTAGCCGACCGGCTTCCCGTTGGCGTCGATGACAGTATCGCGCCCGATGTAAATGCCACCGTAATACGCATAGAGCAGCAGATTCTTAATTCTGGCCTCGAAGCCATCCACGGTGCCGCCGGCATGAACCAGGCTCATGGTGCCATTGGCATTGATCACCGCATCCGGAGCTTGTCCGAAAAGATAGCGGCCGCCGCCGTCGCTCCAATAATTGGTGGTGATCAGCCGGAAGCCCTTGAAGATTTCGCCGTTCAGGCCCACCTGAATGCCACCGCCGGCCTTGGTGTTGGTTTCGCCCAGCGCCAGATTGGCGGTGTTCAAAATTTTAAACGTGCGCTCGATTCCGGTAACCTCGGCGTGAAAACGCGAGGAAGGATCGAATGCCACCTTGGCGATGAAATCCGGAGCGACGGTGGGAACCGAGAGCACTGTGCTGGCCGTGCCGATATTCGGCGCGTTGTCCAGTTGCGTGGAGGCCAGGCCGGTGTAGGCGGCGGGAAGCGTGATGCCGGAGCCCCCGGCGGACCCGCCAATATACTGGTCGGGATTTTCAGCCGAGAATCCGAATGTCACTTTGTCGCCGGCATGAAAAAGGACTCGCATACCGGGCTGCCGGGTCCACGTCAAGCCGGCCATGTAATTCACATCGATGACCTGCGAATAGAACAGGTCGCCCGGCAGTGCCGAAATTCCTCTGCGATTCGGCGTCAGCATGCTCCAGCTCTGCCCGGCCAGAAATTCCCAGGGTCCCTTGCGCGCGTCTACCCAGAACAAGCGCAAGCGCGGCACAAAGGCGCCGTTCGTCACAGTGAGCGCCGTTGAGCCGCTGGTTCCAAGGAAATCAAACTCGTTGTAGCCGATAAAGTGGGTTCCCTTCCAGCTGCCATCGATGCGGAAACCGATGCGGGAGTTCTGCGGGCTAAAGCGGAACTCGGATAGTTTGCCATTGGCAACGTTGTTGAAGGGAATGCTGCCAAAATTTGAGCCGATGCTGGAACCGGCGTTCTTATCGCGCCATAGGGCGGTCAAATCCATAAAGCCGATGGGAACCAGACATGTGCTGCCCAGCCGTATGAAGGCCGGCGCAGGACCATCGGGGACTTCCTCGCATGGGTTGGCGGCGGCAACGGTGGTTTTCTGGGCCGCGTTGATCACTGGCGTTGCGATGGGCGCAATGGAAGGAATAATGGGCGTGGTGCTGGCCACATCGCCCAAGGCCTTGTTGCGCGGCAGAGCGAAGGTATCCTGGCCGTCGCGGGCCGCCGCGCTGCTGGTGGCCTTTTCCATCAGCTTCTTCTGCTCTTCCATGGCCGCCTTGAGAGCATCGATCTGCTTCTGCTGTTCGGCCAGTTGCGCCTTCAACGTGGCGACGTCGTTGTCTGTCGTGGGTGCCGCCGCGGATGTTTGTCCCATGAGCAATGTTGGTCCAAGCAACGATGCGCCCAAAAGAATCGTCGAGCAAAACATCAACGTTCCTAGAGTTTTAGCTTTCATCATCTCCATCCCAATTAGGGTTTTCCAAGATTTTGTTCCAAAGGCTCGGCAGCGGGTGAATTTGTTTCGAACTGCCTTATCGGAGAATAGCTACGGTGGGTTAGTGAAAAATGACGATCGCGTTAATATCGGGTTACAAGCGGAGGGGGTTACAAAAGGCGAGTCAAACGGTTGGAAGTTCGACGGTAAATTCGGAACCCTCGCCCAACCTGCTATGCACCTGGATGGTGCCACCCATCTGTTCCACGGCGTGTTTCACAATCGACAAGCCCAGGCCAGTCCCGCCCATGGCGCGCGAGCGTGCTTTGTCGGCGCGATAGAAACGCTCGAAGATGCGCGGCAGATCTTCAGACGGAATGCCGATGCCGGTGTCCCCAATCAGGATGCGCACCTTGCCGTTGTTGCAGCGCATTTCCACCTGCACGTCGCCATTCGGACGATTGAACTTTACCGCGTTGTCGAGCAGATTGATGAAAACCTGTTCCAGGCGCAGCTCATAGCCGACGACTTTCAAATCGTCCAGTTTCTCGCACAGCAGATTCACGCCTTGCACGCGCGCGGCGGATTCCACGGTGCGCAGAGCCGATTCCAAAGCCGCCCGGATGGAAACCGGCTGGGGCGGTGCAATGAGAGCAGTGGATTCCAGTTCGGAGAGCGAGAGCAAATCGGCCGCGATATTGCTGAGCCGCGTGGCCTGCGCCAGGATGATTTCGACAAAGCGCCGGTTGTGATCCAGGTCTTCCAGCGCGCCATCCAGCAAGGTTTCGGCATAGCCGCGAATGGCGGCCAGGGGCGTGCGCAATTCGTGCGAGACATTGGCCACGAAATCGCGGCGCACCCGTTCCAGGCGCTCCAGTTGGGTGACATCGTGCAGGATGGCGAGCGCGCCGCGCGTGGCGGGTGGCCCCAGAGGGCCGGCCAATACTTCGAAGGAACGCGCCCCGGCGCCCGGCAAAGTAAGGCGCTGTTCCACGCGGCCGCCGCTCGAGATGACCTTCGTCATGATCTCGCGCAGGCCGGGATCGCGCACCAACTCCGCCAATGGCATGCCGGGGACCACCGGCAGGCGGGCATCCACGGTGCGGGCAAAGGAATAATTGCAAAAAGTAACGCGCAGATCTTTGTCGACGGCCAGCACGCCTTCCAGCATGCTGGCCAGGATGGCTTCGCGGCGCGCGCCTTCCAATTTAAGACTTTCCACCAGTTCGCGGATGCGGGGCGCGGTACGCTGCAGCGAGCGCGCCAGTTGGCCCAGATCGTCGTCGCCGGCCGGCAGCGGCTGCTCGAAGACCGGAGGGTCGAGCAAGCGTTCCGCATAGGCGCGGATCTGAGATACGCGCAGTGCAAAGGACCGGGTAAAGAGAAACGCGAGCACGCCCGCGAGCACCAGCACCGCCAGCGTGACACCTAGCAGCGGGCGCCACATCTCATCGCTGTGCCGCGCCACGTACAGGTCCATGCCGAGCAGCGAAGCCGCGAGCAGTGCAAAGCCGCTCCAAAGGAATCTACGAATAATGCGACCGCTCACGGAATCTGGTGACAGTATACTCGTTCCCAGGTGCTTCGCCAAACGACCCGCTGTTACCGTATCGTGAATTCTAAACCGGCATGCTGGACGTCAGCATAATTCGGCGCGCCCTGCTGCAGTGGTATCGCAAGCACAAGCGTGACCTGCCCTGGCGGCGCACCGAAGATCCTTATCGAATATGGATCTCAGAGATCATGCTGCAGCAGACTCGCGTCGCGGCGGTGATTCCTTATTACGAACGCTTTCTGACTTTGTACCCGAACGCCGGCGCGCTGGCGGCGGCACCCGAGCAGGAGTTGCTCGCCGCTTGGGCCGGGTTGGGATACTACTCGCGCGCCCGCAACTTACAAAAGGCCGCCCGCAGTATTGTCGAGTTACCGCAATTCCCGCGCGACTACGCGGCTTTGCGCCAGTTGCCGGGGGTTGGCGATTACACAGCTGCGGCCGTGGCCAGCATCGCTTTCGGGATGCCGCACGCGGTGCTGGATGGAAATGTTCTGCGCGTGCTGAGCCGCCTGGTGGCGGAGCGCGGCGACATTAAATCGCGAAATATACGAGCAGGGCTGCGGTCGCTGGCTGAGACGCTGCTCGATCGCAAGCGGCCCGGCGAGTTCAATCAGGCGCTCATGGAGTTGGGCGCTACAGTCTGTGTGCCGAAGCAGCCGTTGTGCGGCGATTGCCCGGTCCGGCCGCATTGCCAGGCGCGCCAACAAGGTCTGGAAAATCAATTGCCATTCAATGGCGTGCGCCCTATCGCCGGCCGCCAGGAGTTGCACTTGCTCGCCATCGAAAGAGCGGGCAAGATCCTGCTTTGGCAGCGCCCGGCCGACAGTCCGCGGCTAGCTGGATTCTGGGAGCTCCCCGAGCGCGCCCAGGCGCCCGGCGCCACCCTGCATGGCGAGTTAGCCGAATTTCGCCACACCATCGTGAACACCACTTACTTAGTGCAGGTATATCGAGCTTCGGTGCGATCCTCTCTTAGTGGGTTTCTATGGCTGGATAAGGCGGGTCTTGGAAACGTCCCTCTTAGTACTATTGCGAAGAAAGCATTGATTCTTATCGCCTGAAATATTAAATATTTGCCTGAGTAACTTTCTGCCGATAGAAAAGTCTATGAGTGAGATGCCCCGTTCGCGAGTGCCGTTGCTCCTGGTTGTGCCGGCATTATTATTGGCCGGCAATCTTTTCGCTGAGAGTAAGACTCCGAGCCTGGGATATACCGGCGCGCCCACCGATCACGGGGGCCAGGATTGCAGCACCTGCCACAACAGCTTCGGCGCGGCCAACAGCGACAAAACCGGCTCGCTCAAAGTGACGGTGAGCGATT
>DATHNM010000278.1:0-6427 GCA_035486095.1 Bryobacteraceae bacterium
AGGTCATTGTGCACAAATCAACCGGCATCCGCCTCCCACGTCACATCAACTGGTGCAACGATGTCGCCGATAATCTCCATAGTGCCCTTCATGCTCCCGATAAAACTCTCGGGGTGCTCGTCCAAAGGAACCAGTTTCGCAACGGGCATGCCCCGCTTGGTGATAATGACCGGCATCCGTAGCCGCTGCACTTCGTCGATCACCTGGAGGCATTTGGCCTTGAATTCGCCAGCTGGTATTTTTCCGCTCATGACTATGGTCATTGTAACATGGTCATAACGTCTGTCGACCTTTTTGGGGTTTGGGGATTGGGGAACAGGCAAGCACGCAACGCAAAGTGCCTGGCTCCCCAACCCCCCAGCCCCAAATCCCAAGTCCTACCACACGGTATAATTCAATCGAATGGACATCTACGAGGAAGTGGTCCGTCTGCGCCGGCTTGGCCAGAAGTGCGCACTCGCCACTATTGTCCAGGTCAACGGTTCCATTCCCAGCTACGAAAGCGCCAAGCTTCTGGTGCGCGAAGACGGCTCCATGATCGGCACGGTGGGCGGCGGCTGCGTGGAAGCGGAAGTATGGAACGCCGCGCGCGAAGTGATGGAAACCGAGCGGCCGCGCCAGATGAACTTTAGTCTGGGCCAGGATGCCGCTTACGACAACGGCCTCATCTGCGGAGGACAACTCAGCGTGTTTGTCGAGCCGGTGGTTCCCCAGCCGCGCGCCTTTATTTTTGGCGCCGGCCACATTTCAAAAAGCATTTCCAAGGTCGCCGTCCTGGCGGGATTTGCATCGGTGGTGGTGGACAATCGCGAAGCCTTCGCCAACAGCGAACGGTTCCCGGAAGCCGACGAAGTATACGCCGAGGAATACGAAGACGTTTTTCCCAAGCTTCCTGTTCGCGACACCAGTTATGTGATCATCGTGACGCGCGGGCATCGTGACGACATGCGGGTTCTCCGCTGGGCGGTGGAGACCAATGCCAAGTACATCGCCATGATCGGCAGCAAGCGCAAGGTGATCGGCGTAGTGAAGGAACTGGAGAAGGAAGGCATCGGGCGCGCGGCGTTCGATCGTGTTTTCGCGCCCATGGGACTTGAGATCGGCGCTATCACTCCGGAAGAAATTGCGGTTTCGGTGGTGGCCGAAATGATCGCCATCCGGCGCGCGCCAGAGGCTGAATGGCGCACCGCGGCCAAATCCATTTTCGCGAGCGAAGCATCGCGAGCCATCCTAAAGTGACACCGGGTCCGTCGATCGCCGGCATCATTCTTTCCGGCGGCGCCTCCCGCCGCATGGGCACTCCGAAAGCGCTGCTCGCGTTTAAGAACGAGACGTTTCTGGACCGCCTTATCCGCGTGTTCTCGGCATTCTGCGACCCCATCATCGTTGTGGTTGGCGAACATGCCGATCGGATTCAGTCTGGGATCGAACGCGGGAGCCAGGTCTTGTTCGCGGTGAATCCGGACCCGGATCGCGGCATGCTCAGTTCGCTACAGTGCGCTCTGGCGCTGGTACCGGGGAACGCGGAAGCCGCTATGTTCCTGCCCGTGGATCACCCGCACATCGAAGGCGCGACTATTGAAAAACTGGCGGCCCGGTTTCGCGCGGACCGCGCTCCCGTGACGGTGCCAACTTACCAGAGCGAGCATGGACATCCGGTGTGCATCGCGCGCGAGGTGATCACTGAGCTGCTGGCTCTGCCACCTGGCGCCAAGGCGAGCGACGTTATCCATAATCATGTAGCCCAGACTTTGTACATTGAGGTCGCCGATCCGGCCGTCGTCGCCGATGTCGACGATCCGGCGGCCTACGCCGATTTGCTGGCGCGGCACCTATGAAAACCGCGTGGCGCTGGATTGTGGGTGCGCTTCTGGTGGTGGGCGCGGTGGGCGTAGCGGCACCCAAAGTGAGTGCCAATCGTTTTCGCCCGCGTATCCAAGCTGCGCTGGAAGCCGCGCTGAATCGCCCGGTTCACTTGGGCGCCGTTCACCTGAATCTATTCACCGGCCCGGGCTTCACGGTGGACGATGTCCTGATTGACGACGATCCCACGGCCGGCATTGAGCCCTTCGTACACGTTGAATCCCTGCAGGCGCGCATTCGTTGGACCAGTTTATTCGCAGGCAATCTGGCATTTTCCAGCCTGCGTCTGGACACCCCCAGCGTGAATGTGGTGAAAATGCCTGCGGGGCCGTGGAACATTCAGCCGCTGCTGGATCGTCACGCCGGCGCGGGTGCGGCCCACCGTCGCAGTGTTCCCGACATACAGATCCGCGACGGCCGCATCAACTTTAAGTTTGGCGAGACCAAGTCTGTGTTTTACATTAGCGATGCCGACGTGGACGTGTATCCCAACGAAACGGGAGACGTGGTCATCCGTTTTACCGGAGCGCCCGCCCGCACAGACCAGGCGTCACAAAGCTTCGGCGCACTCAGCGCGCGTGGCTTGTTGCAATCGGCCCCGAACGGCGAAAGCCGGCTCAGCATGGGCGTTCACCTGGATCGCACCGCGATTTCCGAGCTGACGCGCCTGTTCCACGGGAGCGACGTGGGGGTGCATGGTTACGTATTCGCCGACGCCAAGCTGGATGGACCGCTTTCGAAGCTGGACATCACGGGCGACCTGAACATCAGCGACGTGCATCGCTGGGATCTGATGCCGGCGCCGGGCGAAGGCTGGACGCTTAACTATCGCGGCCTGCTGAATTTGACCGGTCATCACCTGGAACTTGCAACGCTAGCGGCGGCGCCCGCGCAGCCCGATCCGGTGTCGGCCGAATTCCAATTAGACGATTATCTGGCCGCTCCGAAATGGTCCGGCAATCTGCAATTCCGCGATCTACCCGCCGCGTCACTGGTGGAAACCGCGCGGCACTTTGGCGCTCCCTTTCCGCCCGGCGTTCAGGTGGAAGGAAAAGTGGAAGGCGTGGTCGGCTATTCGAGCCATGCGGGGGTGGATGGGCAGTTGTCGTTGTCCAGCGCTTCGGTGAAATTCCCGCAGGGCGGCGCGACGCAGCTGGAATCGGCGCAGTTACAAATTTCCCAAGGCAAGGTGGTGCTGGCGCCCTCGGAAGTGCAGTTGGAAGACGGCCAGTCCGCGCAGATCGAAGGCGAATATGCGTTCGACAATAGCCATGCAGCGTTCCGCATCAGCACCCGGCAGTTGACGGTGGGCGCCGCCCATTTGCTGGATGCCGCGCCCATCCCGGTGCTGGACCAACTGAAGCAAGGTTCCTGGAAGGGCTGGATTGCATATGAAAACGCCGCCGAAAATCCCGGTGTGTGGTCCGGCCAGTATGAACTGCAAAATGCGGTACTGGAAATCCCGGGTCTGGCGGCGCCTGTGCGGCTTGCCTCAGCCACCGTACAGATGAGCGACGGCGGATTCCAACTCACTCGCATTCGCGGCCGCGCCGGCACGGTGAAGTTCGAGGGCGACTGCCGGTACGATGCTTCGGCACCGCGTCCCCTGCGGCTGCGTCTCACCGTTCCAGAACTGCAGCTCGCCGATCTGGAAGGCCTGCTGCTGCCAGCTCTGAGCCGCGACGAAGGCTTCCTGGCGCGGGCGTTCCGCCGCGATCGTCCTTTGCCGAAATGGCTGCTGGAGCGCGATGCCGATGTCAGCCTGCAAGTATCGAGTCTGATGAATGGGGAATTGCCGCTGGGCGATGTGAACGCGCACGCGGTATGGCACGGGCCGTCCATCACGGTATCGAAGATGGAGTGGCATTTGGACGCCATGCACGCCACTGCGCAGATGTCGGTGAATCTTTCCAAGGCCGAGCCTTCGTATGACTTAAATGGCACCGTGGAAAACTTCGATTATCGCAACGGCCAGCTGGATATCGACGGCGAACTGCAGACCCGCGGCATCGGCGCGGGGCTGCTGTTGAATCTTCGATCCAAGGGCACCTTCGAGGGCCGCGGAATCATGCTGGCGCCCGATGCCGAAATGCGCGAGGTGTCAGGCTCCTATCGCCTGGGTGGATTGCCCGGCGTGGCGCGGCTGCTGTTATCGAACCTTCAGGTGATGCAAGGCGCCGAGACATTGGTGGGTCAGGGCGCAAGCCAGCCTGACGGCCGCATCGTGCTGGAATTGGCCAGCGGACGGAAGCAGGTGCGCCTGACAGGGATGCTGCTGCCAGTGCATCCCGAGCCGGTTCCTGCAAGGTAGCTTTGACGCGCTGACTCCGGTTCCAGCGAGGCGTTCTTCTACTGCTCGCCCGGACCGCGCGCCGGGCCCTGCAGTTTCTGCAGATCCTGATTGTTCTCCTGGCAGATATATTCCAGCAGTTCCGCGCCCGGCATCAGCGTGGCTTTGCCGGCTGTGGTAAACGGCTTGACGTAGGCGCCTGGATCGTCAATCGTCACCTCGATGGTCATGTGCCCCAGGTCCGTGCGCGTGTAGCGTTCGATGGTGTGCAGCTTTTCGGTATGGGGATGGCCCTTGTAATCGAACCAGAATTTGTCGTTAAACCCAACCGTATCCACCACCAGCGTGTTTCCCTCCCAATGGCCCACCGAATGGCCGTACCAGGTGGGATCCGGATCGTCAGGATGCTTGCCATTCATAAAGATCTGCCGGAAGCTGTGGATGTTGCCTTCGAACAGAATGAAGTAATGGGTTGGGGTCTGCAGAATCCTCCACGGATATGGCGATCCACGCGGAATGCCGGTTGGCAGGCAGTTCGCCTCCGGATCCTGCTTCGATAGCCTGTTCTTGACCATGTCCTCCGCCCACGGCAGCATGACCACCTGCTCGCCCGGTTTCAAGCCTCTGGGATTGGAGATATCGGCATCGTTACCCCCACCGCCCAGCCAGACTCCGGAAAGGTCCGGTGTTCCATCGGCCAATTTGGGCGCGGGCCCGGGGGGCGCCAACGGCTGATTTCGATACAGGCCGATAGTCCCGGTTTTGCCCGGCGCGGAACCGGGCGGCGGAACGGCCTGCTGGCCAAGCAGCGAGACAACCGCTAAAAGTGTCCCGCTCACTACTCCAGTGGCGACTCGCTTATTCACTTTTGTACTCCTCATTTTGCGGGATCGTCGGCGGACAGGAAATTCAATTTATGCCCGTCCGGAAAAGTAATCACCGCGGCACTGCCGTAGTTTGAACTATCTTTCGCTCGAATGCCGGTGACGGTTACCATGTCGCCGGGCTGGATGGAATTGCGTTTCCAACCATTTCGGATCAGCACGTTCGGGCTGGCGAGTTCCAGATTCCAGTTAGCCACGCTGCCGCTCGAGTCTTTCACATCGATGTAGAAGTGGGCGTGCGGATTGGTCCATTCCACTTTCGTCACCACGCCGGTTAAGTCGATCTTTTGGTGGGAATCAAATTCCGCGGCGCCCGAATGGTGTGCCAGCGCCGGCGATAGGGAAGCCAAACACGCCACGCACGCGATCGCGACAGAGAGAACAGATCTCATCGCTGTACCTCCGTGGGAGATTCTGGCATATCTGCACATGATTCACAAGAGGCGTGTGATTGTATACAGTCCCGATCGTCAGGGTAGCGGCGCGGCCAGATATTTCAGCTCGGGTTCCTGATTGGCATTCGCCATCGGCAGCCGGTCGACGTTCATGAACATCGAAACAATTTGATAAAAGCCGGCGCTGGCCAGCAAGTCCACGATGCCGCGCTCGCCAACCACTTTCTTCGCGGCGGCGAAGGTCTCGTCGCTTACCCGCCTGGTTTTGAACAGCTCGGTGATGAAGTTGTAAACCGACTCCTCCTCGGCCGACATTCCAACAGGCCGCCGCCCCTCGGCGATGGCTTTGACTTTGTCCTCGCTCAACCCCGCCTGCACGGCGGCTTGGCGGTGGGCGAGCCATTCGAACTGGGCGGCCCAGTAGCGCGCGGTAAGGATGATCGCCAATTCCTTGAGCTTGTCGGGAACGGACATGTGGAAACGGACCCGGTCACCCGTGGCGAACAGCAGATCGCCCGCTTCAGGGCTGCGAACCGCGATGTTGAACATCCCCACCGGACCGCGCCCGGCCAGCGCATGGTCGGTCATCATCTTCTGTCCGGAAGTCATTTGTTCGTATGTGAGCGGGGGGAAACGGTCGCCGCGCAACGTGAACGTTTTGCCGTTCACCGTGGATTGAGCAGCCGCCGGGGAGGTTGTACCAGGGATCGAAGTGGCAAAGCCCATCCCTACCAAGGGAAGCGGATTTTCCAGCGGTTTCAGTTCGGGTTGGGCACCTGGAGCCAACGGATAACGATCCACGTTGAGCACCATCGAAACCAGGCAATACCATCCGCTCAAACCCAGCATGTCGACGACACCCTTCTCGCCATACGTATCTTTAGCGGCTTTGAAGGAGGCATCGGTGACCTGATGCGTGGTGAGCAGCTCGTCAATGAAGTTATAGGCTACTTCCATGTCCGGCGACATTCCGGTGGGGCGCTTCCCGTTGGCGA
>DATHNM010000279.1:0-5409 GCA_035486095.1 Bryobacteraceae bacterium
CAAATGGGAGTACCCGTGGTATGCGGCCTGGGACTTGGCGTTTCATGCCATCGCGCTCTCCGCGGTGGACGTGGATTTCGCGAAGGAACAGCTGGCCCTGATGCTGCGTGTGAACTTTTTGCATCCCACCGGTCAGATACCGGCTTACGAATGGAACTTCAGCGATGTAAATCCTCCGGTCCACGCCTGGGCCACGATCTTTCTATACAGAACTGAACAGGCGCTCAAGGGCGAAGGCGATGTGGAGTTCCTGAAGCAGTCTTTTTCCAAGTTGATGCTGAACTTCAGTTGGTGGGTGAACCGCAAAGACCGCTTTGGGAAGAACCTGTTTGAAGGCGGATTCCTGGGACTGGATAACATTGGCGTCTTCGACCGCAGTTCGCCGCTGCCCACGGGCGGCCATCTGGAGCAGGCCGATGGCACGGCATGGGTGTCGCTGTTTTGCCAGAACATGCTGGAGATCGCCTGCGAATTGGCCGTCTACGACTCAGCCTTTGAGGACATGGCTGTGAAGTTCGCCGACCATTTCCTTCTCATTGCCCACGCCATGAACCATATCGGCGAGGGTGGCATGTGGGACGAAGAAGATGGGTTTTATTACGACGTGCTGCGCCTTCCCGATGGCAGCGCCAAGCGGCTCAAGGTGCGCTCCATGGTGGGCTTGTTACCCCTGTGTGCCACCACCGTCATCGAGCCCTGGCAGCGCGAACGGGTACCGAATGTAACCAGGACCATGCGGGAACGCTTGCGGCGTATGCCCGAATTACGCGAAAGCATTCACGCTACCGGTGTAGGTCATTTGGGATACGGCGGGCGCGGTATGGCCGCGTTGGTGAATGAAGAACGGCTGCGCCGCATTCTGTCGCGCATGTTGGACGAGAACGAATTCCTCAGCCCATACGGCATACGGGCACTTTCCCGCTTCCATCATGACCACCCTTATTCGATGAATGTCGAAGCGCAGGAATACTGCGTAACTTATCTTCCAGCCGAATCCGATACCGGCATGTTCGGCGGCAATTCCAACTGGCGAGGTCCCATCTGGATGCCGGTTAACGCGGTGCTTATCCGCGCCCTGCTTTCTTATTACCTCTATTACGGAGACGACTTCAAGATTGAGTGTCCCACTGGTTCAGGCAATTGCATGAACTTGTTCCAGGTAGCGCAGGACATTGCAGCTCGCTTGACGCGGATTTTTCTGCGCGATGGGTCTGGCCGGCGGCCGGTGTACGGAGCCACCCAGAAATTCCAGACCGATCCTTATTGGAAGGATTATTTGCTGTTCTACGAATATTTCCACGGCGATAACGGCGCGGGATTGGGCGCCAGCCATCAGACCGGCTGGACAGGGGCGGTTGCCAAATTGATCGAGATCTTCGGAAAGATCGATGCAGCTCAGTTCCTGGCGGCTGGCAAAGCCGGCGCCTTTGCGAAGGCGGGTACACCGCAGGAGCAACCTGCCGATCTGGCCCCGATACTCCAGCACGCCTGAGACTTCGGCTGACGGCACGCATCGGGCGTGCCGTCATAAAATACCGGGACATTTCTGTAATTATTCCGCAACCCGAAGGTTGTTGGTTACAGAAAATACGCCATGCACACCGTTGGCTCGGATGTTCGCGATACTTTTGTCGGCCTGGTTATCCACCACTCCCTCCAGCGTGACATGGCCGTTGCTCACGATAATCCGGATCGGTTTGATTACCGGCAGTGCGTACCGATTCATCGAACTGTATCCGTAAATCGCCCGGTACAGTGAGAGGCGCAGGTGATCGTCAAAGGACGAAAGCGGCAACACTTCGATTTTGTTGTCCACCTTATCTACGCCATCGATGCTCTTCACGGCTTTTTCGGCATCCGTCTTTAAGGTCGGGCGGGTCACCTGACCCACTAGAGTCACGCAATTACCGTCCACGCTGTAGGCCAGATTGTCGAACACGTCGAGATAGGGAAGCATCACCAGTTCGTGGCGAACTTCTTTGTTGATACGCGCCACCGCCGGGTCGTTCTGGGCGAAGGCCATTCCTGTTGTCAGTACCGCAAGTGCAAGAACATATTTGATCATTTTGATCTCCTTTTGTATTACGAATAGCTGCATTTACCCCGCTTGCTCACGCGCGCGGTTCAGAATCGTCACTGTTAGCGCCGCCGGACGTCGACGGAGCGGACCCTGCCCGAATTAAAATCAACCGAGCAGGAAAACGAAAACCACGTGGTTCCAAATTCCCGGCGGCCACTGGCCGTGCCGGCCACCCAATCGTCCCGGCCCGGATTGTTATCGCGAATGGTGCGCTCAAAGGCGATGGATGAATAACCGTATCCTCTGAGCCGGTCTGTCACCGAGTCCTGGCAGAGTCGAATTGCCCTGGCCACCGGAGGGCTTCCCGCGCCGGGACCGGGACCAGGGAATTGCGGTGACCAGCCGCCACCTCCGGCTCCACGCCATTGCAGATCGAAGGTGTAGCCCGCGCGGCCGCCTTTGGGATCGTCGATGCGAATAACCGCTCTTCCCCGCGTGCTCCGAGGGTCTTGGATCAGCCGGACCGTTCCCCTTCCGCCGGTCTTCACGAAACGAAAGTCAAAGGGATTGGAGGGCAGCGGCGCGTTGCACTGGAATCGCCGCCAGCCGGCCGGTTGCCCGGCGATGGTGGTCAACAGGCCGTTGTCGCTGGAAACTTCCACTTCCGCGGCATGATCTACGCTCACTTCAATGGTGCATCTTCCATTCCCGCCGCCACCGGTGATGGTGGCGCGGCGCGGAACAGGGTTTGCCTGCGCCCCCGCCACGAGCGCCGATAGGATTGCCACGGTTAAAAATATTGGTTTGTTCACGATCATTCCCTTCTTTACAGGCATGCACGGCGCGGCGGGTGTGAAACAGCCTTACTCGCCCTCCGTCGCCACGCGCAGATGATCGGAGATATGCGAAGTGGCCTGCGATGCCCGAAGATGAACCATTCTGCGGTCGCTATCCGAATCCACCACGCCTTCGAGCGAAACCCATCCATCCTTGACGATGATGTGGATGGAGGGCGCGCCACGGGTGCCATACTTTTCCAATGGCTCTTTCTCATAGATGGCGCGATACACATTCATGCGCAGCGCGTCATCTCTGCGCGAGGACGGCAGAACCTCGATGCGGTTGACTACGTTCTCAACACCGGGGATCTGCCTGACCCAGCGTTCGGCGTTCCGCTTGACGCTTTCTTTCACAACCTGTCCGGACAACGTAACGGTCTTGCCTTGCAGTTCGAAACGAACTGTATCGAAGACCCCATAGGATGGAAGCACAGCCAGCCTCTCGTGGATGGTCCACTCCAGGTTGTCCAGCGTCCTTCCGGCCCATGGATGCTCTTCTGCCGAGGCGCAGAAAGCGGCCAAAACCAACGCGCATCCGATCCTCGAAATGTTTTGCATCATTTTGTTCTTCATTTGTTTCATCCGCCTCGCCCTCAATTTGGCAATCAAGGCTCCAAAGTTTGTTCCAGAGTTTCCAAGCGGACTATCGGCGTGTCTTCAGCAACTTCGCGGCGGCACTGAGAACCAGGGCGTTCCGGCCAAATGAACGCTGTGGCGAAACCCAGCGACGCAGTTGCTCACCAGCCGTCACGGCGGCTGCTTCCCGAATCGGGTAATCTCAAGAAAGCTCCTCGGCCCTATCTCTATTGAGACTCCGTGAACAGACATGGAAGACGCTCCCAGCCCACGCCGCTACATATTTTCGATTCTTCGCTTTGTGCTGGCGGTGGCGCTGGTGGCGGGCGCCCTGGCTCTCACCTTGCTTCTGCAAAGCGTGGTTTCAACGGCTGGATTCCTGTTCTTTTACATCGCCGTAGTGGCCAGCACCTGGTTCGCGGGAAAATGGCCAGGCGCGCTGGCCGTCGTTCTCAGCGCGCTGGCGGTTGTCTACTTTTTCACTCCTCCTATCCACTCTTTTGAGGTGGATCAACAGTCTCTGCCTGTCTTCATTGAATTTGCCGCGTCCTCCGTGGTGGTGGGCTGGTTCAGTTCGTGGCGAAAACAGGCCGACGCCGAACTGCGCTACGCTCGCGACGAACTTCAATTGCGGGTAGAGGAACGCACCGCCGAACTTCGGCAGAGCAATGAGCAGTTGCTGGCTGAAATGGCCGAGCGGAAGCGCGCCGAGGACGCTTATTTCGAAGCACAAGCCGAGCTGGCCCGCGTCACCCGTATCGGCGCCATGGGCGCGCTGGCTGCTTCCATCTCGCACGAAATCAATCAGCCCCTGGCCGCCGTTGTGACCAACGCGGATGCCTGCATGATGTGGCTTTCGAGCGAACCGCCGAATCTGGAAGAGGCGCGGGCGGCGGTGGGCAGCATCGCTCAACAAGGAACGCGCGCCAGCGACGTAGTGCGGCACATTCGCGCCATGTTCACCAAAGCGGCGCCGGAAAGAACCCAGGTGCAGATGAACGATCTGATTCGCGAAGTGAGCGTGCTGGTGGAAGGAGCGGCATTGCGAAATCAGGTTGTGCTGCAGACCGAACTCGCGGCCGATCTGCGGGCTAGCATGGGAGACCGGGTCCAATTACAACAGGTGATCGTGAATCTGATCCTGAATGGTATTGAAGCGATGAGCGAAGTGACCAACCGGCCGCGGCGCCTGCTGATACGCTCCCTGATGCAAAACCCTGACGAAGTGCTGATTGCGGTGCGGGATTCCGGCATTGGCATCGATCCAAAAAACGCGAAGCGCATTTTCGATGCCTTCTTCACCACCAAGGCGCAGGGGATGGGCATGGGCTTGTCTCTCAGCCATTCCATTATTGAGGCGCACGGCGGACGCATGTGGGCCAGCAGTAATGACGACCATGGAGTGACACTGCAATTCACACTTCCGGTGGAACGCGAGACCACGGCATGAAAGAGACCACGGCATGAAAGAGACCACGTCATGAAAGACTCCGATGCGGTTGTATTCGTGGTGGATGACGATGCGGCGGTTCGAGAGGCGGTTCAGAGGCTCATCGGTTCTGTAGGCTTGCGGGTACAAACCTTTGGATCGACGCGCGAGTTTCTGGCCGCCAAGCGTTTGGAATCGCCGGCCTGCCTGGTGCTGGATGTGCGGCTGCCGGATTCCAGCGGGCTGGAACTGCAGCGCGAGTTAGCCGAAGCCAACGTCCAGATCCCGATCATTTTTATCACCGGCCACGCGGATGTCCCCATGACCGTTCGCGCCATGAAAGCAGGAGCGGTTGAGTTCCTCACCAAACCGTTCCGCGGCCAGGAATTGCTGGACGCGATCCAGGAAGCGCTGGCGAAAGACCGCGTGGCGTGGGCCCAGCGCGCGCAGATGGCCGAACTCCGCGCCCGTTACGAATCGCTGACCCCGCGCGAGAAGGAAGTGCTCAAGCTGGTGGCTTCCGGCTTACTGAACAAGCAGATTGG
>DATHNM010000280.1:0-18812 GCA_035486095.1 Bryobacteraceae bacterium
GCAAATGGGAGGGAGTCCGCTGGACACTCGTGGGAGATATATGGAGATCCGACGCCGGATCCGGCCGACACTGAGACGACTGTGGTGTACCTGCTTACCGTGACTCACTCACCGGCCCGCGCTTGACCGGTTTTCCGTAAACCTCTATCCAGGCGACGTCGGAGTAGCCGCCGGTGCCGTGTCCGCTTCCCGGGCTCAGATCGGCAAAACCGACGGCGTCGACTTTGGTGAGATCCACCTGATCGAGCAGAGTCGCCTTGGTCCGCACAGTGGCTGGATCGAGTTTGAGCCACTTTACGTCGGACACATAGAATTCGCTCTCCAGATAATCCAGCGTGTTGGCATCGACGTGGTTGCCCACCAACAACGTTCCGTCGGCGAGTTTCAGAACGGGGCGAATTTCATGGAAGCCGGATGTTTTGGTATACCAGCGGATTTTCGCCTTGCCGGTGAGATCGACAAAGCTGTCCTTTTGACTTAGCGTGAGCGCGCAGGCGGTGGCACAGAGCCCGGTCCAAATATGCGGCACGTTGCCTTCACTGGTGACGCCGAAATCTTCCTTGCCGGTGCCGTATAGTGTCAATTGCAGATCGGGGTTGGTTACGAAGTCTTGCGTTACCGGCACATTTCCGGGAGCTTGTTTCCAGGTCTCCTTGAAGAAAAGCGGAGGAGGCTGCGGCGCTGGTCCCCGGGCTGGCCCGCGCTCCGCGGGTTGCTGAGCAAATGCGCCTATGGGGGCGCAAAAGAGAATCCATGCAACGATCGTTTGCTTCATAGGAGCTCCATCCGACGTCACGCATTATATAGGAGGTTCATCCCTGGAGAATAGCCGGCGGCCGTAGCGCCCGTATTGCTTATGCTAGACGTTGCAAGAAAACACTATCCTAAAAGACTGGCGGGTTCGGATCTGATCGATTCTCGCCTCCGATTCTCAAGTCTCATCCGCAAGGAGATGCGCAAATGCAACGACTGCTCTTATTACTGATCAGCGCGGTACTTCTCGGCGCGCAGGCGCCGCCGGACACTACCGCCTATTCGGTCGCCTACGTCGATATTCTGCCGGCATCGAGAACCGCCGCGATCACTGCCATCAAGCAGTACAGGGATCGAAGCCGGAAGGACGACGGGTTCCAGCGGATCGAGTTCTTCGAGCAGGCCGGACGGCCTGCGCACTTCTGCATCATTGAAACGTGGGCCAACAGCGGAGACATTGATGCTCATGCCGCGTCGGCGAATAGCAAGGACTTCCGAAATAAGATCGACTCGATGAGGCTGGGCGACTACGACCAGCGGCCTTACAAGACCCTGTCGTTGGGCGCCGCTCACAATGACGGAAGCAGCCGCAGCATGTTCGTCATCACGCACGTGGATATCGGCGGCCAGGGCACCAACGCCCCGGAATTCCTGCGCAAGCTGGCCGAAGCCAGCCGGAAAGAAGAAGGCAATCTCCGGTTCGATGTGTTACAGCACGCGATGCGTGCGAATCATTTCACTATTATCGAAGAATGGCGGAGCGCGAAAGCCATTGAGACGCATGCGGCTGCGAGCCACACGAAGGAATACCGGAACAGCCTGGCGCCGATTGCCGGCGGGCCTCTGGACGAACGTTTTTATAAGGCGGTGGAGTAAACCATCCGTAGAATTGTTCGCATTTGCGCCACGTTAACTGACCGGCGCTACTAGCGACAATCGCGACCAGGGCCGGTGGACCTGCACTCGCGCGGCCTCGAAGCCTGCCCGGCGCGCCAGGGCCAGCAGTTCATCCTTCTTCAGCGCCGCTGCCACCGAGATCTGCCCGTCGTGGATGGTAATATCCTGCCATCCAAATAACCAGCGAGTGCCGGGAAGGAAATGATAGGCCAGCGGACCGCGCTCCAGATCGATAGCCAGCACCGCGCGGCGGGCCAGACAACGGAAGCCGCGGAACAGCTCAACCACCTGGTCATTAGTAAAGTGATGCAGGAACAATGAGCTGAATACGAAATCGAAACTGGCCGGGCGGAAGGGGAGATGAAACGCATCGGCCACCAGCTTGGGATCGCCCGCCTGATCCAGATGATCGCCCTTGTAATCGAGGGAGGTCACGCGCGCCAGGGGATAACGCCGGCGGATGGCGGCGCCCATATCGCCCGATGCCGCGCCAACATCGAGCACTGAAAAGCTCTCGCCGGGTTTCACCAGGCCCGCGAACAATCTCCCCAGGACGTAGTAGCCACCCAGATAGCGGTTGACACGAGCCAGGTCACGCAGGCTGGCCCGTGCCACATCGAGAGGCGCATGATCCAGCATTTCGGGCACGATACAACGCTCGCGAAGGCCTGATAACACCCCACCATGATAAGATGCGGCAGTTAGTGGATGGATATAGTCACCGGTAATCTAGGCTGGATCGAAGCAATCTGCGGTCCGATGTTTTCAGGCAAGAGCGAAGAGCCGATGCGCCGGCTGCGGCGTTCCATCATCGCCCGGAAACGCGTGCAGGTTTTCAAACCTCTAATCGACGATCGCTATTCGGCCCACGAAATTGTTTCGCACAACGATTTGCGAATGAGCTCGCAGGCTGTCCAGGGCGCCGCCGACATTCTGCCCAATCTGGATTCGCGCACCGAAGTAGTGGGCGTGGACGAATCGAATTTCTTTGGCCCGGGATTGGTGGATGTGGCCACCCATCTGGCTGATAGCGGGAAGCAGGTGATCATCGCCGGCCTGGATACGGACTATATGGGCCGCCCCTTTTCGCCCATGCCGGAGTTGCTCTGCCTGGCCGAATCGATCACCAAGACGCTGGCGATTTGTGTGCGCTGCGGCAATCCGGCGAAGCACACGCAAAGGCTGGTGGAATCCACCGACCTGATCGTGGTGGGCGCGAACGGGATGTATGAAGCCCGCTGCCGCCGCTGCTTTGAGCCGGGCATGCCCAAACAAACCTTCCTGGATTTCGCGCTTCCAAGACCGAAGCTGAAGGAAGGTAAAGAAAAATAACGGCTGAAACCGCCGGCCAGAGCCATCCATCCAACGAGTTATATAACTGGTACTCTACGGATCAGAGGTCACATGTCCATTTTCCCCAACCCTAGCCCCGGCTCCGGTTCTGAACCGCCGTATTCACCTCCCCCAGCACCTCCCGCGCCTCCTTCAGCCCCGCCACCGGCGGCCGCGCCCCCGGGTGCACCGGCTTATTATGCTCCTCCGCCGCAGTATTATCCGCCACCGCCGGCGCCTGGAAGCGGGGGATTGGGATGGAAGTTCGGGGTCCTGTTCGGCGTTGTGATCGCGCTCATCGGCGCCAACGTCTATTGGTACATGCAGTTGGACAAGGTGAAGAAAGATCTTTCGGCGGCCAACGACACCGCGCAAGCGCGCATCGACAAGCTGGAAGAAGCCGCGTCGGTAAATACGCAGAGCAACCGGCGGACGGTGGAGCAACTGCGCGACCAGTTGGAGCGGGCGCGCCGGCAAGCGAACCTGGCTGCGGGGGAAGCCAAGGATGAGGCGCTGAAGAAAGTGGACGAGACTCGCGCGGCATTAGAAGCAGCGCAGGCGCAGGCCAAACAGGAACTTTCCAGCGACATCTCGAAAGTGAAAGAGTCGGCCGATACTCAGTTCTCACAAGTTGGTAACGAAGTGACGTCGGTGAAAACGGACGTGGCCAGCACGAAATCGCAATTGGAGAAGACGGTGGCCGATTTGAAGCGCGCCACGGGCGAAATTGACGGGCACAGCGTGCTGATCGCGACCAATGGGAAGGAACTGGCGGCCCTGCAGGCGCTGGGCGAGCGCAATTACGTGCAATTCACCATTCAGAAAAGCAAGCAATCGCAAAAAGTTGGGGACGTTTCCATCCGTTTGGAGCGCGCCGACCCCAAGAAGAACCGCTTTACCATCGAACTGACCGCCGACGATAAGACGGTTGAGAAAAAAGACCGGGTCATCAACGAGCCGCTGCAGTTTATGACATCGAAAGCCAAGCAGCCTTATGAGCTGGTGGTAAACGACGTGAAGAAGGACACCATCGTCGGTTATTTGTCGATCCCGAAGGTGCTGAACACGCGCAACTAACTACTTGCGCACGTAGCCCAGCGCCACAACTTTATCGAGCCCTGGAGAATAGGCTGACGACGTGATCTCGGCCTCGGCTCCGTCTACCTGCAGCTTCGTTCCCGGCGCAGGCGGGTCTTTCGTTTCGAGCACCAACGGCCTCAATTCGCGATGGATCTGGCCGCGCGATCGCACACGTTCTACGATCTCCTGCCCCAGATAGCAGCCTTTACTGAAATGCAGCGCGTGCGGCTGATTGGCTTCCTGTGCCAGAAAACGATCGCTGATGTCTTCGCTGTAGCGGGGCTTGCCATGTTCCAGCCGGACCACGCGGGCAGCTTCTTCATCGGCGCGCCCGGCACCTGCAGCTTCCAGACCGGCGATGAGGGGGGCCTTGTTCGATTCTGGCGTGAAGATGAAAAACCCTGGGCTGCCTGTTGAGTTGAGACGCGCAACGATCGACTCACCCCACTCCACGGTGGAATATTCGGCTTCCGGCACCGGCGCACCGGCGCGGCGCAGGACGTCGGCCGCCTGCGGCCCTTCTAGCGCAATGGTTGCCAGAGCGTCCGTTGCGTCCTCCAGCGTGACGTCGTCGGCGATGATAAAGCGGTCCAGGTGCTGGTACAAAAGGGCGCGCGTTTCCGGCTCCACATCCAGTAAGAAATAATCCGGACGCGACAAGATATTCGCGTCAGCCAGAACGCGGCCCTTGTCATTCAAGAAAAATGCGTAGCAGCCGGTTCCAGGAGTGATTTGCTGGATGTGATTGGTGGTCATGGCATGCAGCAGGCGCGCGCGATCCTCACCGGTTAGTTTGATCTTGCCACGCGCGGACAGATCCATCCAGGCGGCGCGATTTCGAAGTGCATCGTATCCGGTCATTTTAGCGAGAGGTACCTCAGGTAATCCGCAATCGCGATGGCGATCAAACCCGAAATCGCAATGCTGAGCGCGGTCCGGTTGCGCTTGGCGGCATTCGATCGGCGAACGGAATACAGGATGGCAGAAGCGGTGATATGCAGCACCAACAGCAGCTTGATCCCCATCCACATGTGATAGCCCGGCGGATAGGTGCCTTTACTCGCATAGTTGTACATTCCCGAGCCCAGCGCGGTGATGAGAACGCCGATCAGCAGCGGCCGAAAACTGACGGCCGCTTTCGCGCCTACCTGTTCGCGCTCAGGTTCAGGCAGCGAAGCCAGGGCCGGAGCAAGCACGAAGCGCGCATAAATAAACCCGCCGACCAGCGTGACCACGGAGGCGATGTGTATCCATCGCATGCACACTCCGAGCGCTGCGTGTACGGCTGGGTCCATAATTCGAGTATACGATTATGATTCCCGAGGCTCCGAAATGATTCACGAAATCCTGCCGGTAGGCGCATTGCAGTGCAATTGCTCCATTTTCGGCGATGTGGCGGGCGGCGAAGCCGTGGTCATCGATCCCGGCGACGAGATTGGACGCATCACCGCGATCCTGGAAAAACATGCTTTGCGCGTGAAAGCCATCATCGTGACCCACGCCCATATCGACCACATTGGCGGCGCGCAGAAGTTGAAGGCGCTCACCGGCGCTCCGGTGTACATGAATTTTAACGATCGGGATCTTTACGATCACATCGACATGCAGGCGCAATGGCTGGGTGTTCCCACGCCCGCGAAAACCGACATCGACGTGAATGCGCGCGAGGGGGAAAGCCTCACGCTGGGCGCCGCCGAGTTTCACGTGCTGGATACGCCGGGGCACACCCAGGGCAGCATCAGCGTGTGGATTCCGGCCGAGAACAAACTGGTGGCCGGCGACACGCTGTTTCTGGACAGCATCGGCCGGACGGATTTGCCGGGCGGGGATTCGGAACAGATTCTGCGATCGATCCACGACAAACTGCTGCCCCTGGACGACGCGGTGGTGGTGATCCCGGGGCACGGGCAAAGCACCACCATTGGGCGGGAGCGCCGCAGGAATCCATTCCTGCAGGGGATGTAGGAGGGAGGATTTTCCCCGGCCGCAACTGGCTGGCTATACTTGAAGCGAGCGATGGCTTCGGAAGCACCCAAGTCCCCCGATAAACCGCCCGGCTACCAGCCTTCTCTGGGCCGCAAGCTGTTCATGCTCGGCATCTCGATCGCCGGCCTGATCTTTGTCTGGACCTATTACTATTTCGCGAGCCGCCCGCACTAGCCGCGCGCGTCTGCCGACTTGCGCTTTAGTTCGCCCATCACGTCGGACACCAGTTCCTTGGCGTCGGTCAGGCATTTCGAGATCATCTGTATATCCATGGCCGGTTTGCCGGGCTGCCGCGCGCTTTGGCAGTACACCCCATGCTGGCCCACCAACACCAGCGCATCGGTGAGCAGATCCATGGTCACCGACAAGCGCCCGCGCTCGGCGCCCATCATAAACTCCTGCTGTTCCAGTTCTTCACGGCGCTCGTCGTAAACAGACATGTAGCTTTTATTGTAAGGCGGAGGGTCTAAAGTCCTGGGCCATCGCGACCGATAGTACTCGCTAGGAAGGTCTAACATGTTCGCAACCCGTCAGATCCTGATTTCCGCTCTCGTCTTTGCAGCCGTACCACCGGCTGTGGTCAGCGCCGCCGCCGAAGGCGTTCAATATGTCGGCGGAACGGTGAAATCCATTCCAGTGAATTCCTCCGGCACGTTCAGCTTTGAAGATGCCAAGGAATTCCGTTTCAACTACAACGGGTCCGTGTACAAGTTGCCCTACGATCAGATCTCCGGCACCAGTATCGAAAAGGCGGACGTGCGCCGTGTCATGCATGTGTTCCCTGCCATGTCGCCCATCGCCAGCCATCGCAAGCAGACCCTGGTAATCAACTATACGGATGGCGCAGGCACTGCTGGAACCTTGAATTTCGAGTTACCGGCTTATCGCGCGGTGGACGCGCAGGAGACCATCGCGGCCAAACGGTCACCCATCTCGCACGACGCCTCAGTCGCGGCGTCCAATGAATGGTGGGGCGATAAAGTTTGGAAGACCAGGCGCAATCAGAACACTTGGGACGCGCAAGCCCAGAACGCCGCTGCCGCTCAGCCCGGCCAACTGGCAACAAAGTAAGCTGTCAAGCCGCGAACGTTCCTGGATGGGAACGTTCTGACATTTACCTAACTCCCGTTTTGGCGGTACGGATGCTAGTCTGATATTGCGTAGCCGGAGGCTAAGCATGTCGACTGCAACCGTCATGAAACACGCGCTCCAGGAACGGCTGGATTCCGCGCGCGAACTAACTGATTCAATCTTCAGGCTTCTTACGCCTGAAGCGCTCTATTCGCGTCCTATTCCAGAACGGCATCGGCTGGTCTTTTACCTGGGGCATCTGGAGGCGTTCGATTGGAATCTGATCGGCCGCAAGACGATAGGCGTCGGCTCGTGGAGTCCGCAGTTTGACACTTTGTTCGAATTCGGCATTGACCCGCCGGTGGGTCAAGCGGCCGCGGATCAGCCCTCAGACTGGCCCAGCGTAGAAGAAATCCAAGCCTACAACCGGCGTGTTCGGGCCAGCATCGACGAAATACTGGATCAGGCGCCGGAACAAATAGTTCAAGTTGCGCTGGAACATCGGCTGATGCACGCCGAGACGCTGGCATACCTGCTGCATAACCTGCCTTATGAACAAAAGGCATGCAACGCCGCAGCCGTGGCTCACTCCACCGATCGTCTAACAAATTCCGTGCTCGCGATCCCGGCGGGCGTCGCCACGTTAGGGCAAAAGCGCGGCGAGTTCGGTTGGGACAACGAGTTTGCGGAACATCGCGTAAATGTTCCCGGCTTCCGGGTCAGCAAATACAAAGTTACGAACGGCGAATATCTCGATTTCGTCCGGCAGGGCGCCGGCGCTCCACACTTCTGGAAGCAGCAGGGCGATGGCTGGTTTTATCGCGGAATGTTTTCTGAAATTCCCTTGCCTATGAACGCTCCGGTGTATGTCACTTACGCCGAAGCCGAGGCGTTTGCACGCCGTTCCGGCAAGCGCCTGCTAACCGAAGCGCAATTCCATCGGGCGGCCTACGAAACACCTGACGGCATGGAGCGTCCCTATCCGTGGGGAAGCGCGGAGCCCGACAAAACACGAGGCAATTTCGATTTTCATCATTGGGATCCCGTGGACGTAAACGCGACCCCGGCCGGCGACAGCGCCTTCGGAGTATCGCAGCTGGTGGGGAACGGTTGGGAATGGACTGCCACGCAGTTCGGTCCTTTTGCTGGATTTGAACCCATGCCATTTTACCCGGGCTACTCAAAAAACTTCTTCGACGAAGAACACTACGTAATGAAAGGCGGGTCGCCCGTCACGGCTGCCTGCATGCTCCGCCGCTCTTTCCGCAACTGGTTTCGCCCCAACTACCCATATGTCTACGCAAGTTTTCGGCTGGTCGAAGACTGAGGCCGAGGACAGCGCCGCGGTACGCGAGTTCGCGTCCGACGTGCGCAATGGCCTCGCCAAGTCTCAAAAAGAATTGCATTCGAAGTATCTTTATGACGAACTAGGCAGTTCGCTATTTGAATCCATTACGCATCTTCCCGAGTACGGGCTAACGCGAGCGGATGAGCGCTTGCTGCAGCGCCATGCCCGCGATATCGCAAGCCTGCTGCCGTCGCGCGTGGCGATCATCGAACTGGGCAGCGGCGTGGGCCAGAAGACGCGGCACCTGTTGCAAGCCATCGGCAATCCGTTACGTTACTATCCCATCGATGTCTCGGCCGACGCGCTGGCGCGCTGCGAGCGCGATCTGGCCGATGTTGCCGAAGTTCATCCCCTGGTTCAGTCCTATCTCGACGGCATGGCGCGCGCCACGGCCGAACGGCAGCCGGATGAATCGTTTCTGGTGATGTTTCTGGGCAGCACCATCGGCAACTTCGAGCGCAAATGCGCGCTGGAATTCCTGCGCGATCTGCGCCGTGCGCTGCTTCCGGGCGACATGCTGCTCATCGGCGCGGACCTGGTGAAGGATCGCGACCGCATGCTAGTGGCCTATGATGACCCCACCGGCGTCACCGGCGCTTTCAATCTCAATCTGCTGGGACGCATCAATCGTGAACTGGGCGCCGATTTCAGGCTACGCGATTTCGAGCATCAGGCACGCTGGAACGAGGAACAGCGCCGCATCGAAATGCACCTGCGCTCGCGCGTAGACCAGACGGTCCGCATCGCCGAAGCCGATCTCACGGTGAATTTCCGCGCGGACGAGACCATCTGGACCGAGTCGTCCCACAAATTCCAGCTTTCCGAACTCGACGCACTGGCGGAACAGACCGGATTTCGAGTTGAAGACCAGTGGGTCGATCGGGATTGGCCCTTTGCGGAAAATCTCTGGGCGGTGAGTTGAACCCGGCCGCGGCGCTCGAATTTCGCGACGTTTGCTATCGCGTCGGCGGCAACCTCATTCTCGACAATCTGAATTTCCGCATCGAACCGGGGCGCACGCTTATCCTGCTGGGCCGCAGCGGCTCCGGAAAAACCACCGCACTAAAGATGTTGAACGGTCTGCTGTTTCCCACCTCCGGCAAGGTGCTGGTGGAAGATCGCCCAACCACGGATTGGGATCTCATCCAACTGCGCCGCGGCATTGGCTATGTAATTCAGGAAGTGGGGCTCTTTCCGCATTTCACCATCGGCGAAAACGTCGGCCTGGTTCCACGCTTGAATGGCTGGCCGCCTGAGCGTGTTACCGCGCGCGTGGCCGAACTGCTGCAACAAGTGGGGCTGGAACCGGCGGAGTATCTCAATCGTCATCCGCGCCAGTTGTCGGGCGGCCAGCGCCAGCGTGTAGGTGTGGCGCGGGCCCTGGCGGCCGAGCCAAAGCTGCTGCTTTTTGACGAACCGTTCGGCGCGCTGGATCCGGTTACGCGCGTGGAATTGCAGGATCAATTCCTGGAACTGAGGGACCGGCTGCGGAAGACGTCTATCTTCGTGACCCACGACGTGCGTGAAGCGCTGCGCCTGGGCACCGAAATCGCGCTGCTGCATCGTGGCAGACTGGAAGTTCTGACCACGCCGGCCGAATTCGTAAAATCGAGCGGCCCGGAAGCGCGCGCTTTTTTGTCCACACTATAATGCCCCCTTACCTGTTGCAGGAGATGGCGCAACTCACCGGCGAGCATTTCGTGCTGGTGCTGAGCTCCATGGCGATCGCGATTGCGATTGGGCTTCCGCTGGGCGTGCTGCTCACGCGCCGGGCAGCGCTGCGCACGCCGCTGCTGGGCTTCGCCAACGTGATGCAGACCATTCCCAGTCTGGCGCTCTTCGGTTTCCTGATCCCCATTCCGTTTATCGGCGGCATTGGCAAGCGTACTGCTATTGTCGCCCTGGTGCTGTATGCGCTGCTCCCCATTCTGCGCAATACGCTGGCGGGAATTCTGGGCGTGGACGCAGCGGTTCGCGAATCGGCCATTGCGATGGGGATGACCGGCCGGCAACTGCTGTGGGAAGTGGAGCTGCCGCTGGCCGCGCCCACCATCATCGCCGGCGTGCGCATCGCCACCGTCACCACCATCGGCACGGCAACCATCGCGGCCGCCATCGGAGGCGGGGGATTGGGAGTCTTCATTTTCCGCGGCATTGCATCCGTGGATACCACGCAGATCCTGGCGGGCGCCATTCCCGCGGCCCTGCTCGCGCTTCTTTCGGATGGAGGATTCAGTTGGATCGAACGACGATTCTCGCTTTCCTGATGGCCGCCGCGCTCACCGGCTGCGGACCGCGCAGCCACATCGTGGTGGGCTCCAAGAATTTCACCGAGCAATTGATCCTGGGTGAAATCATCGCGCAGCATATTGAGGCGCGCACCCATCAACCGGTGGAGCGCAAGCTGGATCTGGGTGGAACGCTGCTGGCGCACCAGGCGCTGCTGGCGGGAGATATAGACCTGTATCCGGAATACACCGGAACCGCGTTTACCAACGTGCTGAAGCGCGGCGGCGTCACCGATCCGGCGGTGGTTCTGGAGCAAGTGCGCGCCGAGTATGCGCGCGGCTACCATCTGGATTTTCTGGACCCGCTGGGTTTCGAAAATTCGTTCGCCATGACCATCCGCGGCGAAGAGGCACGCGTGCGGCACCTGCAAACATTGAGCGATGCGGCCGCCGATCCCGTGGGATTTACCCTGGGCGCGGGCTATGAATTCCTGACCCGCCCGGACGCCTATGGCGCGTTAAATCGGGCCTACTCCATCAAATGGAACGCAGCTCCCAAGAGCATGGATTTGGGCCTGCTCTACCAGGCGCTGGAGCAAAAGCAGGTGAGCATGGCTGCGGCCAATACCACCGACGGGCTGTTAAACAAGCTGGACGTAACCGTGCTCAAAGACGACAAACACGTCTTCCCGCCCTACCAGGCCTGCATCATAGTGCGCGAGCAGACGCTTGGGAAATATCCCGATCTGCGCGCGATCCTATCGGAACTCTCGGGCAAAATCAGCGACAGCCAAATGCGCAACATGAACTATGCGGTAGACGCGCAGCACCATCCAGCGCGCGACGTGGCCAGGGATTTTCTGGAAAACTCAGGCCTACGATAGTTCGGCTGAGGCAGTGGATTCGGCCTTCTGCCGCACGCGCGAAATGGCACGCACTAACTTTCTATACGGCACGCGGTCTAAAGCGGAAAACCCAATCCACTCCCCGTCGCTCCAGGTGGCATAATGCCAGCGGGCCAGCAAAGCCAGATGCTCCTGCCTCTCAGATAGCGGCGGCGAGACGGGCTGAATAGAGCCGACCAGTTCCCGCAGCCGCTGATCCAACGACACGAACGACGTCAACGGAAACCGCAGCGGCGCTTGCCAGGCTCCCTGACAAACGAACCACAACAGGACGCTGTCGGCCGCCAGACAGGGCGTCACGGCCACTCCGTATAGGCGCTCTATATCGCAAACCAGATCGCCCCTCAGGGCCAGCACGGCTTGGATTCGCTCCAAACGTTTGTGCTGGCGGGCGGCCTCTTCGAAGTTCATCTCCATGCTCAAACGATCGCGCGCCGCCGATGCAACGCTGATCAATCCCGCGCCGCTGTCGCCGAGAAATTCCTGCACGCGTGCCGTCTCACTCAGATATTCTTCCCGGCTTACCACCTGCTGGCAGGGGCGCAGGCAGCGGTTCATCTCGCCATAGATGCAGCCGGGATGTTGCGGACTCGGCTCCAGATTGTCCTGGCAGCGGCGCATCTGGAACAAATCCAGGAACTGATCTTCGAACAGTTCCGCCGCGGCGCGCGATTGAAACGGACCGTAATGCAGGGCGCGGCCGGCGCTCAAGCGGGTGGTCACTTGCGTACGCGGAAATTCGTTCGCGAGTATCAGCTTGACGTAGGAAGGCATCCGCAGCTTGATCATGCGCAGATAGTCGTCCGGGAAATAGCGCCGTGCCAGCGCGTAGTGCAGCAGCATCGATTCAAAGCGCGACGCCGTCGGCCAATATTCCACGCGCGTGGCCACCTCGCGCAGATTCAACGACCGGCGCGGCGAATCGGCCAGCTTGAAAATTCGCTGCAGACGCCGCTGCAGCATGCTGGTCTTGGCCAGGTACGCCGACCGGTCTCCTGCCCAGACGACGAACACGGCGTCGGCATTGGGGACCTGCCCTACGCGCGCATCCAGATTCTCACGCTCGATGATCGCCGGTTCGGGAACCTGCATCCGTACCTAGTGTCGCGCGTCCAGCACAAGGCTTTCTGAGCCGCCTTCGAATAGATATGATGGCGTCCACGAATACGGCGCAGCAACCAGCCATTCTGCTCGATCAGACGGCACATTTCGGGTCCGGTGACCGCCTTCAAACAGCGACGTCCAGAATCTGGATGTTCGCGTCAGGCGCCTGGCCCTCCTCCTTCATCACATCGAGTACACCGGCGATCGCCTCGCGAATATTGTCCTTGAGTTCAAGAATCGTCTCGCCCTGCGAATAACAGCCGGGGAGAGCCGGGACCTCACCCCAAAAACCGCCCTCGGGGCTTTCGTGAATGACAATGACCTGGGCGTTCGCGATCACGCGCTCCCCCAACTTACTTCCGGCCGAATCCCCCCGGGGATACCCGGTCCCCGTGTGCGTGTGTTACCTATAGAAGCGACAAAGGGCCAGTCCGCAACGAACATGGATTTCGCCGAGCAAGTCAAATCATCCGTCGACATCGTCACCGTCATCGGCGAATACGTCCGCCTGAGGAAGGCCGGCGGCTCGCCGCGCTACACCGGGTTGTGCCCCTTCCACACCGAGAAAACGCCGTCCTTCTCGGTGCACTCGGGACATCAGTTTTACTACTGCTTCGGCTGCAACGTGAGCGGCGACCTGTTCAAGTTCGTCATGGAAATCGAGCGCATCAGTTTCTTTGAAGCGCTCAAGCTGGTGGCCGAGCGCAACGGCCTGACCATGCCCAAGCGCGAGTATTCGGACCCGGACGCCAAGCTGCGCGGCGCGCTCATGGAGATGCATGAGACGGCGGCGCGGGTGTTCCAAAACAATTTGCATGGTCCGGCGGGCGCGCAGGCGCGGCAGTATCTGGCCAGCCGCAACGTAACGCCGGAGCGGGTTGCCGAGTTCGGGATCGGTCTCTCCGACGCTTCCGGGAACCAGTTGGTCCGGCAATTCGAAGCGCGCTTCGCGCCCGAGCATCTGGAACAATCCGGGCTGGTGGCCAAGCGGCAGGAGAGCGCCGGCTACTACGATCGTTTTCGCGGCCGCCTGATGTTTCCCATTCACAACGAGTCCGGCAAGGTGATCGGCTTTGGTGGCCGCGCGCTGCGCCCCGGTGATGAGCCCAAGTATCTGAACTCGCCCGAAACCGCGCTCTATCGGAAGAGCTATGTGCTGTACAATCTGCATCGCGCCAAGGAGGCGGTGCGCAAGTCCGATTACGCCGTGCTGGTGGAAGGCTACATGGATGTCATCGGCGTCTTCGCGGCCGGCGTTCACAATGTAGTGGCCAGCTGCGGCACCTCGCTTACCAACACGCAGGTGCGCATCATGAAGCGGCACTCGGAAAACATCGTGGTGAATTTCGATCCCGACAACGCCGGAGCCAGCGCCGCCGAGAAATCGCTACAAATGCTGCTGGACGAAGGGCTGCGGGTGCGGGTGCTGGAATTGGGCGGCGATCTCGATCCCGACGAGTATGTGAAAGCGTCTGGCGCCGAGGCTTATCGCCAGCGCCTGGAAAAAGCGCCGGCCTATTTCCACTGGCTGGCGGATCGCGCGCGCCAGAAATTTGACATGCGCACGGTGGAAGGGCGCATGGACGGATTCAAGTTTCTGGCGCCGAAGATCCAGAGCATTGCCGACCGGCTGGAGCGTTTTGCGGTGGCCAACGACGTGGCCGACTACCTGGGCGTGGACGAGAAACTGGTGCGCGATCATTTCAGCAAGGGGACGGCCGAGCGTGTGGCGGCGCCCAAGCGCGCCCAGATGCCGCCGCTCGAGCGGCTGCTGCTACATTCCCTGCTTGCCAGCGACAGCGCCCGAGCGCAGGTAATTCCCGAATTGAGCGGTCTGGGAGCGATAGAGAAGTTCGTGTCCCGGAACGTGTTTCAGGCCCTGTTTGCAATGCATTCCGATGGTGGCCCGTTCCGCTACGCGGACCTGGAAGGCCGTCTTTCCGACGCCGACCGGGATCTATTGTCCGCAGCCGTTTTTGCCGATGAACTTTTAGAGGAGGAGAAGGCCGCCGAACAAGCGATGGCCTGTTTGAGCAGCCTCAGATCGCAAGATCCGCGGTCAGAAGTGGCCGCCCTGCGCGCCCGGATTAAAGCAGCCGAGCGACAGGGGGATCTCCAGGAAGCCATGCGGCTGGCTCAGGAACTGGATCAGAGATCGCGTGCCGCCAGCGCCACTCCCAGGTAACAAAATGAAACCTTCAAAGATCGCTGGAAAACTTAATGAAACGGGCCGAAGAACCCGAACACGATGTTGTACACTGAATGAGATCAGGGCGAAGCAATAGCTGGTAAGCGGGGCGCCAGTGGCAACAAATGACAAGTTCGGCCGGTTGAAAAATCTGATGGAAACGGGCAAAGAAAAAGGGTTCGTTCTTTACGACGAGGTTAACGAGTTACTCGCCGAAGAATTTCCCTCTGGCCGCGAGTTTGAAGACCTGCTCACCGATCTTGACAGCGCCGGCGTTGAGATTCTGGAAGAGCCCAAGCTCGATTTCGAAAAATCCAAGGAAGAACCGGAAGACTTCGGCGACCTGGAACTGGTTCAGGAAACCGGCGACAAAACCAACGATCCCGTGCGCATGTATTTGCGCGAGATGGGAACGGTGCCGCTGCTCACGCGCGAAGGTGAGATTGAGTTAGCCAAGCGCAACGAACGCGGCCAATGGGCGGTGCGCAAGGCGTTGTCGCGCTCCCCTTTGGTAATTCGCGAGATTATCCAGCTGGGCGAGGATCTGCAGCGCGGCGTTACCTCGGTGCGCGATGTCCTGGTGCTTCCCGAATTCGTCATCACCGATGAAGACTTCACGGGACAATTAAACGATCTGCTGGCACAGATTGGGGAAATCGAAAAATATTATAAGAAGAGCCAGCAATTTCGCCAGAAACTGCAAGCCGTCTCCCGGCAGATGAAGCCCAAGCAGCACCGCGGCCTGCGCTACGGCCTGGCGCGCAACATGGTGCAGATCTCGCGCATCATCCGCAACATCGGGTTCAGCACTTCGGTACGCCGCAGTCTGGCCGGACGGCTGCGCTGTTCAGTGGATGAGCTGAAGCCCCTGGAGCGCGAAATTGCGAAGATCCAGCGCAAGCTGGAAGAGCCCGCCAACGGCCATCCGGCGCGCGATCTGCGCAAGGAATTACGCCAATGCGGCCAGCGCATCCAGCAGTTGGAAGAAGATTGCGGCGCCAGCGCCACCGAACTGCGGCGCACGCTGCAAATTGTGGAGCGTGGGGAGCAGGAAGCCGAAACCGCTAAGAAACAGCTGATTGAGGCTAACCTGCGGCTGGTGGTTTCCATCGCCAAACGTTACACCAATCGCGGGCTGCAGTTTCTGGATCTAATCCAGGAAGGCAATATCGGCCTGATGAAGGCCGTGGACAAATTCGATTACCGGCGCGGCTACAAGTTCTCTACCTACGCCACCTGGTGGGTGCGGCAGGCCATCACGCGCGCCATTGCCGATCAGGCCCGCACCATCCGCATCCCGGTCCACATGATCGAGACCATCAACAAGCTGGTCCGCACGCAGCGCATGCTGCAGCAGGAACTGGGGCGCGAACCAACCACCGAAGAGCTTTCGGTAAAGATGGAGCTGCCGGTGGGCAAAGTGCGCAAAGTGCTGCGCATCGCCCAGGAGCCTATCTCGCTGGAAACGCCGGTGGGTGAAGAGGAAGAATCCCATTTGGGCGATTTCATCGTGGACCGGCGGGTTGTGTCGCCATCGGAAGCGGTGATCAATCTCAACCTGCGCGAACAAACCGCCGAAGTGCTCAAGACCCTGAGCCCGCGCGAAGAAAAAATCATCAAGATGCGCTTCGGCCTGCAAGACGGCAGCGAGCACACTTTGGAAGAAGTTGGCCAGCATTTCGCCGTCACCCGCGAACGCATTCGCCAGATTGAAGCCAAAGCGCTGCGGAAATTGCGGCATCCCAGCCGCAGTCACCGCTTACGCGCTTTTTTAGACACCAGCCTTCACGAATAAATTTCGCGTACTCGCTCGCGAATTCCCGCCGGCACCAGATGTTCCCAAGGCTCGCCGCGCGCGATGCGCTCCCGCACCTGGGTGGATGAAACCTCTTCCTGTTCGCTGCCCAGTTGCAAGGCGTGGATGCGATCACCATGTTCCATCGGCGGCGAGAAATGCCCGCCCCGCGGCGCAACCAATAATTCGAACTCTCGCAGCATTTCTTCCACTACGCCCGGGCGGCCGTAATCCCAATGAAGAATTCTTTCAGCCGCATCGCGCCCGCAGATGAAGGACAGCTGGGCGCCTGTGCCATAATGCTGGCGGCATTCGCGCGCGATATCGATGAACAATCCCTGGCTGGTGGAGGCGATGGTATGGGGAACAGGCAGTCCGGCGGCCTCGAGCATCTCTACCCGTTGCTCGAACGTTGCACCGGAATACTCCTTATGGGGGAATACTCTAGGAACAACGCAGACGATCAGATCTAGCATCTGGCTGGCGGCCTGAGCCAGTTCAACATGTGCCACTGTAGGCGGGTTAAAGCTTCCTGCCAGTATCCCCACCCTATATGGGCCGACCCTGGCCGGACTAGAAAAACTCTGCCGGTAGAACTCCAAGCTCTTCCAGTATAGGATCTTAGGCGGCAATGCCTTTAGGTGCCGTGATTTAGCAACATAAGGCCCCTCTTAGAGGAAGCTAGGGTGAGTCACCGACAGATATAAAAGCACTTTGGTCCTAGAGTGAATATATATGCTGTACTGGATTTGTCCTGAGTGTGGTCACGAGTGCTCGCCGGCCATCCGGGAATGTCCTACGTGTACCGCCCCCCCGGCCGCGCCCGCCGTGCGCCAGGCAGCGGCCAGCCAGGAGTTACTCTCGCTGGCTAAGAACTTCCAGTCCGCGTCATCAGTGGCTGTGCTGGCGCCTCCGGCAGCTGTGGCGGTCAAAGAACCGGTGAAACCTGCACTGGCAGAGCCAGAGCCAGAGTTATCAGACAAGCTGGCGTCGCTGGATGGTCTGACGGTGAAAGCCGCGCGCCCAGGCCGTTCTGAACCCGCGAATCTGCCTCCCGCGCCTATCCCGGTTCGGATCTCATCTCCCGCTGCCCCGAGCGCGGCGTTTCCCCCATCCAAATGTGGTTTCCAGCCGGCGGGCCTCACGCCTGCCGGCGAGATCCGCTTTCAAGCCGCCCGGAGCGGCAAGCGCAACGCACTGAAGCAGCCTACTGAACCGCTGCCGTCGCGCCGGCAATCCGTGGCTTTTGTGCGCGTGGATTTGCCCGCGGCCGAGCGCAGCGCGATGGCTTTCGCCGATCTTGCCCAACTGGTGCGCCAGCCGGATGACGAGCTTCGGAAGCCGGTGCCGGCCGGCCAGAACGGCCAGCCCAGCAACGGTGTTTCCACGCCCCAGGCTTACAAACCGGGCGACCCGTCCCTGATCGGCTCCCAACTGAAGCTCAGCGGCGAATCTCTGGCCGAGCTGCTGAACGCGCTCAAAATCTCTGCCGAGGAACTGGATCGGGAGGCCATTCACCAGATTCAGGCATCTTTCAGCGAGCCACCCGCGGTGGCCCTGCTAGCGGCTCCAGCAGAGATCGTCACACCTCCCGCCCCTGCGGCCGCGCAATGGATGCGCTCGCAGAAACCGGCATTCACAGCGATTGCGCCGGAACATTCAGGACGTACCAGTCTGATTGCCGGGCCGCAGGCGCCGCCGCTGGCCGGCCCCAGCCTTCCGCCGCAACTGCTGAACTTCGATCACCAAAACTCCAGCTTGCGGGGTCGCAAGCGAAAATCCGGGTGGCCGGTCAGCCTGTTGGTTGGCACCATCGTCATCTTGGGCGCGGGAAGTGTGTTCCAATTCATGACGCAGAATCGCGATACCAAGGTGGCTGCCGCGCCGGCGCCGGTGGAAATCGTCAAGTCCAAAACGGCTCCGCCGGTTCGTGTTGTGGAAGAGCATCCCGCCGCCAGATCGGTGGAAGTGGCTGGGGTCCGCATCGTAATGGGGCCGAATAAAAGGCCACAACTTCAGTACATCGCGATCAACCACTCGGCAACCGAAATCATGGGCTTGAATATTCGCATCGCCGTGCGCTCGGTGGAAGATCTGGGCGGCCCGCCGTTATTCAGCGTGTCCA
>DATHNM010000281.1:0-3738 GCA_035486095.1 Bryobacteraceae bacterium
ATGACGATCTTCACATCCAGCCCGTAGGCATTGTGCCACCAATCGTCGAAAGGCGCGGAGGTGAGCATGGCAAGTCCGCCCCAGGCGCTCAGGAATGCACCCAGCGGTCCGCGAAAGCCCCACATTTTCACCGAGGCATCCTTAAGATCGTTGCGGCCGAATGTTGTCGCCAGGATCAGGTATGCGCATGACAGGCCGGCCAGCACGCCGCACATATAGATGGCGATGTGCGCGGGGGTCCAGAAATTGTCGCGTCCGATGGAGCGATGCCATGAGATATCCCAATGCGCACCGGCCATCGCGGAAGTCACGGCCAGCACGGAGCACCAGATGTACCATGGGACCGTGGTGGAGCGCGTGCGATGCCGGGTGGGGGCGGCGAGGGTGGAGCTCATTTCAATTTCCATGGTAATCCCCAGCCGTTGGTCCCCTAGCTGACGCGCGGGGCTACGGTGCGGGTGTCACCAGCGCCGTTATGGTCCGGTTCGAGGTAGCCCCGCGAGTGAGCAAGGGGAAATCAACGCTATTCTTTAAACATGCTGGTAGCGTTTCTACTGATAGCCGCGGCGCCGGATTGGGTTCCCGCGCGCTGGCAATCCAGCGATCCGAAGAGCCTGGAGCTGGTCGCGCAAACGCCCATCAACTGCCTGCTGCTGGAACCATCGAACTGGGCGGCGGCGTTCAATAAACGCGCGGCCGATCGTGGCATCGCGACCTTCGGCGTGCTGCGGCCCTCGGCTGATGCCGTGGAACAAGCCCGGCAGGCCGTGAGCCTGGGTATGACCGGCGTGGTGCTGGAGGGCGACTTCGATCCCAAGGTGCGAACCGCGCTGGGCGATTCCAAAATCGTTAGCGTGGAGCTGCCTTCGCGATCCCGGATGCGGCTGGGCGAGCAAGGCGCGCCCGTGATCGGAACTTACCAAGGCGTCTGGCCGGGTTTGGAGATTGAGACCGATGGCGCGGCGAAATCCGCACCGAGCGGCGCTCCCTGGATCAACACTAATACCGGTTTCCTGCGCTTTGTGCGCGCCTATACAGCGAAGCCGGTTTGGATCGCGAACACGCCGCCCGAAAAGATGGTGCTTCCGGTGCAACGATACCTGCAGTCCATCGCCGATGCCGAGATCGCGGGAGCGCACTGGGTGCTGGCTTTGGATAATGATTTCAACCGGCGTTTGCTCGAGGGCGATCCCAAGGCGCTGGCCGATTGGAAACGCATCGCCGAGGAGATGAAATTTTATCAGTCGCACAAGGAGTGGAGAGCCTTGCGTCCGCATTCGAATCTCGCGCTGGTGGAAGATGCCGGAAGCGGCGCCCTGTTATCCGGCGGCGTGCTGGATATGATTGCCGTGAAGCACACGCCGGTGCGCGCGGTCCCGAATCCGCTGCTGAGCGATCAAGCCATGCAGGACGCGAAACTGGCCGTGGATGTGGATCCTGCCTCGCTCGATACGGCGCAGAAACAAGTGCTTAAGAATTTTACGCGCGCAGGCGGAACGCTGCTGAGCGGTCCACCGGGTTGGAAGTTCCCGATGCCGAAGGATGGCGACATCACGCTCGCTAAGGACGACTTCGCCAAGCTGGACGAGATCTGGAAGGAAGTGAACGGCATGATCGACCATAAGAACCTGGGCGCGCGGCTGTTCAATGTTTCCAGCATGCTATCGAACCTGCTGGAATCAGCCGATGGCCGGCAGTTGATCCTGCACCTGGTGAATTACACCGATTTCCCGATTGAATCCATCACGGCGCATGTACTGGGGACATTCAAGCACGCACGGTTGCTCGGGCCGGACGGTACATCCAAAGAATTGCCCGTGTACGCGGTGGAAGAAGGCACGGGCGTGGACATCGACAAGGTGGATGTAGTTGCGACGGTGGTGCTGAATTAGTTGCTTACGGGTGTATAGCCAGTGTCACACCCGCCTGCGATGAATTGGCGCCGATGGTGACCACGATAGGAACTGAAACGCCGGTGCTGGCGCCGGCGGGAACTACCGCATTGATCTGCAGCAGTCCGAGCATGGAGCCCGGGATGGGGCCGGCGTAATAGTTGGCGTTCGCGACATCTGCGGCTTGCCCGCCGATTGTCACCGTGGGCGCCGGATTCACCTGCGGAAGAGGCGTTAGGACGGCCGGGACAATATATCCCGTATCGGATGCCGTGCCAGAGAGCGGCGGAATGTTGTAAATGCCCTCTCCGGTTAAGTAGATAGTTACTATGTCGCCGATTTTCGCAAGGTTGTTCAGGCTATTGAGTGCGCACGTATTGGTAGTTGCACTGCAGGTCAACGCGGCAGCCTGACCGGCTCCGGATCCATCCGCCGTAAAAATGCCGGGCGCGGTAGCGACGGTGGTTACGGTGCTGTTGGCGGAATTGATTCCGTTCGTGACCACTATGGCTTTGCCGGCGCCAATACTCACTTCATAAGGAACCTGAATGGAAAGCTGGTTCTGGCTCACATACAGCATGGGTGCATTTTTTCCGTCTATGGTGACCGAAACGCCGCCCAATGTTGTATTGATGAAGCCGGCCGTGATGGTCATGGAAGCTGGATTACCGGGGCCGACATTGTTGCCGAAGACCGTAACAATTTCTCCCGGACTTACTGATCCGGCCGTGAAACTGGCGGCGTTCACCATCCCCAGAATGGAAGCGGCATTGCCTACCACGACGGGAATGGTGCCCGCGGAGTTCCCACCCGGCGCCGGATTCGACACCAACACGTTCAATGTTCCGGCCGAGGTAAGCATGCTGGCCGGGATCACGGCCTGAATTAGAGTAGAACTGTCCTTGAACACAGTAGTGGCCAAAGGCGTAGCAACTCCCTGCACCATGGCAACCGTGGCCGTGTAGAAACCGGTACCCGTGATGGTGACGGTTTGCGGCCCGCCGTCCAGAGGTAGCAGGTTGGGCCATACGCTCGCGATGGTGGGCGCCGAGCTATTTACCGTAGCGTTTACAGTTATATTCTGCGATTTCTCGGAAGCGCCGGCTAAAGCCAGCGTGACCTTTCCGATATAGGGGACCACCTGCGGAATCAGCGTTGCGGTATCCACCGTGATGGTCAAAGTATTCTGGGCGCCCGGCAAAACCACTCCCACCGCCGGGGTCACGGTCATCCATTTTGCGCCGGCAGTTGCGGTGAAGGAGATGGGCGCTCCATTTGTAGAAAGCGTGACGGGCTGGAGCGAGGTGGTTAGTGGCGGCAAGGTAAGTGTGACCGTTGTGGTACTCAAACTGAGCGTGGGCAAAGGAGGCGAAACCACCAGCGTTACCGGAATCGTCTGCACCGGCAGCCCTACCACGGTAATGGTCACGGTGGAATTGTAAGTGGACGCCGGCAGGCTGGTGGGATTCACCCGGACATTCAATGTTGCCGGAACGCTGCCGCTGCTGGGATCTACCGTCAGCCATTCGTCCGCGCCCGGCGTAACGGCCGTGAACGCAGGCGTGCCCGAGCTGACCTTCACCGAAATGGTCTGCACATTCGGGAGTTTGGACGCCCCAATCTGATAGGTGAAATTCAACAGCGCCGGATTGGTGGTCAACGTTATGGTAGCGGCCTGCGATGCCCAGGCAAGGGCGCCGCAGAGCAGAAGTGTCTTGCTCATCACTGGGCTTATCGGCGCAGGGAACCGTAGTATTACAAAGATGTTGCCGTGGGGCAGGACCATGCCCTGCCTGCCGTCTTTTGATCCCGCTGGCGCAAATTGCCGACGAGCCGGAGCTTGCTT
>DATHNM010000282.1:0-2810 GCA_035486095.1 Bryobacteraceae bacterium
ACAAAAGACGGCACGCAGATTTTCTACAAGGACTGGGGTAAAGGACAACCAATTGTATTCAGCCACGGCTGGCCGCTGACTGCGGACGACTGGGACGGGCAAATGATGTACTTCGGCGAACGCGGCTATCGAGTGATCGCGGCCGACCGGCGCGGGCATGGCCGTTCCAGCCAGACGTGGGACGGCAACGACATGGATACCTATGCGGACGATCTGGCGACGCTGTTTGAAAAGCTCGATCTGCAGGACGCGATCATGGTTGGGCATTCCACCGGCGGAGGCGAAGTGGCGCGTTATTTGGGCCGTCACGGTGCCAAGCGTGTCGCCAAGGCAGTGCTGATCAGTTCCGTGCCGCCGCTGATGCTGAAGACCGAAAAGAATCCGGGCGGGCTGCCCATGTCCGCCTTCGACGGCTTGCGGGAGGCCTTGTTAGCCAACCGGCCCCAATTTTACAAGGAGATTACTCTGCCGTTTTACGGGTACAACCGGCCGGGCGCAAAGATTTCCGAGGGCATTCGCGAGCATTGGTGGTTGCAGGGCATGTTGGGAAGCGTCAAAGCCCATTACGACTGCATCAAGGCCTTCTCGGAAACCGATTTCACGGAAGACTTGAAGAAGATCGAAATCCCCGTGCTAGTGATGCACGGCGACGACGATCAGATTGTGCCGATAGGCGCAGCGGGTTTGATGTCGGCGAAAATCTTGAAGAATGCAACGCTAAAGGTCTATAAGGGTTATCCGCATGGCATGCCGACCACCAACGCGGACCAGATCAATGCCGACCTGCTGGCGTTCCTCAAAGGGGCCGCGGCGGGCGCCGCATCTTGAGGGCGAGTGACAGCGTCAGATGCCGGCGTACCAGGAGTAGCCGCCTTCCGGTGACGCCGAACCCAGGCCGGCGCCGAACTGCTTCAGATCGTCGGTGACGGTAAGGCGCGTGATATATTTCACGTTCTTATAGCCAAGTTGGCGCGGGACGCGCAGGCGCAGAGGGCCGCCGTGGGCGACGGGAAGATCGCTGGCATTCATCTCGTAGGCAACCAGCGTCTGCGGATGCATGGCGTCGGCCATATCGACGCTGTCCCACCAATCGTCTTGGATGGAGAAGTAGACCACAAATTTGGCTTGCGGCAGAATGCCCACCAAATTCAGGACATGGGATAGCGGCACGCCGGTCCATTGAGCGATATAAGACCAGCCTTCCTCACAGGCCAGATGAGTGATCTGGCTGCGGGAAGGGTGACGCTTGAGTTCTGCGATCGAAAACGACGCCGGGCGCGCGACCATACCGTCCACTTGAAGCCGCCAGTCGGCGAAACCTCCGTCCTGAAGACGCTTGAACGCTGCGCCCAATGGGGCCACGTCGTTCGCGAAGGGAGGGTTGGAAATCTCACTTGCGGGAAATTCGCGTGCCATTGAATGGCTGGTCAGTATCCGCTGCGCTGCGTAGGTCAGCGTTTCGCCGGCGCCATAGAGACCACCATGGTCGGGTGGGATCAGCCCGTAATGCTTCGCAAGACCGCTGGCTGCGGCCAAGCCGGATGCACCAGCCGCTGCAGCAATCCCGGTGGTGATCAGTTTGCGGCGTGAGAGATCGCTCATGCGGGCTCCTTGTTTGTACTGGAGTTGCCCGTGATCATAGGGCGCATGCGGTTCCAAAACCCGGCGAGAAAAATCATCATGATGTGCACCAGCAGGAAGAGGCAAAGCAACACGGTGACCAAGAAGTGAATGGTGCGAGCGGATTGCTGGCCCCCTAATATGCTGACGCTGCCGGGAAACACCGATGCGATGGCGGGCGACATCGCCAGACCTGTCCAGACGATCAACGGGAAAAGAACGAAGATCACCAACAGATAGGCGAGGCGCTGCAGGGGATTATATGACCAAGCCTCTTCCTCGCGCGGACGCTTGAACCGCAAATGGTTCGCAATTTCAGCGGAAAAGGTCCGCCACGAAAGAGTTGCCCCATCCGGGAGCAAGTCTTTTCTCAAATGCCCGCTCAGGAAGCTGGAGACAACATAAAGCAAGCCGGTCAAGACGGCAATCCAGGCAGTTTGAAAGTGCAGATAGCGGCTCCAGCCGTTTTGGTCCGGCAGCACGTAGCCATAGCCGGTGGGCACGGCCGATCTGGACGAAGGAATGGGTATTTTAAACAGCGCAGGAGTGTTGACGTTGCCGGCCTCGCCCCAATAGAAGCGCGGGTGCGAGATCAGAATTTCAACTCCAGTGACCAGCAGCGCCAAAAAGCACAGGGTAGTGATCCAATGAGTGATGCGCACCAGGGCAGAGTGCCGCGGAGTAACCGTCCGGGCTGGGATGGAGGGGGCAGAAGTCGCTTCCCAAACCGAATCGCGCATACGGAATGCTACCAAGCGGGGCGCGGTGGCGCAAGCCACCGAATGGCCAAGAGGGGCGCGTTTCTAGACCGATTTCAACGGTAGTCGCACCTCAAAACTGGTTCGGCCCGGTTCGGAGTCAACGGAGATGTCGCCGTGATGGCCGCGCACGATCCGGTAGACGGTGTCGAGACCAATACCCGTGCCTTCGCCGACGTCTTTGGTGGTGAAGAACGGCTCAAAGAGGTGAGGTTTCACCGATTCGGGAATACCTGGCCCATTGTCGATGATCTCCACCAGAACAAAATCGAGCTCTCTGGAAGTTCGAATAATCAACCGCCCTTTTCCGCCCATGGCGTCAATGGCATTGTCGATCAGATTGGTCCACACCTGGTTCAGTTCGCTTCCACGGGCAAACACGCGGGGCAGGGCAGGGGCGAAGTCGCGCTTCACCTCCACGCCGCGTTTTAG
>DATHNM010000283.1:0-2708 GCA_035486095.1 Bryobacteraceae bacterium
CATCCTGGAGCCGTTTCTGCGTACCACGCTCGACCCGGTGAATGAGGCGGGCCTGCCACATATCGATCAGGTGGTGCTGTCGGGTCCTTACAACGCAACTGGTCCCGGCGATACGCCCAGCCGGCGCAAAATTTTTGTCTGCCGCCCGGCGAACGCGAGCGAAGAAGTGGGCTGCGCCAAGAAGATTCTGACAGGGCTGGCGCGTGGGGCTTATCGCCGGCCGATTACGCCCGCGGACACCGAGACGCTCTTGACGTTTTATCAATCCGGACGAAATCAGGGCGGCAGTTTCGATGCCGGCATCGAGCGCGCGCTGCGTTTGATTTTGTCCAGCCCCGAATTTGTGTTCCGCTTCGAGCGCGATCCAGGAACGGTGGTCGAAGGCGCGGCTTATCGTATTGACGATTTAGAGCTGGCATCGCGGCTTTCGTTCTTCCTGTGGAGCAGCATCCCCGACGACGAGTTGCTGAATCTGGCGGTGGCGAACAAACTGAGCGATCCGGCAACGTTAGACGCCCAGGTGCGCCGGATGCTGGCCGACCCGCGCTCCCAGGCGCTGGCCACCAATTTCGCCGCACAATGGCTGTACCTGCGCAATCTGAAAAACTTCGCGCCGGATCCCAACGAGTTTCCCGATTTTGACGACAACTTGCGGCAGTCCCTGCTTACCGAAACCGAGATGTTCTTCGGAAGCATCGTGAACGAAGATCGCAACGTGCTGGATCTGCTGAACGGCAACTACACTTTCGTAAACGAGCGGCTGGCGCGCCACTACGGCATCCCGGATGTCTATGGGCCGCGCTTCCGCCGCGTCACTTTGAATGACGAAGCCCGCCGCGGATTGTTGGGGCAGGGAAGTGTGCTGACTGTCACCTCGTACGCCACGCGCACCTCGCCGGTGCTGCGCGGAAAATGGATTTTGACGAATATCCTCGGCACACCGCCCCCGGCTCCGCCGCCCAATGTCCCTGCGCTAAAAGAAAACAACGAGGGCGGCAAGATCCTGTCGGTGCGCGAGCGTCTGGAAGAGCATCGCAAGAGCCCGGCCTGCGCCAGTTGCCACAAGATTATGGACCCGCTGGGATTCGCGCTGGAGAATTTCGATGCCATCGGCCAATGGCGGGCCAAGAGCGAAGACGGCGCGCCGATTGACGCTTCGGGAGTATTACTGGATGGCTCTAAAGTAGACGGCCCCATCACGCTGCGGGCCTCCCTGATGAGCCGCCCGGATGTTTTTGTTTCCACCCTGACCGAGAAGTTGATGACTTACGCACTCGGCCGGGGTGTGGATTATAACGACCAGCCGGCCATTCGCGCCATTGTCGCGCGCGCCGCCGCGGACCATTACCGTTTTTCGGATCTGGTGTCGGGCATCGTGAAAAGTCCGGCGTTCCGCATGAAGATCAAGACCGCGCCGGACGTCACGAATCCGCCGGTGAAGACCGCGACTTTGTTCAAATAAGGAGACGTCCACATGACGATCGTCACCAAAAAGCACCTCTCGAGACGAACACTGCTGAAGGGCATGGGAGTGGCGGTATCGTTGCCGCTGCTGGATTCCATGATCCCGGCTCTGACGGCGCAGAGCAAGACGGCGGCGAACGTGGTGCCGCGCCTGGGTTGCATCTACGTGCCGCACGGCGCGGTGATGGACAAGTGGACGCCCATCGGGACTGGTGCTGATTTTGAGTTCGGTCCGATCTTGAGCGCGCTTTCCAAGCATCGCGAGAACGTAATCGTGGTGAGCAATCTGTGCCATCACATGGCTGAAGCGCTGGGCGACGGCGGAGCGGACCATTCGCGCGCCACGGCCACCTGGTTGAACGGCACGCATGCCAAGAAGACCGAGGGCGAGGATGTGCGGGCCGGCACCACCATCGATCAGATGGCGGCCGCCAAGATCGGCCAGAGCACGCGCTTCCCGTCGCTGGAGCTGGCCACCGAAGACATGACCGGGCTGATCGGCGCCTGCGATGTCGGCTACAGCTGCGCCTACATGAACACTATTTCCTGGAGCACGCCCACCACTCCGCTGCCCATGGAAATTAACCCGCGCGTGGTGTTCGAACGGCTGTTCGGCGAAGGCGGCACGCTGCCGGAGCGGATGGCGCGCATGGACGAAGACAAGAGCATCCTGGATCAGATCACCGGGTCTGTTCCCCGTCTGCAAAAGGGTTTGGGCGCGCGCGATCGCGTTCGCATGAATGAGTATCTGGAGAACATCCGCGAGATTGAACGGCGTCTGCAAATTGCTGAGAAGAGCGCCGGTTCGCAGGTAAGCATGCCCAGCGCACCGGTGGGCGTGCCGGACTCTTACGAAGAGCATGTCGGTTTGATGTACGACATGATGGCGCTGGCGTTTCAATCGGACGCCACGCGCGTGTTTACCTTCATGATGGCGCGCGAGCTTAGCCAGCGCAGCTACCCGCAAGTGGGCGTGCCCGATCCGCATCATGCCACCTCGCACCACCAGGACAATCCCGAAAAATTGGCGAAGCTGGTGAAGATCCAGAACTATCACCTGACGCTGTTCGCGAAATTTCTCGACAAGCTGAAAGCCACCCAGGACGGCGACGGCAACTTGCTGGACCACACCACGTTGGTTTACGGAAGCTGCTTGAGCAACAGCAATATCCACAATCACAATCCGCTGCCTACGCTGCTGGCGGGCGGTGGCGCTGGTACGCTGAAGGGTGGACGCCATTTGA
>DATHNM010000284.1:0-11454 GCA_035486095.1 Bryobacteraceae bacterium
CGCCCAGAAGATCGGGCCCGCGAAGCTGGACTCGGACAATTATCCGGAAACCCTGAAGCAGCTGGTGGACGGAATCAAGGCGACTGGATCGGTGGACAAGAAGATGAAATACCTGCGCCGTATTCCAAAAGATCCCATGACCAACTCCTACGATTGGGGTCTGAGGAGCGACCGGGACGATCCAACCTCACAATCCTGGGGCGGGCAAAACGTATTTAACGTATACACCAAGAGCATGGATAAGGCGCGCGATGGAACTCCCTATGCCGAATGGTGAAGCGATAAATCCCAATCGCCGCCGCTTCGGATTCACGCTCATTGAGTTGATGATCGTGATGGCGGTCATCGCGGTGTTGATGTCGGTGGCGCTGCCCATCTACAACCGGTCCATCATCCGGTCTAAGGAAAGCGTGCTCAAGAACAATCTGTTCACGCTGCGCACGGTGATTGATGAATACACCTACGACAAGCAGAAGGCCCCGCAAACCCTGCAGGATCTGGTGAGCGACGGCTATCTGCGTCAGGTGCCCATGGATCCCATGACGAACAGCGCGGATTCCTGGAAGCTGGTGATGGAAGACGCCAGCAACACGGTAAACCAGACTATGCCCGGAATCTTTGACGTGCGCAGCGGCGCCGAGGGAACTAGTCTGGAAGGGACGCCGTACGCGGAGTGGTAGCCGGGCGGCGTACGGTGGCCTGCTGGGGCGATGTGCGTCTCCACATGAAAAACCGGTATAACATGAGCACCGCCAGGATCGCCGCATACATCAGCGGCAATCGCACATCGGATTTCACCAGCCAATAATAGTGAATCACGCCGGCCAGCGCGATAAAGTAGATCAGCCGATGCAATCGCTGCCATTTGGCGAATCCCAGACGGCGCACCCAGCCGGCCGTCGACGTGATGGCCAAGGGCAGCAGCATGGCGAATCCCAGCATACCCACGGTGATGAAGCGCCGCTTCAACACGTCGGCCCACATGTCGGAGAAGCTGAACGATTTGTCCAGAATGAACCAGGTCATGAAATGCAGGCAGACATAGAAGAAGGCGAACAGGCCCAGCATGCGGCGATAGCGCGTTAGTTTGGGCTGGTTGAAGATCTTGCGCAGCGGCGTTACGCACAGCGTGATCAGCAGGAAGCGGATGGTCCAGTCGCCGGTTTTGTGCGTGATGAATTCCACCGGATTGGCGCCCAACTCCGGCGCGTTGCCGGTGGTTAACAGCTTGTAAAACGGCCACGCCAGGAGCAGGAACGGAACCAGGCACAAGGCGAACAATACAACCTTGGTCCAGCGGCTGGAAAGTATTTTGCCCACAAAATTGAGCCGGCCAAGCGGCTAGTAATATTTGCGAAGGTCCATGCCTGAGTACAGGCTGGCCACTTCGCTATAGCCGTTGAACATCAGCGTATCGCGGTTGAACAGATCGCCCAGCCGGCGTTCTTTGGCCTGGCTCCAGCGTGGGTGATCCACTTTCGGATTCACATTGGAATAAAAGCCGTATTCGTTGGGCGCGGAAAGATTCCAAGTGGTGGGTGGCTGCTTTTCCACCAGGCGAATTTTCACCAGCGACTTCGCGCTCTTATAACCGTATTTCCACGGAACCACCAATCGGATTGGCGCGCCGTCCTGATTGGGCAGCGATTCCCCGTAAAGTCCCACGGCCAGCAGCGCCAGCGGATGCATGGCTTCGTCCAGGCGCAGGCCTTCCACATAAGGAAACTCGATGCCTGCCGCGCGAGAGCTCAGCATCTGCTTGGTGTCGTAATAGGTTTCGAAAGCCACATACTTGGCCTTCGCCGTGGGCTCAACCTGTTTCAGCAGAGCTGCCAGCGGGAACCCGATCCAGGGCACCACGATGGACCACCGTTCCGTGCAACGGTGCCGGTAGATGCGCTCTTCGAGCGGAGCAATCTTCAGCAGGCTGTCCTGATCGAAAGTCATGGGCTTGGCAACGTCGCCATCCACTTTCAGGGTCCAGGGTGAAGTGCGGAAGTTCTTGGAGTTTTGGGCCGGATCGCCTTTGTCGGTGCCGAACTCGTAAAAATTGTTGTAGTGCGTGATGGCTTCAAGCGGGGTGAGCTTGTCTTCGCCCACGTTGTAAGACGTCTTCTTCACGTCAGGCAGCTTCATGCCGCCGCGCGCGGCTCCCGCCAATGCGCCCAGCGCTATGGAACCTGCCAGAAATTGGCGCCGGTTTACGTACAACTGCTTGGGGGTGACGTCGGAAAAGCGGAGATCTGCGGGTTTCTTGATCAGCATAGGCCTGCTTTTATGGTAACGCTTCCAGCGGGCCCTGGCGTTATCTCCCGGAAGATCCAAACCCGCCCGCGCCCCGCGCGGAGTCAGTTAGATCGTCACCCTCCTGCCATTCCACGGCGTCGTAAGGAGCCACAATCAGCTGCGCAATGCGGTCGCCCTTTTCCACCACGTAATCGGCGCGCCCCAGGTTGAACATCACCACCCGGATTTCCCCGCGATAGCCGGGGTCGATGGTGCCGAAATTCACGGTGATGGAATGCTTCAGAGCCAAACCGCTGCGCGGGCGCACTTGTGCTTCGTGGCCGCGCGGCAGTTCCACGGCGATGCCGGTTGGTACCGCTTGGGCTGTGCCGGGCGTAAGCACTGCGCGCTCCAGCGCTCGCAAGTCCATGGCGGCGTCCTCATCGGGACCGTGGGCGTAGCTGGGAAGGATGGCGTCGGGATGTAGTTTCTTGATGCGGATCTTCATGGTTCAGGATTTTAGTGTGGCACGCTCGCCGGACCTACAATGAAGGTGATGGCCAACCAAAGCGGGACCACCGCCGCGCCAGCCCGCAAAACGCTCAGCGGAATCCCTGTCGAGCCGGTCTACACGGCGAATGATGTTGCCGGCCTCAATGTTCCGCCGCCCGGTGTTTTTCCCTACACGCGCGGCATTCACGAAAACATGTACCGCGGCAGGCTTTGGACCATGCGGCAATTCTCGGGCTTTGCCACTCCGGAGGAAACCAATCGGCGCTACCTTTATTTGCTGAGCCAGGGCCAAACCGGGCTTTCCGTGGCGTTCGATCTGCCCACGTTGATGGGCTACGATGCAGATCACGCGACGTCAGAAGGCGAAGTGGGCAAGTGCGGCGTCTCCATCAGTTCGCTCGAGGACATGGAGATTCTGTTCCGCGGCATTCCGCTCGGCGATGTAACGGTGTCGATGACCATCAATTCGCCCGCGCCGGTCATCTGGGCCATGTATTTGGTGGTGGCCGAAAAACAGGGCGTGGATTGGAACAAACTTTCAGGCACGCTGCAGAACGACATCCTGAAGGAATACATCGCGCAGAAGGAGTACATCTATCCGCCGCGGCCCTCCATGCGCCTGGTGACGGATGTGATCGAGTACTCCAGCCGGCACGTGCCGCGCTTTAATCCGATTTCGATCAGCGGTTATCACATTCGCGAGGCCGGATCCACCGCCGTGCAGGAGCTCGCCTTTACCTTGCGCGACGGCATGGAGTATGTGGAATGGGCGGTCGCGCGCGGATTGCCGGTGGACAGCTTCGCACCCCGCCTCAGCTTCTTTTTCAATTCGCACAACGATTTCTTCGAAGAGATCGCGAAGTTTCGGGCTGCGCGAAAGATCTGGGCCGAAGTGATGACCGGCCGTTACGGCGCCACGGACGAACGAAGCTGGAAGCTGCGCACGCACGCGCAAACCGCCGGCTGTTCGCTCACCTGGCAGCAGCCCTACAACAACATCGTGCGGACCGCCATCCAGGCGCTGGCAGCGGTGCTGGGCGGGACGCAATCCCTGCACACCAACTCGCTGGATGAGGCTTATGCGCTGCCGAGCGAACATGCGGTGACCATTGCACTGCGCACCCAGCAGGTGATCGCGTACGAAAGCGGTGTGCCGGACGTGGCCGATCCGCTGGGCGGCAGTTATTTTGTGGAGAGCCTCACGGCCGAGATGGAAAAACAGGCGCGGGATTATATCCGGCGCATCGATGAAATGGGCGGCATGATCCCGGCCATCGAACGCGGCTTCCCGCAAACCGAGATCGCCAATGCCAGCTATGAGTACCAGCATTCCATCGAGACCGGGGAGCAGAAGATCGTGGGCGTGAACGCTTTCACCGAGCAGAACGAAGAGCCGATTGAGCTGCTTGAGATCGACGCCTCGGCGCAAGCGCATCAATTGGAAAAGCTGGCCCGCCTGAAGGCAAGGCGCGATAACGCAAAAGTCCGGGAATGTTTAGCCGCACTGCGCCGCGCGGCCGCAGCGACGGAGAACACTATGCCCTTCATACTAGATGCCGTCCGCGCGTACGCCACGGTAGGCGAGATCTGCGACTCGCTCCGCGAGGTTTTTGGCGCCTATACGGAAACCAGCGTTCTCTGAGCGCGTAAAATCGACCGGGTAAGCTGACCTCCATTTGAGCGCTTCATTAGACTTCCAGGACTGGAGCACCGCGTGCCTTCAGATTGTCGGTGCCGAGCCCGAATGACAACAATCGTGTAACCCCGGCCAATTTCAGGCTGGCGAATCTTAAGCCTTGGATGAAGGTAACTGCCGCGGTTTCCATGGCACTGGTGCTCGGTGCCGTTGGTCTGGCAATCCCCTATCACCGGCTTGCCCGGCGCGTGGATCAACAGCTGGCGGGAAACCGTTCCAACACCATCGACTACTATTCCTCGAGCGAAGTTGTGGCTCCCGGCGATCCTATGTCCCCTGGCGATCTAGCCGCGGCAATGAAGCGCGCGCCGGGAAGAGTTCGGATTGCCCTGGCGAATGGGCGGATCAGCTCAATTGTCGACACGACAAGCGGACGCAGTCTGGCAAATTACGAGCTCAAGCCGCAGCTACTAAGCAGTGAAGAGGGCCGGGCCAAAACGATGCCGGTCTATTTTTCCGAGCTTCCGCCAGTGCTAGTCCACGCGATATTGGCGGCCGAGGACAAGCGGTTTTTCAGACATTCGGGCGTCGACATGTTGCGGGTGGCCAAGGCGGTCTATGTGGATTTGCGAGAGCGGCGAAAAGAGCAGGGCGCTTCCACCATAACCATGCAACTGGCCCGCAATCTGTGCCTCACTCGCGACAAGAGCTGGAAGCGAAAAATGGAAGAAGCTCTGATCACGCTGCACCTGGAACACAAGCTGTCCAAGAATCAGATTTTAGAAAAATATTCCAATCTGGTTTATCTGGGCGGGGACGGCGCGTTCGGGATTAATGGCGTGGGAGAGGCTGCGCGGGCCTACTTCGACAAAGACGTCCGCAAGCTGAATCTGCCGGAGAGCGCTACGATTGCCGGGCTGATCCAGCGGCCGGTTTACCTGAACCCCTTCCGATACCCCGCTCGCGCCGTGGAGCGCCGTAATACCGTGCTCAAGAGAATGCGGGAGAACCAGTACATCGGCGATGAACAATATGCAGCGGCCATCGCTGCGCCGCTCGGATTGCACGTCGGGGCCACGGAGCTTTCCGGATCGCAGTATTTTATCGATGCCGCCGGCAAACGAGCCGCGCAAGAAGCTAATGATCCGGTTTACAAGCCGGCCGCCGTTTACACGACTTTGGATCTCCGCCTGGAACAGGCCGCCGAGCGCGCCATTGCAGATGGCATGCAACTGGTAGACAAGCAGCTGGCGTCCCGTCATGGATCCTCGCCCAGGAGTGCGGCGCAGGTGGCCCTCATCGCTCTTGATCCTCACACCGGCGAAGTAAAGGCCCTCTATGGCGGGCGCAACTACGCTGCCAGCCAACTGGACCGCGTGTTTGCCAAGCGCCCTCCCGGATCGGTTTTCAAGCCCTTCGTCTATACGGCAGCGCTGAACACGGCTCTGCTTGGAGGCGATTCCGTCTTAACTCCTGCGTCCATGGTGGACGATTCGCCCACCACGTTCGATTTCGGCAACCAGACCTACAACCCGGCAAACTTCCGGCATGAGTTTATGGGACCGGTTATGCTGCGGCAAGCCATGGCCCACTCGCTCAATGTCGCGTCGGTAAAAGTGGCGCAGATGGTGGGATACCAGAAAGTGGTCGCCATTGCGCGAGAAGCGGGCATGAACGACGATATTCGGCCCACCCCCGCGGTTGCTCTGGGCGCCTATCAGGTCACCCCCTTTGAAATCGCGCGAGCTTATACCATCTTTGCCAACGGCGGAAATCTGGTTCAGCCTGCGTTTATCGCGGAAATGCGGGATTCCAACGGTGGGGTTATGTATCGGGAAAACCCACGGACCACGCGCGTACTGGATCCCCGGATTGCCTTCCTGATGGTCGACATGCTGCAGGAAGTGATGCGTAGTGGAACGGCGGCGGGCGTTCGCGCTCGAGGCTTCCGCTTGCCGGCCGCCGGGAAGACCGGTACGTCCCACGATGGCTGGTTCGCGGGATTCACTTCAGAGCTTTTGTGCGTGGTCTGGGTGGGCTTCGACGATTACACCGATCTGGGACTGGAGGGCGCGAAATCGGCTTTGCCCATCTGGACCGAGTTCATGAGTGAAGCGGCGCGCTATAAACAATACAGCGATGCCAAGCCGTTCAAGCCTCCTCAGGGAGTTACGCAAGTCTCCGTGGATCCCCAAACGGGAGAATTGTCCGGGCCCACCTGTCCGGCTGGAGTTGCCTCCTATTTTGTCGATGGAACGCAGCCCCAAACGCCTTGCATGCCGCAACAGGTTGAAATCATTTCAACCGGCGACGGTGGCGTTGTCGAACGCCTGTCGCCGCTTCAGAACCAGCCGGCCGGCGCTGGCGCCGTAGAATACACGCACCCTTAGAAATACCAGCCGCGCGATCCTGCTACCATCAAGCTGTATGGATCCCCGCATCCGGGTGCTGGTCGCCAAACCGGGTTTGGACGGCCATGACCGGGGAGCGAAGGTCATCGCGCGAGCATTGCGCGACGCAGGCATGGAAGTGATTTACACCGGCCTGCGCCAGACTCCGGAAATGATCGTGAGCGCTGCTTTGCAGGAGGACGTGCAGGTAATTGGCCTGTCCATCTTGTCCGGCGCCCATAACGCGATCGTTCCGCGTATTATGGATTTGCTGCGCGAAAAGGGCATGGACGACGTCCTGGTCCTGGTCGGCGGTATAATTCCTGACGAGGACGCCGCCGAGCTAAAGAAGCTGGGCGTGGCGGCTGTATTCCAGCCTGGTGCGTCGCTCGAAGCGATCGTCGACTTCATACGGTCTTCTGTAAAGCAGACCGCCTGAAGCAACCGCGGGCCTGAAACGCCCGCATATTTTGAAAACAAAACATTGGCGCCGAGCGCCCATGTACTAACGAAAACTAAATGCAAGAAAAACTGAACATCGCCGTGTTTGTCGACTACGACAACATCGAAATCGGCGTGAAATCGACTTTGCGGCGCGAATTTGATGTTTCGCTTCCGCTGGATGCGCTCAAGGAGCGCGGCGACCTGGTCGCGAAATTTGCTTACGCCAATTGGGGTAGGCAGGAAGGCGCGGCCCGCTCCATGGCGGAGAACGCCGTGCAAATGGTGCAGCGCCTGCCTTCGCCCCGCGGCGATAAGAATGGCGGCGATATCAATCTGGCGCGGGATGCGCTGGAAATGGCGTTCACCCATCAGCACGTGAACGCGTTCGCCATCGTCAGCGGCGACAGCGACTTCATTCCGCTGGTCAACAAGCTGAAGGAATACGGCAAGACCGTGTTTGTGGTGGGCGGCAAAGCGTTCACCAGCACGATTCTGCAACAGAACTGTCACGAATTCGTGAGCTATGAATCGCTGCTCTCGGAGGATCGCGGTCAGAGTCGCGACCGTGGTCCGCGCCCACAAGGCCAGGTGGGAGAGCAGCAAGTGGGCAGAGATCGCCCGCAAGGCGGACAACGCAGCCGTCCGGCGCCGCTGGATCTGGCGCAGGCCATGCCTCTGGTGGAACGTGCTTTGCAAGTGTTGGAGCGCCGCGCGGTACAGCCGCAGCTAGGGCTGTTGAAGTCCACCATGCTGCAACTGGATTCTGCGTTCACCGAAAAAGCCTACGGCGCAAACAGTTTCTCGGATTTTGTCGAGAAATTGAAGAAGGCCGATTACGTGAATGTCAGCGGCCAGGGCGGCCGTTACATCATCGAGCGCAAGGGCGCGTCCCAGCCCGAGCGTCCCACGCCGAAACCGGAAGAGGCGCTGCCGCCGCTGCGCGACGTGCTGGAGACGCATCGTCTGGAGATGGAGAACGGCGTTCTGCTGGACGATCTGGCAGCCTGGGTGCAAACCGAGGTGCCGCAATTCTCCGCTGCCGCCTACGGATTCCAGGAATTTTCCGAATTCCTGAATTATGCGCAGGACAAACTGGTGGTGCGCGTGGAACCGGACGAAGAGAAAGGCCCCATTGTTTATATGGGCGCGGAATTTTATCCGCCAGCGGAGCCGGAGCGGCCGCCAGAGCCGCACGCCGAAGAAGAGGAAGAGGACGAGAAGCAGCCCATCGTGGAAGGTCAGCCTTCGCTGCTTGAGCCGAATCCTCCGCCTGTTAAACCGAAGCCGGTGCGCCGGGCCCGCAAACCCGCGGCGTCAGGCAACAGTGCAGACCGGCCGCGCCGCGGTGGCGGAGGGACGCGCAAGAAGCGTCCACCAGAGCATCACGGGCCGATGCAGTAGGCTGCCCTGATTCGCTAGTTTGCGTTTATGGGCGGCTGCGCCGCTTCCACGGCGAGATAACCGAAAGCCACCACGGCGAGGAAAAGCGTCAGCACCTCGCTATCGCCGAGATTGTACTCGGTGAAGCCTTCCGCCAGCAGCGCTAGAATCGCTGCAATTGACCCATGCAACAGGAAGCGTGCTTCCGGGTTGGCCGGTTTTCGGCGCAGAGCCTTTCCGAAGTCCCATAGAATTTTCGCGATCATCCAAAGAAAGATGAGCAGCGTAGGTAGTCCGCGCTCGGCCGCATACTGCAGATAGACATTGTGCAGATGGCCGTAATAGCCCACCGGCAGCGGCAGCGCGGACTTGGGCACCCATTGATCGAATTGATATTTGATTTGTTCGGGACCCACGCCCAGCCACGGGTGCGCGCGAATGATAACCATCCCGGTTTCGCGCAGAATCTCCCGATGCCGGTTTGAATCCACTTCGCCGTGCGGCTCAACCACGGAGACGATCCGTTCCCTCAAGGCGCGCGGCCCCAGGAAAACCGCGATCAACACCACTGCGGGAGCGGCCGCTACCAGCCATTTTTTCCAAAACCACAGCAGGTACAGCAGGCCCAGGGGAAAACCGAGCAGGAAGATACTGCGCGTGAATCCCAACACCATCGATAAAACCAGGATCAGCCCGCACAGCCAGCCCACGCGTTTCCAGCGGCGCTCGCGCGAGAAAAACAGATACGCCGCCAGCATGAGCAGGACGATCATTTCCTCGCCGCCGAACGTCATCCAGTGGCTCATGAAGCCGGTGATGCGGGAACCCACGTAGTATTCGTAAAAGCCCACGTGCTGCGCCTGCGATTGCTGATAGATGCGCCAGAATTGGAAGAAGCTGCGCAGCGCCGAAAGCGTTGCGATTCCGGCCCACAGCAGGACGATGGCGCGCATCTCCGCAACGCCGCGAAAGGTGCTGTACGCCACCAGCAAAATAAAGAACACATAAAACTTTCGGATCTGCGGCATCCCCTGCTGGATGTGGCCGGAAGCCAGCAGCGAAATCAGCGTGCCTGCCAAGAAGAGCCCGAGCGGAAGCTTGATGGGTGGCAGCCTCAGCCTGGTTGATGAAAGCAATAGCGCCGCCAGCGCCAGAGCCAGCAGAATCTGCGAGACGGCAATCGAGAATAGAATGGAGAGGAGCGCGCCGCACGTGAGATAAAACGCGCTGCGATCAAGATCGAGTTTCAAACCAGTAGGCTATCAGGAATGGAAATTTATATCCTCCGGCACGGAATTGCCGAAGAACCGCAAACCGGTCAGCCGGACTCCGAGCGCGCGCTGACCCCCGATGGACGCAAGAAACTACGCAATGTTTTGCGCGCAGCCCTTTCGGCCGGCGTTGCGCCGTCGCTCATTTTGACCAGCCCGTACAAGCGCGCTCTACAGACCGCTCAACTGGCGGCCGACATTTTGGAATACAAAGGTGAGCTGCTGCGCACCAAATCGCTGGAGCCGGGTTCATCGCCCAAGACGGTGTGGGATGAGATTCGCGTGCATAAGGACGAAGCGCAAATCCTGCTGGCCGGCCATGAGCCGCTGTTCAGCCGCTTAACGGCTCACCTGCTGGGCGCGCCGAACCTTCAGGTGGATTTTAAGAAGGGCGCCATTGTATGCATTGAGTTCGACCGCTTTCCCGCCGAACCCCATGGCGTGCTGCGCTGGATGCTGACATCGAAACTGGCCGCCGGTCAGTAGCTAACTAAACGTTGCTGTGCTTTTTTTCGTAGGGCTGCTTCAAATACTTCGCGGCTTCTTCCTGTGCGCCTTGCGTATCGTCCTTGGTGCGGATGGCCTGGTTATATTCGTTCACGGCGCGATCACGCTGGCCTGAAACGTCGAAGATGTTGCCCAGCTTGATGTGCGCCCACACTTCCACCCACTTCGGCTCATCGTCGCCATTCAAGGCCGCGCGATATTCGGTGGCGGCAGACTGGTAGTTGTTCTGCAAAAGGAAAACTTCGGCCACCCGATAGTGCGCCAGTGAACTGGAACGGTTCACTTCAATGGCCTTCTGGTACTCTTTCAGGGCGTCGCTGAATTCGCCGATCGCCGCGAATTGTTCCCCGCGCTTGATGGCCACCGCCACGCGCATCGCCGGACTCCAGCGCAGCACGCTCCCCGCCGGATCGATGGTCACGGTTTTCGGCTTGCCGAAGGTATCCACCGTGAATTCAGACGACGTCCCCACCACATCGATGCGCTTGGTTTCAGGATTGCCCTCGGTTTCGATCTTCAGATCCACGGGCATCTGGAAGGTGTCCAGGTCCTGACTGATCTTTCCCATCACGCGGAAGCCCTTCTGCGTTCGAAACACCGTGTATTCCATCTTGAACTCCGGCGCACCGCTCGATTCCAGCCACTGCACGAAGAAGTACTGCAAGTTCAAGCCCGAAATCTGCTCGGCCATTTTGCGGAAATCCACCGTGTTCACCGATTGCCAGCCGTACTTCTCCGTGAAGCTCGACATCAGTTTGTTGAAATTGTCATTGCCCATCACGTTGCGCAGCATGTTCAGCATCGCGGCGCCCTTGCCCGCGGTGAGCGCCCAGTATTCCGATGAATAGTCATCCAGGCGATTGGCTTGAATCATGGGCGGCTTGTCGACCGTCAGCGCTTCTACGTAGGTGTCGTGCAAGTCTTGTTCCATGGCGGCCGCGCCGTTGGCATGCTCGTCCCACAGCAATTCGGCGTAGCGCGCGTTGCCGTTCTCAATCCACAGGTGATCGCGGTCCACGGGCGACACCAGCGTCTCCCACCGCTGGCGTGCCAGCTGATTGGCTAACAGCCGCGATGCCACTTGATT
>DATHNM010000285.1:0-16404 GCA_035486095.1 Bryobacteraceae bacterium
ATTTAAGGGACTGCCCGTGCGCCAGACCAAGCGCAACAGAACGGCGGCTGCAACAATTGCGTTTCGCCATGCACGTCGCCCAGGAGGGCCGCGTCATTGAAGTAAAAGGTTGCCCCCTTGTGCCGCGAATTGTCGGATTAATGACGCTGGTGGCATTCGCCGGCGGAATTCTGGCCCAAGAAGTCCTGGTGCTTCCGGGATCGTCTGCCAGTAGCCTGGAAACCACAAGTGTTCCGTAAATGCACATGGATAGCCCGCGAAACCCTAACAAATCCACAGCGGAGCCGTCTCTTTTCTTCGGGCTTCATCGTGCAAAAGCCGCGCGGTATTCTAGTAAGACAACGAATTGCTATGTTTCGGAGCGCGGCAGTCGCCGGTTTTGTGCCTGACGCATGGTGGAAATTATGGTGATCGATCGCGCGGAAAGCCCTTCCGTAAACTAGAGGACACGCTTTGTGATTCGCCGCTTGCTTCGGTCTCTCATTGCTGCCGGGTTGGTGGTGTTCAATCTTCTGGCGTCTGAGCAGCACGGCCAGGTCACTTTTGGCGGCCTGCCCGTCCCCGGGGCCACGGTTACCGCGACGCAAGGCGACAAGAAAATCACGGCGGTCACAGATCCAGAGGGCGCATATACTTTTCCGGATCTCGCGGATGGCGTCTGGACGATCCAAGTGGACATGCTCGGCTTTTCAACATTGAAGAGGGACGTCACCATCGGCAAGGAAACGCAGCCGGGGATGTGGGAGCTGAAGATGCTTTCGCTCGATGAGATCCACGCCGAAGCGCAATCGGCCGCGCCGCCCAAACCGGTTGCAGCAGGCCCAGCCAGCGCAACAGCGGAGCAGCAGAAACCGGAGGCTAAGCCTTCCGTCAGCGAAACGGAGCCGGCGCGGGACGAGATGGCACAGCGCGCCGCCGATGGCCTTCTGATCAACGGCAGCGTGAACAACGGCGCCAGTTCGCCCTTCGCGCTATTCCCGGCCTTTGGGAACAACCGCAACGGATCGCGATCGCTCTACAACGGCGGCCTGGGTGTCTTCGTGAATAATTCCATTTGGGACGCCCGTCAATTTTCCCTCACCGGCCAGGACACCGCCAAGCCCGGCTATAACTTTTTCACTGGAACGGCGTACTTCGGCGGACCCCTGAAGATTCCTCACCTGCTCAAGAAGGGCCCGAACTTCTTTGTCGGATATCAGTGGACGCGCAACCGCAGTGACAACACCACCACCGCGTTAATGCCCACCTTAGCGGAGCGCGGGGGCAACCTCTCGCAGGTGATCCTCCCCATCATCGACCCACTTACCGGCGCGCCATTCGTGGGCAACGTCATTCCCCAGAGCCGCATCAGCCCTCAAGCCCAGGCACTGCTGAATCTTTATCCGTTGCCCAACTTCGCCGGCAACAGCAGCTATAACTACCAAGTCCCCCTGGTCGGCGTTACGCATCAGGACAGCCTGCAATCCCGTCTGAATCAGAGCATCGATCGCAAGAATCAGGTGTTCGGCAATTTCGCGTTTCAGAGTTCGCGCCAGGCGAATCCCAACGTCTTCGGTTTTTTGGATACCACCGATACGCTGGGGCTCACCGCGAGCGCCACTTGGTTCCACCGCTTCTCACAAGGAATTTTTGGAACATTCCAGTATCAGTTCAGCCGCTTCTCATCGGACGCGAACCCGTTTTTTGCAAATCGCGAAAACATTTCGGGCGCGGCCGGTATCAACGGTAACGATCAAAGCCCGATGGATTGGGGACCGCCGAGTCTTAACTTCATCAGCGTTCAAGGACTCTCGGATACGCTACAGGCTTCCAACCACAATGAGACCAATGCCGTTTCCTCATCGTTCTTCTGGAACCATGCGCGGCATAATTTTCAGTTCGGCGGCGACTTCAAGAAGCAGCAGTTCAATGTGCTGGGCCAACAGAACGGCCGCGGCAGTTTTACGTTTACCGGCGGAGCCACCGGATCCGATTTCGCGGATTTTCTGCTGGGAGTTCCCGACGTGGCCTCCGTCGCATTCGGCAACGCCGACAAGTACTTCCGCGGATCACTGTACGACGCGTTTTTCAACGACGATTGGCGCATCAGTTCAGCTTTCACACTGAACGCCGGCCTTCGATGGGAGTACGGTTCGCCGGCCACGGAATTGTACGGACGGCTGGTCAATCTCGACGTGATTCCCGGATTTCAAAACGAAGCCCCCGTGGTGGCCAGCAATCCAACCGGCGCCTTGACGGGACTGCACTATCCGGATTCGTTAATTCGTCCCGACAAACGCGGATTTGAGCCGCGCATCGCCATCGCCTGGCGGCCTCTGCCCGCATCGTCACTGGTGATTCGCGCGGGCTACGGTGTTTACTACGACACCTCCGTGTATCAAACTCTTGCAACCCAGATGGCGCAGCAATCCCCGCTGTCCAAAAGCCTCAGCGTGCAGAATACTCCCGCCAATCCGTTGACGCTGGCCGAAGGATTCAATGCGCCGCCCGCCACCACGCCCAATACTTTTGGCATCGATCCAAACTATCGCCCCGGCTACGCACAGAACTGGAACTTCTCGGTTCAGCGCGATCTGCCAGGTTCGCTGCAAATGACGGCGACGTATATCGGCATCAAAGGAACCCACGGTACGCAGGAATTCCTGCCCAACACCTATGCTGCGGGAGCCACCAACCCTTGTCCCCTATGCCCAGCCGGCTATGAATACATCACCTCCAATGGCAATTCGACGCGTGAAGCAGGTTCCATCCAGTTGCGCCGCCGCCTGCACAGCGGATTTACCGCAACCGTGCAGTACACCTTCGCAAAGGCAATCGATGACGACGCAGTGTTGGGGGGCGTGGGAGCTTCCGCCAGCACACCGGTGGCGTCTGCCGCACCGGGCGCAGCCGCAGTGGCCGGCCCGCGCAATCTGGTAGTGGCGCAGAACTGGCTGGACTTGAGCGCGGAGCGAAGTCTCTCCACCTTCGATCAGCGGCATCTTGTCAACGCTACCATTCAATACACTACCGGCATGGGCTTGGCCGGCGGCACGCTGCTCAACGGTTGGAGAGGCACACTGTTCAAGGGCTGGATGTTCACTTCAACCATATTGGCCGGCAGCGGGCTGCCGCTTACGCCTAGTTATCTGGCGCCGGTTCAAGGCACCGGTGTCACCAATGCATTGCGACCAAATTACACGGGGGCGTCGGTCTATGATGCGCCGCCCGGCCTGTCGCTCAACCCTGCCGCTTATGCCGCGCCCCCTTCGGGCCAATTTGGCAACGCGGGGCGCGATTCCATTACCGGGCCTTCGCAGTTCACTTTGAACGCTTCGGCCGGGCGCACGTTCCGATTGACCGACCGGCTCAGCGGCGATTTGCGGATTGATTCCACCAATCCCATCAACCACGTCACCTTCCCCAGCTGGAACACTACGTTTGGCAGCGCGCAGTTCGGTCTGCCGCTGACGGCCAATGCCATGCGCAGTCTGACCACGGGATTTATGTTGAGGTTCTAAGATGATGCGCGCCACGCTTGCCTTTCTCCTGATGGTGGTTGCCTCCGCTCTGCCGTTCGACGCCCAGCAGGTCGGCCAAAACACTTCCCCGGCGGGCGACACTCCGGCCACCTTCTCCACCAGCAGCCAGTTGGTAATTGAGACGGTGAACGTGAAAGACAAAAGCGGCAAGCCCGTGGAGGGTCTGACGGCGAAAGATTTCACGGTGACTGAAGACGGGGCTGAGCAAGCCATTCGTTTCTTCGAATATCAAAAGGTGCCGGACACCGTGGAGGCCGAGCCGGCCATTGCCGCCTTGCCAGCGCCACTGAAGAAGCTTCCGGAAGCGCAAATCACTTCGGAAAAGCCCGGCGACCTTCGCTATCAGAACCGCCGCTTGCTGGTCCTTTATTTCGACATGACCGCTATGCCTCCGCCCGATCAGTTGCGCGCCATCAGCGCCGCGCAGAAGTTCATCCGCACGCAGATGACCCCGGCGGATCGCATGGCGCTGATGAGATTCGAAGGGGGCTCCGTGCGGGTGATGTCCGATTTCACCGGTGATCGCGAGCGCCTGAACAGCATCCTGCAAACCATGATCGTGGGCGAGGCCCAGGGCTTCGATGAAACCGCCGCCGACGACAGCGCGCCAGACACGGGAGCGGCCTTTGGCCAGGACGATAGCGAATTCAACATCTTCAATACCAACCGGCAGCTTTCCGCGCTACAGACTGCGGCGAAAATGTTGGGACAGCTGAGCGAGAAGAAATCTGTGCTGTATTTCGCGAGCGGTCTGCGCCTGAATGGACTGGACAATCAGGCGCAATTGCACGCCACCACCAATGCGGCTATCCGCGCCGGGGTTTCCTTCTGGCCCATTGATGCGCGCGGCTTGGTGGCGCAGGCACCGATTGGCGATGCAACCCAGGGATCGCCCGGCGGCAGAGGCATGTACACGGGGGGGTCGGCGCTGGCGTTGACCACCAATTTTCAGCAATCGCAGGACACCCTGTTCTCGCTCGCCGCGGATACCGGCGGTAAGGCGCTGCTGGACAACAACGACCTTTCCATGGGAATCGTGCAGGCACAGCGGAGCGTTTCCAGTTACTACATTCTGGGCTACTACGCGACAAACACGGCTCTGGACGGCAAGTTTCGCCGCATCAAGATCTCCATGAATAACGGCCTTTCGGCGACACTCGATTATCGCCAGGGTTACTTCGCCGGAAAGACCTTCGGCAAATTCACCACGGCTGAGAAAGAACGCCAGCTGGAAGACGCGCTGATGCTGGGCGATCCAATTACGGAGCTGACCATCGCCATGGAGATCGATTACTTTCAGCTGAATCGCGCGGAATATTTCGTGCCCGTGGTGGTAAAGATTCCAGGCCGCGAGCTGGCGCTGGCGCGCAAGGGAGGCGCGGAACGAACGCTGATCGATTTTATTGGTGAAGTGAAGGACGATTACGGAAGCACCATCCAAAACGTGCGCGACAAAGCGGACATCAAGCTGAGCGGCGAGACTGCGGCCAAGCTGGCAAAACAGCCCATCGAATATGACACCGGCTTCACGCTGCTGCCTGGAAAATACAAAATTAAATTGCTGGCGCGCGATGCCGAGACGGGCCGCATCGGAACCTACGAGAGCACCTTCGTCATTCCCAACCTGAACAAGGAGTTGAAGCGGATTCCCGTCAGCTCCGTGGTTTTAAGCAGCCAGCGCGTGGATCTGAAAGAAGCTATTTACAACGCCTTGAAGAGTAAGGAACAGGCGGAGGTGACGAATCCGTTGGTGCAAGACGGGCAGAAACTGATTCCTAGCGTCACCCGCGTGTTTAGCAAGAGCCGGCAGATGTTCGTCTATCTACAGGCTTACGAGCCGGCCGCGACAACCACCCAGCCGTTGGTGGCCTTCGTCAGCTTTTATCGCGGGGCATCCAAAGTATTCGAGACTGCGCCGCGTTCGGTGACGGAAGGCCTGAGCAATCGCTTGAAGACCATGCCGTTGCGATTCGATATTTCTTTGGATCAACTGGCGCCCGGCGCTTACAACTGCCAGGTAACGGTGCTCGATCCCGGCAGCCAGAAGGCTGCATTCTGGCAGGCTCCGATTATCGTGGTGCAATAGAATTCATTTCTCGCGGGTAAGCTGCTTGCGGATCGCCAGCAGCTCGCGGCGGCGTTCCGGGCCGGATTTTGGATAAGCCATTTTGAGCCCTTCCAGCGCCTGCAGCACGATTCGCGAAATGATCAGGCCGGTGTTTTCCTTGTCGTCGGCGGGAACCACATACCAGGGCGCGGTGGAGGTGCTGGTGGCGCTAAGGCACTCCTCATAAGCTTGCATGTACTGCTTCCAGTATTTCCGCTCCTTGATGTCGTCGGCGCTGAATTTCCAGTTCTTTTCCGGATCGTCAATGCGCTTCAGGAAGCGTTTTTTTTGCTCTTCCTTGGAGAGATGCAGGAAGAACTTAACGATGCGCGTGCCGTTGCGATGGAGATGATCCTCCAGGTTCACGATGGAACGGTAGCGGTCGCGCCAAAAGTGCTTCTTATCGACCAGCTTTTCCGGAAGATCTTCGCCCCTCAGAATCTCGGGATGCACGCGTACGATCAACACTTCCTCGTAATAGGAGCGATTGAAAATGCCAATGCGGCCGCGTTCGGGCAGGCGCCGCGCCGCGTTCCACAAGAAATCGTGCTCCAGCTCCTCGCTGCTGGGATGTTTGAAGCTGAAAACCTGGCAGCCTTGCGGATTCACGCCGGACATCACGTGCTTCACGGCGCTATCCTTGCCGGCCGCATCCATGGCTTGAAAGATCAGCAGCAGCGCGTAGCGATTGGCGGCGTACAACAGGTTTTGCTGTTCGCTCAGTTTTTCGATGTGCTCGCGAAGCAGCCTCTGACACTCGTCCTTGGAGCCGTAAACAGGCTTTCCCTTGGTGGGCCACTTCGCCAGATCCACTTTCTTACCGGGCCGAACTCGATAGTCGTCAGGATCGATCTTCATCGCTACTTTAATTAGGACACACCTGCAGGCTCAGAGAAGCCTCCATCCGCGACGCCGATCCGCCTGAATACCAACCCGCTACCGGAGATGCCAGATCGTGATGGAACCCCGCGGCGACAGCGATGTGCTGGTTCGAAACGGCCAGCCCGCGCGCCGGATCGTATCCGCGCCAGCCGATGCCGGGCAAATACACTTCTGCCCAGGCGTGCATGTACGAATCCTGATTGTTCGCCGTACTGGCCGATGCGCATTCATATCCACTGACAAACCGCGCAGCGATTCCCAGGGCTCGGCAGGCATCGCAAAACAGTACCGCGAGATCGCGGCAAGATCCCTCCTGCGCAGCGAGCGTCTGGTGGGATGGCCAGGGAGCGCCATAAGGGCGCGTCACCTGACGGCAGCTTTGAAAGATTTGCAGGCTCAAAGCCGACAGGAACGAAAGCGTGTTCCATTGCGAGGCCGCAGCCAACGAATTCGCGTATTGTTTCACGGATTCGGCGACATGTGCGTCCGCCCGATAGGAAGCCAGGGCTGCGCATAAGGGATCCACATACCACAGCGGCAAATTCAAGGATTGAGTTGTGAGCACATAATCGAACGGGTTCTCTCGTAGCATCTCTACCGTAAAGCGGCTCGCCACGCGCAGCTCACTGGTGGGGGCGTTGAACCAGGCGTTCAACGCCAGAGTGCCATCCTGATCCAGGCATTCCGTGGTTCCGGCAGGCGTGGGTGAAATCTGTATGTCGAAGGCCAGCAGCCGCTGTGCGCCATTCTCGCGCGGGCGAAGCCGGAAAATATGCGGCTCCAGGTAGACCGGAAAATCGTAGCGATACAGAGTGGAGTGCGTGACGCTAATTTTCATGGGAGAAATGCAGAGGATCCCTCAGGTTTTGCAGTTCGCGGTAGTAATAAAGAGGTGCAGGCCGCTTGCCGTGGAACTTGAGCGCCTTCAGAAATTCGATCTCTTCCTCCGTGGCATCGCCACTCAGCGATTTGTCATGCAGGAAGCGTTCGAAACCCGGCTCCAAGGCGAAAGATTGCCGCGGCTCCTGTTCCATAAACTCAAACCGCTTGCGGCTGCCGGGGGCCATCCGATGGTTGAGGACTACGTCCATGCCAAATGTCTTCAGATCCATGTCCCAGGAGTCGATAATAGGATCCAGGAATGAAACGCAATTCTCCACGGAAATATTGAACACTTCCGTATCCAGAAATTCCAGGATCGCCACTCGCATCTGTTCATAGCTCCGGCTGCTGGCCTGAGCCATCAACCGCAGCCACTCTTCGCTTCTCAATTCCTCTTTGGCCACGCCCTGGGCAACATCCAGAAGTTTTTGCGTTACCAGACGCTCCAGCTCTCCGAAAGGCTCCTTCTCAAAAATTCTGCGAAGTTCTTTCTCTTTGTCGGGCTCGCATTTGCGCAGAATCAATTCCCGGCATTCCTGAAACAGCGGCCTGGGCGGTTCGGTTATGCGCTTCTTCAGTTCTTCCTGGCGCTGCAGGTTCGCCAGTCTTGAAAGTTCGCCGGCGGGTAGCTTCAGGAACTCGCCGATTTTGTCGTAAATATCGGTTCTGGCCGGCGCCGGCGGGGCCTTCCTTCGAGTCAGGAGTTGTGATACATAGGATTCGGTGACCTGAGTGGCGGTAGCCAGATCTCGCTGATCCAGACCTAATTCACTCAAACGTTGTTTGATCACTAGGGAGACGTCCAGAGAGCACCCATTAACTATCGTCAGTAAACCACGATCTAATTTTGCCACGCAGTCGATTGACTTGCAACCAATACTTAACCGATAATAGTGAATGTCAAGGAAGCTTATATGGATAAAAGATTAGCAAAGCGACACAAGCGCCAAGTTTCCCGCGCACGGGAGCACGTGAAGCTCTCTGAGCCCGATTTGCGCACTCCAGAACAAATCAAGGCTGCGCGCGACGCCAGCCGTGCCACCCGGGGTGGCAGCGTGAACGATAGCAACGTAAAGAACTCAACACCCGCTTTCCGGAGCAACGTCCAAGGCACCGGCAGCGCGGCGAAAACCGACGGTTAAGGAAGAGGCCACAGCACTTATGTTCTCCACGCGCTGTCCGCACTGCAAATCGGTGGATTTTAGAGGCGTAGGCGTTCGAAACGTCGTGGAGCAAGCCATCCACTGGATTCTGTGGCCTTACCGCTGCACTTTGTGCGGCCACCACTTTTTCCTGCTGCGGTGGCTGGCGCCCATTGGTGGGACGGCCTAAGAGCGGCGCTTCCAACCGTTCTTTTAGAACAAGGAAAAAACGTCGCGGTGCACAACCGTCAGGGAATTGGTCGTTCAGGTCTGATAGCTGTCGGAGCGCTTGCGATTTCGGGAATCAGCCCCGACGAAGCAATCAACGCCGTTAGCGCCGCTCGTGGTCTGGCGGTCCCGGAAACATCCCAGCAGCGGTTATGGCTGCAAGAACTGCGCCCGAAACCAACGGCTGCAATTCGCTGAGGCTACCGCCGGCGCCGGGCCGGTACTCTACGCTTGCTTTCCACCAGTTTCACCTCGGCCGAGAAAGCTTGTTCCAGCAGTTGCGCCAACTCTTCCTGATGGCGCTTTAGCGAGCCTGACGCCGGGCTGGCGCTGGGCGCGCGGCCGGCGTACCGCAGCACTCGTTGCGTGGATTCCAGAATGGGCTGCATTTGCTCCTGCACAAAGCGCCAGGCACCCATGTTGCGCGCTTCTTCCTGCACCCACACCACATCGGCGGTCTCCGGATAACGCGCCAGGATATCGCGCACCTGCCCGGCCTGGAATGGATATATCTGCTCCAGGCGAACAATGGCTACGTCTTGAATCTTGCGTTCTTCGCGTGCCGCCAGCACATCGTAATAAACCTGGCCCGAACACATCAACACACGGCTAACGCGCGACAGCTCAATGCCCGTGGTATCGTCGATCACTTCGCGGAATGAGCCGGTCATCAAATCATTGACACTGGAAACGGCTTTGGGATGGCGCAGCATGCGCTTGGGCGTAAACACGATCAGCGGCTTGCGTACACCGCGCCGATCCAGGCCCCCGTGCATCTGGCGGCGCAGCAAATGGAAATATTGCGCCGGCGTGCTGGCATTCACCACCTGCAGGTTGTCTTCGGCGCACAGGGCCAGAAAGCGCTCGATGCGCGCGCTGGAATGTTCCGGACCCTGGCCTTCGTAGCCGTGAGGCAGCAGCAGCACCAGGCCGCTGGGCTGGCCCCATTTCGATTCGGCGCTGGCGATGAACTGGTCAATCAGGATCTGCGCTCCGTTGACGAAATCGCCGAACTGCGCCTCCCACAGCACCAGTGTCAGCGGATCGGCCACGCTATAGCCGAATTCAAAACCCATCACCGCGTACTCGCTCAGCGAGCTGTCGAAAACATCGAAGCGCGCCTGATTGGGAGCCAGGTGTTGCAGCGGAATATATCGATCGCCAGTTTCGCTGTCGTATAGTTCCAAGTGCCTTTGGCTGAAAGTGCCTCGCCCGCTATCCTGGCCGCTCAGCCGAACGGGAGTACGTTCCAGCACCAGTGTGCCGAAGGCCAACGTTTCAGCGGTCGCCCAATCGATGGGCGCGCCGCGCAGGATCTCCTGCCGCTTCTTGAGGGTTCCTTCCAGCTTGGGATGAACGTGGAATTCGTCGGGGAAAGTGGTGATCCCGTGCACCACGCGCTCTAGTGCCGCGCGGTCCACCGCGGTGTTGGGACGCGGCGCGATCATCTCTTCCAGATCCACCGCGCTCAGTTCCTGAACCTCATACTGCTCGCGATTTTGCTTGGAAGCGTCGTAGATGTCGTTCAACCGCTGGCTGACGCCTTTGCGGATCTGCGCCACGTTGGCGCCGTCAATCAGGTTGTCGCGCACCAAAGCCTCCGAATACAAAGTGGCCACGGAGGGATGATTGCGAATCTTGCGATACAGAATGGGCTGCGTGTAGCTGGGGTCGTCGCCTTCATTGTGCCCGTGCCGCCGGTAGCAGAACATGTCGATCACAACGTCGCGCTTAAAGGCCTGGCGATAATCGTAAGCCATCTGCGCCACGCGCAGGCAGGCGTCCGGATCGTCGCCGTTGACGTGGAAAATGGGCGCTTGCACCATGCGCGCCACATCGGTGGAATAGGGAGTGGAGCGCGCTTCGTTGGGGTTGGTGGTGAATCCGATCTGGTTATTGATTACCAGATGAATGGTGCCACCGGTGGTGTAGCCTTCCAGCTGTGAAAGATTCAGCGTCTCCGCCACCACGCCTTGTCCGGCGAAGGCGGCGTCGCCGTGAATCAAGATGGGAATCACGCGCTCGCGGGCCGTGTCGCCCAAGCGGTCTTGCTTTGGCCGTACCAGACCTTCCACCACCGGATCCACGGCTTCCAGATGGCTGGGATTGAAAGCCACCGACACCACGATTTCGCGCCCGGATGACGACTTGCGCACGCCGCTGGCGCCCAGGTGATATTTCACGTCGCCCGACCCCTGCGTGCTATCCGGATCGATGCCCTCAAACTCGGAAAACACCTGCACCATCGATTTGCCGACAATATTCGCCAGCACGTTCAGGCGTCCGCGGTGCGCCATGCCGATTACCGCTTCGTGCACGTTGGCACTGGCGGCGCGGTCCAGAATTTCGTCCAGAATCGCAATGGCCGATTCGCCGCCTTCCAGCGAAAAACGCTTATGGCCGATGAAGCGGGTGTGCAGAAAACGCTCGAACTCTTCGGCTTCAATAACGTGCTGCAGCGCGCGCAGCTTGGTTTGCGGATCGAGCGGCCAGCGATTGCCGGTGGGCTCCATGCGCAGCTGCAGCCAGCGCTTCTGCTCCGGAATCTGGATGTTCATGTACTCGCATCCGATTTTTCCGCAGTAGGTCTGGCGTAGTGTTTCCAGAATCTCGCGCAGCGTGGCCATCTTCTGCGGCTGGTCGTCCTCAGACATCAAGGTGCCGGTAAGGAATTCGCGATCCAGATCCCAGATAGTTAGGCCATAGGTGGCCGGGTCGAGCTCGGAATGATAAACCGGCTCTGAGCCGAGCGGATCAAAATCGGCAATCAGATGCCCACGTACACGGTAGGCGTTAATGAGCTGCAATACCGCCGCTTCCTTGACCACTTCGTCGCGCTGCCCGCCGCGCAGGCCGGGAATGGAGACCGTCCGGTCCGGCTCCCAATGCACCGGCTTGTGAGGAATCTTGAGGTGGCTGAACATCTCCTCATAGAAAGCGTCTTCGCCTTCGAGCAACGACTGCAGACGACCCAGGAACGCGCCCGATTCGGCGCCCTGCACCACGCGATGATCGTAGGTGCACGTCACCGTCATCACTTTGCTCAAGCCCAGCACGGCGCGCAACTGCTCCGTCACGCCGTGATACTCAGCCGGATAATCGATGGCGCCGGTGGCGATGATGGCGCCTTGCCCCGGCATCAGGCGCGGCACCGAGCCCAGCGTGCCAACGGTTCCCGGATTGGTCATCGAAATGGTGGTGCCTTCGAAATCCTGCACCGTCAGCTTGTTGTTGCGGGCGCGAAAAATGATGTCGTCAAAGGCCGCGATGAATTGCGCGAAGTCCAGCGATGCGGCGTCTTTGATATTGGGCACCTTCAAAGAGCGTGAACCGTCTTTGCCCGCCACGTCCACCGCGATGCCGACGTTCACCTGATCCCGCACTACACGGAAGGGCTGGCCCTTGGTCTCGGCGTAAGCATGATTCAAGCTGGGATTGCCGCGCAACGCCTTCACGATGGCCCAGGCGATGATGTGCGTATACGAGATTTTGCTCTTGCCCAGCAACGCGCGATGCTCGTTCATCACGCGCCGGTTCTCGTCGATCACCTTCACCGGCATCACACGCTGCGAGGTTGCCAGCGGGATGCTGAGGCTCAGGTTCATATTCTCGGCAATGCGCGCGGCGGCGCCACGCAGCGGCATCAGCGTCTCACCGGCCACCGGCTGGTGTTCGGGAACAGACACGCCGTTAGCCGGGCCGCCGTTATGCAGCGCGACAGCCTGCTGCTGCGGCGCGTGCGATCCATTGGAAGGCGGCAGGGCTGGCGCTTCAGAGGCGCTGCCGCCATTTGAAGGAGCACCCCCATTGGTTTCGAAGACTTCTTTCCAGCTAGCGTCAACGTTCTTGCGATCGCTCAAGTACTGCTGATACAGCTCGTCTTCAAGCCAGCTGTTGATACCTAATTCGGGTGCACGTGATTCAGACATGGAATATTGAGTTGAGGGTGTTCTTCTTCATCATAGCGTGCCTCGTGCCGTAAAGCAGGGCGCTAGTACTATCCCGGCTAACCTGCTTGAGATTCAGCAGGTTCTGGAACTCGCTGCAGGCCGCCTTGCGCCGTAAATCTCTGTAATTCCCGCAACCGCCAATTGGATAGCAACATCGGATTAAGTGGATAGGAAGAGGCATATGAAAAGAACAATTCAAAGCATTGCTCTAACGGTGGCGCTGGCCGTTGCAGCCGTTCCCATGTTTGCAGGAAGCGGCAACCCTCCGGTAACGGATCTGGCAAGCCAGGTGCGGCACCAACTGGTGACGATTCCCTACTACAGCGTTTTCGACGATTTAAACTATCGCGTGGACAATGGCGTAGTAACTTTGTCCGGTGAGGTCACCAGACCGGTGATCAAGGATGACGCTGAACGCGGCGTAAAACATCTGGCAGGCGTAACACAGGTAATCGATAACATCCGTGTTCTGCCGCTGTCGAGCTTCGATAACCGGATCCGTATGGCGGAATACCGCACCATTTACGGATTTGGCGGTTTATACCGGTATGCGTTGGGCACGCAGCCATCCATCCACATCATTGTGGATAACGGCCACGTAACGCTGATCGGCGTGGTGGATCGCGAAGCGGACAAGGACGTTGCAAACATTCGGGCCAATATGGTTCCAGGCGTCTTCTCGGTGACGAACGATTTGCGGGTTGCGGAAAAGAGCTAATCCAGCAGAAACTTCCAATAAGCGCAGAGAGCATTGGCCGCCGTTTTGACCGACCGGCGGCCATTTTGCTTTTTTGTAATGCTTGCGCTGGCACTACTTCGCTACACTGATTAAACACATGTGCGCGGAAGCCGCCCGAGCGCCGCTCAAGATCCCCGACTTCTCCGAACTGAACCATCCCACGCTGTATCTGAATCGCGAACTCAGCCATCTGGAGTTCCAGCGCCGTGTTCTGGAAGAAGCGCGGGACCGCCGTAATCCGCTGCTGGAGCGGGTGAAGTTCCTGTCGATCTTCGGCTCCAATATCGATGAGTTTTTCATGGTGCGGGTGGCCGGTGTCATGCAGCAGATTGAGAACGGAGTGCAGGAAACCGGCATGGATGGCCGCGGCCCGTCGGAGACCTTGGACGCCATCCGCGCGTCGGTAGGAAAACTGATCAATGGGGCTTACGATTATTTGCGGGAAGATCTGCTTCCTGCGTTACAGGAAAACCATGTCCGCCTGCTGCCCTTAAGCGAGCTCAGTCTGGACCAGCGCGCGCAATTGGATACATTTTTCGCCGCGAAGGTCTTTCCGGTTTTAACGCCGCTGGCGTTCGATCCAGGCCGGCCATTTCCTCACATTTCCAATCTCAGCTTGAATATCGCTGTCGCGGTGCGCGAGCCTGGCGGCGGTCCCGAGCACTTCGCGCGTGTCAAAGTGCCGGACAGCCTGCCGCAGTTGTTACCGGTAGCCATGGCCGGCGCCAGTCCGCGAGCGTATGGGTTCGTGTGGCTGGAGCAGCTTATCATTGCGAATCTGCAACACCTGTTTCCTGGCTTAGAGATTCTGCGGGCGCACGTTTTCCATCTCACGCGCGATGCCGAAGTGGCCATCAAGGAACTGGAGACGGACGACCTGCTGGAGACCATCGAAGAGGCGGTGTGGCAGCGGCGCTTCCGCGATGCCGTGCGCTTGCAGGTGGACGCCCGCATGCCGGCCGCGATGGTCGATTTTCTGGCTGGAAAACTGGAGCTGGACGCCGCCGACATCTACCGCGTACAAGGCCCGCTGGATCTCAGCCGGCTGCGGCATCTGCTTTCGCTCGATCGTCCAGATCTGAAAGACAAGCCCTTTCTGGCTCACACGCCGCCCGGCTTTGTATCGAAAGAGGACGATGTTTTCGAAGTGATCCGGCAGCAGGATCAGTTGCTGCATCATCCCTACGAATCTTTCCAGCCCGTGGTTGAATTCCTCCGCAAGGCCGCCAAGGATCCGGATGTGCTGGCCATCAAGATGACGCTTTACCGTCTGGGCCGTAACTCGCCTATTGTGGAGGCGCTGCTGGAAGCGGTGGAGAACGGCAAGCAGGTAGCCGTGGTGGTGGAGCTAAAAGCCCGTTTCGATGAGGAGAGCAACATCGAATGGGCCCGCGCGCTGGAACGCGAGGGCGTCCACGTGGTGTACGGCCTCCTTGGTTTGAAAGTGCATTCGAAAGTAATTCTCGTGGTTCGCCGCGAGGGTGATGTTATCCGGCGATATTGCCACCTGGCTACCGGCAATTACAATCCCACCACCGCGCGCCTTTACACCGATCTGGGCTTATTCACCTGCGACGAAGAAATCGGAGCGGACGCAACCGATCTGTTCAACTACCTGACCGGGTATTCGCGCAAGAAGACTTTCCGGAAACTCTTGGTGGCTCCGCTCAATCTTCGCCAGCGGATGGAAGAAATGATCCTGCGGGAAATCGAAATCCAACGCCAAGGCGGACGGGGCCGGATGATTCTGAAGATGAACGCGCTGGAGGATGGGCCCATCATCAAGCTGCTTTATCAAGCCTCTCAGGCGGGAGTGGCCACGGATTTGATCATTCGCGGCGCCTGTTGTCTGCGTCCCCAGACGCCCGGCGTCAGCGACAACATTCAGGTCCGCAGCGTTCTGGGTCGCTTTCTGGAGCACAGCCGTATCTTTTACTTCCGCAACAACGGCGCCGAGGAATGCTACCTGGGCAGCGCGGACCTGATGCCGCGCAACTTGAACCGCCGCGTGGAGGTGCTGTTTCCGGTCAATCGCCCGGAGACCATCAAGCGCATCCGGGACGAGATCCTGCACTCCTATCTGCACGATGAGATCGGCGCGCGTCACATGTCCAAGGATGGCTCCTACTCCGCGAAATCGCGCCGCGCGGGCGCGGATTGCCAGGCCTGGTTCCTGAATCAGCGGACCATCCTGGGCCTTCGTTAGCGGAGTCGGAGGCGCGAATAGCCCCGGCGGTGCGCTAAACTAAACAAATCCCGGTGGAAATGGATTTGCCGGAAAACCCACGTCATGAGACTGGCCCTTTTCGGCGGAACTTTTGATCCCATCCACAATGCTCATCTGACGGTGGCTCGGGAGGCCGCCGGCCAATTTCAGCTGGACGAAGTGTGGTTTGTTCCGGCTGCTCACCCGCCGCACAAGTCCGATCATACCGGCGCAACCTACGACGACCGTTTCCGCATGACCGAGCTGGCCTGCCAGGTGGATCTGCGCTTCGTTGCATCGCGTCTGGAAGCGGGCGAACGCAAGAGTTACTCCCTGGACACGGTGGAGCGCGTGCGCGCCATGGGCCAGCAGCCATACTTCATCATCGGTGCCGATGCCTTCGCCGAAATAACCACTTGGCATCGCTGGCAAGACCTGGTACGGCTCACCGAGTTTATTGTCGTCACCCGGCCAGGCCACCAATACGCCGCGCCGCCGGGAGCTCTGGTGCATCGGCTGGAAACCGTGGCCCTACCCGTATCTTCCTCTGAAATAAGGAGAAAATTGGCTACAGGCGAGATTCCTGCCGATTTACCCCCGGCCGTAGGTCATTACATCGCCGAACACGGGCTCTATCAGCTTTCACCGGTTTAGGTGCATTGTTCAACCACCGTTCACCGAGCTGTAATGCAGTTGTAACGCAAATCGGGTTACCTTCAAGGAAAGGCCCATGAAGAAAATCGTCCT
>DATHNM010000286.1:0-4098 GCA_035486095.1 Bryobacteraceae bacterium
GGAAGCCGCGCGCAAGATGAAATCGCGCCGCGAAGCGGAGCTTTGGTTTGAAAAGGGCCTTGACCTGGAACAGACCGGCGCACCTGCGGAAGAAGTGATTGCGGCCTATCAGAAGGCTGCCGAGATCGATCCCACGTCGGCCGGCGCACTGGTGAATTTAGGAACGGTCTATTTCAACGCTCGAGACTGGCGTTTGGCGGAGCAGTTTTATGCCAAGGCGGTGGAAGTTGATCCGGAATACGCCCTGGCGCATTTCAATCTCGGCAATTTATACGATGAACGCGGCGACCGTTCCAGTGCGCTGAGTCACTATGTAGCCGCCATCCGCATTCATCCCCGCTATGCCGACGCGCATTACAACATCGCGCTGCTGTATCAATCCATGGGGCAGCCGTTGAAGGCTGTGCGTCACTGGAGGTCGTATCTGACACTGGATCCCAGCAGTGCCTGGGCAGCCATCGCACGCCGTGAGTTGGCCAAGATCAAGGACGCTGCTATTCTGCGGGGCCCACGGCAACGCTAGCCGGCCACTCTCAGAAAGGATTCGCAACGGCCGCGGCTTCCAGCAGGTTCCGGACTTCTTCGTCGTTGGTCTGCGAAAAATCGTCGTACCAGGTGCTCACGGAATGAAAATCGGCGGGCTCGCTCAGGCACACCACGCCGTCCGCTTCTTCTCTCAGGCTGAGTGCGGCTTCGGGGGCAGCCACGGGGGCGGCAATGATGATGAGCGCGGGATTCCCTTGCCGCAACGCTCCCACCGCGGCTCGCATCGTGGATCCCGTCGCCAACCCGTCGTCCACGACGATGACAACCCGGCCACCTATTGCGGGAACCACCACGTCACCTTGATAGATTCGCCGCTGGCGCTCCAATTCCAATAGCTCGGTCGCGGCCACCAATTCCACCGCGTCTGGTGAAATCGCCAAGGCTTCGATAACATCCAGGTTCAGTACGCGCAGCCCTCCGCTTGCAATCGCTCCCATTGCCAATTCACGATGACCAGGCACCCCGAGCTTGCGCACGATGAAAACATCCAGACGCGCGCGCAATGCCCGAGCCACTTCGTAGGCCACCGGCACGCCTCCCCTTGCTACACCCAGCACCAGGACGCCGGAGGAATGGTCGGGAGCGGCGGTAAAGCCGGCAAGTTTTGCGGCCAATTGCCTCCCCGCATCCCGCCGATCCAAGAAGCGCATATGCTTCGTCCGGTGCAACCGAACAGCCATTCCCATTCAGCCGCGGATAGGAGCGTGTATCCTAGGCGTAGAGGATAATTTTGAGCAGGATTGGACTAGCTTTCCGCAGTTTCTTCGCCATTCTATTTTCCGGCAAATTGCCAGCCGATATCGCACTGGAGTTTGGTTTTTCTCCGCAAAAGAAGGCGCAACCCGCCGCCAAGCCCGCCCCTGCCGCGCGCATCCCGCAACCTTCTGATGGAGCGCTGCAAATCCTGGGCATCTTGCAGCGTGACTCGCGCCTGATCGACTTTTTGATGGAAGATATTTCCGCCTACTCCGACGATCAGGTGGGCGCCGCCGTTCGCGACCTGCACCAACAGTGCCGCGATTCGCTGGGCCGCTACCTGCGCCTGGGTCCCGTGATCGACGGTGTGGAAGGAAGCCCTACCAAACTAGACTCCAATGATCCTGCGACCGTGAAACTATTGGGTAACGTGCCGGTGAGCGGCAAAGCATCCAGCGGCTTGCTGCGTCACAAAGGCTGGAAGGCCGAGAAAATCGATCTGCCGCCGCTTGCGCCGGGTTCGAATTCAGCGGTCATCGCGCCGGCCGAAGTTGAGATCGAATAGCAGCGGCCCCGTAGCCAAAAATGAACATCGGTATCGACCTCGGCACCACTAATTCCGCCCTCGCCTACATTCCAGAGATTCACGGGGAGCTGCCCGACTATCCGGAAATTCAGGTGCTTGCGATTCCACAGTACATCACGCCCGGACAGATGGAAGCTCGCCGCACTCTGCCGTCTTTCCTTTTCCTGGGCGATCAAACGTACGTGGGTGCCTATGCGCGTGAGCAGGGAGCGCTGGTTCCAACCAAGTCTGTCCACTCGGCGAAGTCCTGGCTGTCTAATCCGGAAGTAGATCGTACCGCCAAAATCCTTCCCTGGGACGCGCAAGAAGGCGGGCGCGTGCTGTCTCCCGTAGATGTTTCCACGGCCATTTTGTCGAACATTCGCGATGCCTGGAACCAGGCGCATCCCAACGATCCTCTGGCGTCGCAAAACGTGGTGTTGACGGTTCCCGCCTCATTCGACGAAGAAGCGCGTGAGCTGACTGTGCAGGCCGCGCATGCCGCTGGGATTGAAAACCTGACGCTGGTGGAAGAGCCCGCGGCGGCCTTTTATTCCTGGATCGCCAACCACCTGGCGCAATCCCAGAAGAGCCTCTTCGATGGCCAGCTGGTGCTGGTGTGCGACGTCGGCGGAGGCACCAGCGATTTCACTTTGATCCGTGTAAATCGCGCTGGCGACCGCATTGAGTTTACGCGCACTGCGGTTGGCAAGCACCTGTTACTGGGCGGCGACAACCTGGATCTGACCCTGGCATGGCTGGTGGAGTCAAAGCTTGGCACGCAGCTTTCTATCCGGCAGCGCACAGCGCTAAGGCGGCAATGCGCGGCCGCGAAGGAACGCATGCTGGCCGATGCCAATCTGAAGAGCGTGGAAATCACGGTGCTGGGCGCCGGATCGTCGCTGGTTGGCGGCACGCTCAAGACCGAGATCACCCGGGAAGAGGCCCTGGAACTAACGCTCGAAGGCTTCCTGCCATTCTGTGACATCCACGACAAGCCCGCTGAGGAAAAGCGCAGCCTGTTTCGCGAGCTGGGATTGCCATATGTTTCAGACCCCGCCGTGACGCGTCATCTGGCGGCGTTCTTGAGCGCGAATGAAGAGGCCAAGCCCGATGCAGTCCTGTTCAATGGCGGGTTTTTTATTCCCGACATCTGCCAGCAGCGCGTAGCCGACGTAATGGAGCGCTGGTATGGACGCCGTCCGGCGATTCTGGAAAATCGCGATCTGGATCTCGCGGTGGCGGTGGGCGCGGCCTACTATTCGTACGTAAAAGCCACTGGCGCCGGACTCCTGGTACGCGGCGGACTTCCGCGCTCCTACTACGTTGGGATCGGCGACAACGAAGCGGTTTGTCTGGTGCCGCGTGGCGCAGAGGAAGGCCAGACACTGGAACTCGATAGTCAGGACCTGCATCTGGTGGCGAACAAACCCGTGTCGTTTCGGCTGTATAGTTCGCTCACCCGCGTTGACGATCCCGTAGGGCGCCTGCTGGCAAGCAGCGAGGCTGCCGAGTTGCATTTGCACGCGCCATTGAACGCCGTGATTCGTTTCGGCAAGGTTGGCGAGCGATTGGTGCCGGTGAAACTGCGCGCGCATCTCACCGAAGTCGGCACGCTCGAAGTCTGGGCCGATTCCAAGATCAGCGAACACCATTGGCGCCTGCAATTCGAGCTGCGCAAAACGGCGGGCACCCGCAGCGGAGGTAAGCCTTCGGCCGTGGTGAGTGATGAAGCGGTGGTGCAAGCTTTGGCCTTATTGGACGCCGTGTTTCGCGCTGGAACCGTGACTCCCGAAGAGCTGCCTGGCAGGCTGGAACAGGCTTTAGCTCTGGGGCGTAACTCTTGGCCCCTCAGCGCGATTCGCCGTTTAGGCGATCATTTACTCGAGCTTGCCGAGACTCGCCGTAAATCGCCGGCAATTGAGATGCGCTGGCTCAATCTAACGGGCTTTATGCTGCGTCCCGGCTTCGGATTTCCGGGCGACGATTTCCGCATCGAACAGGCCCGACGCATCTATGCCGGAGGCATCCAGTTCACGAATCAAGTGCAGAACGAGATCGATTGGTGGATTTTTTGGGGACGCGTTGCGGGTGGCCTAAACAAGAATCAGCAGGTTGATATTTTTCAGCGGCTTTCCCCGATGCTGCCGCCACGCGCTGGAAAACGGCCGCGCATCAACAACAGTCTGCTGCGCGAAATGTGGCGCACCGGCGCAAGCCTGGAGCTGCTGCCGCTGCAGACCAAGACGCAACTGGGCGACGCGTTGATCGCGTTGGTGAAGAAGGGCGAG
>DATHNM010000287.1:0-15392 GCA_035486095.1 Bryobacteraceae bacterium
GAACGCGAAAACCCCGGCAACACGACCTTGCGGGTGGCCCTGAAGTCTTAAGGTCCGTTCAACCGAATGCAAAAGAGGCCGCGCTGTAACGCACGGCCCCTTGCGAACTAATCTAACCAATTACCAGCGGTTGCTGCCACGACCGCGACCACCGCCGCCGCCACCCCCGCCTCCAAAACTGCGTTCCGTTTTCGGACGCGCTTCGTTGACATTCAGCGCCCGGCCATCCAGCTCTCTTCCATTCAGTTCAGCGATCGCACGATCCGCTTCCGAGTTGGCACTCATCTCGACAAATCCGAACCCACGGGGCTGCCCGGTATCGCGGTCGGTAATGATGTTGACCCGCTCGACGGTACCGTACGCCTCGAACAGAGATCGGACCGCAGCTTCGGTAGCTCCGAAGTTCAGGTTTCCTACGAAAATATTCTTCATGCTTTTTCCTTTAGCGTTGCAAATTGGTTAATCGGGCAGGATCGGACTCGGGCGGTTGGACCGGACTAATGCGAAGATGCCAAAACAGTTGACCCCTACACTGTACCATGGAACGGCTTTTTGAGCCCTCCTTGAAAAGCCTATCTCCGGATACCTTGCGGGGTGGCCCGGATGGCCCGTTCGAAAGCCCAGCCGCGAATATGGTTGATCTGTTCTTTCATGGTTCTGGACAGCGGCACGGTCCGGACGGCCACGCCGATAAGATCCTGCTCGGCCAGGTCGCGGCCAGCCAGCCGCGCCTTGGTGATGGCCGATACCACGCACTGTTCGATTTCGGCGCCCGTCCAACCCGCCGTGAATTGCATGAGCTGATCGATGTTGAAGGCCGCCGCGGGGATGCCACGCCGCTTCAAGTGGATCTTGAAGATCTCGATTTGTTCCTCTTCACTGGGCAAGTCGACGAAGAATACCTCGTCGAAACGGCCCTTGCGGATCATTTCCGCGGGCAGCAGATCGATGCGGTTGGCGGTGGCGGCCACGAACAGCCCGCGTGTCTTCTCTTGCATCCAGGTGAGAAAAAACGCGAAGATGCGGCCCTGTTCGCCGCCCGAATCGGTGGATGTGATGCCCATTTCGATTTCGTCGAACCACAGCACCGCCGGCGCCATGTCTTCCATCATTTTGCAGGCTTCGACAAACGCGCCTTCGGGCTTGCCATGGCGGCCGGAAAAGATCTCGATCATATCCAAGCGGTACAGCGGCAGGTGGAATTGCGAAGCGATGGCCTTCACCGAAAGGCTTTTACCGCAACCGGGAATGCCCATCATGAGCAGGCCCTTGGGTACGATTTCCGCGTCCAGACTGTCGCGCATTTCAAAAAGCTTGCTGCGCTCGATCAGCCAGGTTTTCAAGCCTTCCAGGCCGCCCACGTCGCCCAGTTCGGTGCCATCGGCGATAAACTCGATCACCCCACTGCGGTTCACCAGCAGACGCTTCTCTTCGAGCAATGCCGGCAGCGATTCCGGGCCGAAGCCCCGCCCCGCCGCCACCGCGCGCCGCAGTGCATAGCGCGCTTCATCCAGCGTCAGGCCGAGCAGCGTGCGCGCCACTTGCTGCAGGATTTCATCACTGGTATCGGGCGCTTCTTCGCGCAGGAATTCCAGCAGCTCGGTGGCATCCGGCGGCCGGAGCTCCAGAAACATGATGGCTCGTTCAACTTCTTCGGGAACAAAGCGAACTGGCGATGTAATGACCACGAACTTGCGCTGATCCAGGCAGGTTTCATAGACATCGCGCAGGCGGCGCCGGATTTCAGATGAATCGCGCAGCGGCTCGTGAAAATCCTTCAAGTGGAAGATGGCAGCGCCCTGGTGGGCAATGATGAAGTCCAGCACTCCGCGCGGCGTTTCCGTTCCCGGCGCATTGGCCGCCTCACCTTCGCGGCGCATCCCTTCGGTAAGGCTCCAGGCCCAAACCGGCACCGGCGCCGGCCCGCGCAGACCGTGGCTCACCTCGCGCAACACGCGTGCGATGCGCTGCTCCTCGGAAGAACGAATGTAGGTCAGCGGCCGCCCCGATTCGAAGATCTCCCGGACCGTCCTGGCGGCGCGGCTCTCCACGCTCTTCCCCCCAGACCCATTTTCAGTCATGTATATATTTAGGACGATTCCATCGCTAAGAAAGACCGATGGCGCCAAGAAAGACCGATGGCGCCCAAAAAGACCGAAGGCGGCTGGATGGTGTCCAGCCGCCTTCGCATTTTACTTTACGCGGTTGATCAGGAATACTGCAAAGTAACGGTGGCGGTTGCGGTGGCACCCGTGGAATCCGTCACTCTCAAGATCAACTGGAAGGTCCCGGAATAGGGCAGTTGGATGGTCGGCGTGGCGGTATTTCCGCCCGGAATCCCAATCGCCGTGTAGCCGGGCGCGATAGTCCAGGAATAGGAAAGCGCGCCGCCATTGGAACTGGTGGATTTGGACGCGTCCAGACTGATCACGCTGGAGGAGACCTGGAAGGTATTGGTTGCCGACGTGATGCCGCCGGGACCGGTAATCACAATCGTGACTCCGGTTGCAGGCGGTGTGCTTCCGCCGCCGGTGGGAGCCGAGGGAAGTACGGTGGAAGAGAACGGACCCGTCAGCCATGGAGTAAAGGTCACCGGACCAGTTGCAACCGCGCAGGCCGGAGATTGGGGGCCACCCAGGCATCCCCACCAATTCTGCGGTGCATTGATGCTGCCGCCGCCACCGTTGAAGATGCCGGTAACCGCGGTGAAGTTGTTGAGCATGGCGGTGATCGCGCCGCTGGGGGCGGTGAAGGCCACGCCGATGCTTTCCTGGCTGATCAGGTTTTCGGAAATAACGATGCCATTCACCGGCACCAGGCTATGGATGTTGATCCCAGCCGTGCCGGACGTGGCGGTGTCCTCAACGTCGGCGCCGTTTTGAGAAATGGTGTTGCCAACAATGACGTTGTCATCCAGATCCGCTGCCGGAGCGCCGGGAGGGGCCGCGTGGTTGTGCATCGCAACGCCTGGCAGGCCGTTGCCCATGATCACGTTATTGATCACCTGGTTGGAATAGTTCTTCATGCCCGGTCCAGCGGCATAAATACCGACGCCCGCGCCTTCTCCAAACAGAAGCAGCCCGTTGCGCAGCGACTGATTTCCAGAGACGGTATTGTGATAGACGCTCATCCCGCTGTGGGACGCCATGGTGATTCCGCAGGCATAGCCATTGTCGCTCACCAGGTTGCCGGAGATGACGTTGTCGTGCGTCGCGCCGGTGTCGTCGCTGATCAGCATCCCGCCGGAGTTGTGTTGCACAACATTGTTGGCGACCACCGAATGATCCACACCCGTGAGATTGATACCCTCGCCACAATCGAAAGCTTCGCCGGCCGCAAGAGCCGCTGGTAATCCGGGGCACGAACTCCCCGCTTCGGATGGAACCAGGGCCTTGTTGTTGTTGAGCACCTGATTGTTCGAAACCGTCACCCACGATGCATTCTGAACCAGGATGCCCTGGAAGTTCGCGTTTTCGACGGTGAATCCGGATACAACTACGCCGCTGACACCCGACATGGGCGCGGCGGCCGATCCGTCAATGTTGATGCCGTTGGCAAGGCCGGTGGCATCGATGATGGTGGTGGCGCTGCCCGCGCCAATCAGCGAAAGCGTGCTGCTGATGGTGACATCCTCTTTATAGGTCCCGGCCGCCACCTGGATGACATCGCCGGATTTCGCGGCGGCAACAGCCGCGCCAATGGTGGCCTGGCAGCCGGTTGCTCCAGTTGGGTTCACACATAGCGTAGCGGAAAACATGGGTTGGCAAGCGACAGCCAGTGCCAGCGCACAGAACGCAATTCCAGTTCTTACGGGGACGTGCCCGTTTAACCTTTGAAACATATTTCCTCCTGATTGATTGTTGAAAAACAGTTCGCTGATCGGATCCAGACCGGCGCAGACTTACTAACCCGTCACACTGCAGTTAGTCAGCATGGCCGGAGCTTAGTACAGCCTACCGGCACCCGAAGTATATCCAATCGAATGACTTACCGCCAGTTTATCTGATCGAATATGGTTCGCAGCCGTTGTCCCTTCGCGGAATTGATGGATTCCACCCAGCCGATTCGCCCATCCAGGTGAGCGCGGAAGCTGGGATGGCCTGCCCGGTTTTGGCTCTCCGGTCCCAGGCGGGCGCAATTGGTCAGCGTGGCCTTGAGAACATCGAAATCGGTCCGTGGCACGTTCAAACGCTCATTGACGATCAAGCCCGCCAGGCGCTGGCGCACGCCCTGGCGCATGATGCGCGTCTTGTGATGATGCACCCTGAATCCCTCTTCGACCAGAATGGCGGCCACGTGAATCGAAAATCGTTCCCCCCCTCGCTCAAATTCTTCGCCACCGGAAAATGCGAGATCGTCCGCGTAACGGGTGTATTGAGCGCCGGCGGCCCTCGCCAGTCCGGTTAACCGGCAATCCACGCGATAGGCGCAAACATTGGCCAGCGCGGGCGACGTGGCAGCGCCTTGCGGCAGATGCGGGCGGGTGTGCAGCAGGCGTGCGTCTTCTAAAGGCGCTGCATCGGCGCCGGCCGCGGCCGCGTTCCAGACAGAGCGCGGCACGGCATTGCAGCAAATGCCTCCCAGAGCATCGGCCACCGGCTCGGGATAGCCCAGCATTCGGAAAATAGTCTGAATTCTGGGGCGGGTGATGGAAGGAAAGAAATCTTGTAAATCCATCTTCAATACGACGCGCTGGCGCAAGTGGGGCGCCAGGAAGGTCTTGATCGAGCGGCCCTTGATAAAGCCATGCGCGGCGGGATGCGGCGGAATTCTGTCGAGAATTCGGGCCAGTATCTGCCGCTGCAGCGCTTTGATCTGGGGCTTGGGCGCTTCGATCAGGCGAATGGCGCCGGATTTCTTCGCCAGAACGCGATAGTGGTAATGCGCCAGCCGGGGATGCCTGGTTTTGTATGCGAGTCCCTTGAGATCGGCGAACCAGAGGAGTTCATCCGCGGTGATGTTTAACCAATCGGCCAGCGCACCTATGGATTCGATGGCGGGCACATCCCATGCATCAGCCGCCGCGACGGGCTGCATCCGCTGAGGATCGTTGAGCCAGCGCGCGACAAACAACTCGCCGGAGTATTTCGACCAGGCGCGGCGAAATCCGGCGTCTTGAAGGAAAAACCGAACTACATCGCGTTGGCGGGGACGCGTTTCGCTCGAAATCGATTCCAGATAACGCTTCGCCAGCGGCCGAAGCCAGCGCCACTTCCGGCCCAGCATCCGGCTGCCGCGTTCGGCCATGCCATCCACCGAGAGTTCGCCGGCCAGAAACGATCGCGCGAGCGCGCTGACAAGCGAGGGAGCGGGCATAGAGTGATGGACGGCGGAAGCTCCAACCAGTCTGACCCTGCGTGAGCAGATCTGCGTGGAGCGCAGTGGAGCTCACGCGACGAAATCTTAAGTCTTCACCATCCCCTGGGGTAACCCCAGAGAGGCACACCGAACTCGAAGGCCCGGCACTGCCAACTTAGAGATCCGCCGCCCGAAGTGCATCATATCAAGACAGGGCGATACAATACCGCCATGCTACGTCCGATTGTTTTGGGAGTCTTCGCGCTGGGAAGCGCCTATGGCGCGGGCTGCGACCGTGCCTGCCTGAAGTCCATGCTGGACCAATATCTGAATGCGGTGGTGCAGCACAATGCAGCGGCCGCGCCGCTTGCGGTGGGCTACCGGGAAACCGAAAACGCGCTGGTCCGGCGGCCCGGCGGTGGTTTGTGGCAGAGCGCGAAGGCTTTGGGCAAAGTGCAGCGCAGATATTTCGATGCCGAGAGCGGCCAGGCAGGCTATTTTGGAACGCTCGAAGAGGAAGGCGGAACGGATATCGTTACGGTACGGGTAAAAGTGGAAGAACGCAAAATCAGCGAGGCGGAGTGGTACGTTTCACGCAAGGGCGACGCGGGAATCGGCGTGTCGGCCGGCGCGCAGGCGAATGCCGCTTTCCACGATCCGGATTATTTGAGCGCGCATGCGCCGGTGGAGCGCGTTGTGCCGAAGGCCGAGCGTCTTTCGCGCGCCGATCTGATCGCGATTACGAATAGCTACTTCGACGGGCTATCGGCGCACGATGGGACGCTGATTATCGCGCATCCCGGCTGCATTCGCCTGGAGAACGGCGTTGCGACGACGCAAAGGCCGATTCCGAGCGGAGGCATGACCGATTGCACGTCCAACGGCGCCATGGCCAATATTTTCGCAGTGACCGCGCGGCGCTATCCGATCGTGGATGAGGAAGCGGGCGTGGTGCTGGGCCTGGGGCTGTTTGAACGCAAGCCGGGAGTGGCCATGCGGCGGAATTTATTCAGCGAGTGGTTTTTTATAGAGCAGGGCAAGATTCGCTCGATCTACAGCGCGATGATGTATCCCGAGCAGGAGGCCATGGCGCCCAACTGGCCGCCGTTCGATGGAAACTGGCCGGTGGCGCCGCCGCCGAAGTAGCGGGCAGCATTGTGGCGCACGTTCTTAACGTGCCTGAATCCTGGCATCGGGCTCGGGAGTTACCCGGTTCAGAATGAAACCCTGCTGGACCCCGTCAAAGGTGCCCCATCCGATAATTTCCCACCGCCGGCAGCCGGGTTTCCATTGTATACCCGCAATCCCTACTTTTTAGAGCTTTTGTACCAGAGCCGCTACAAGTACCAGCCCAGATTTACGCCGATCTTGGGATTCTTTGCGGCAATGGTGCTCAGCCTTTGCGCTTGATCTCGATGCTTAATCGCTTAATCTTCTGATTCAGTGTCGACAGCGGAATGTGCAGCTTCTCGGCCGCATCGGTCTGGCTCCAGTTCACCGCTTCCAGCGCGTCGATAATTTTGCGGCGCTCGAAATCGGCCAGAATCTCAGGCAGCGAGGCATCGGCGGGCAGCGCGCCGGTCTCATCGCGCCGGATCTTCACGCCGCCTTCCTGCAGCACCGAATCCGGCAGCACGTCCACCGGCACTGTCGCCTGCGACGCCAGCACCACCGCCCGCTCCACGGCATTCTCCAGTTCGCGCACGTTGCCCGGCCAGTTGTAATCCATCAGCAGCTGCATGGCGTCCGGCTCAAATCGCAGCTGGCTTTTTCCATCGGGATCCAGAAATTTTTCGTTCTCGCGGCTGAATTTCGTCAAAAAATGCTCCACCAGCGGAGGAATATCTTCTTTGCGATCGCGCAGCGGCGGCAGGGCCAGATTAATCACGTTCAGCCGGTAATACAGGTCCTCGCGAAACTTGCCATCGTCCACCAGCTTCTTCAACTCCGCGTTGGTGGCCGCGATGATCCGCACATCCACCTTGATGGTTTCGGCCGACCCCACCGGCATGAACTCGCGCTCCTGGATCACGCGCAGCAGTTTGGCCTGCGTCTCCCAGCTGATGGTGCCGATCTCGTCGAAGAAAATGGTGCCCTTATTCGCGGTTTCAAAATAACCCTTGCGCGATGTGATGGCACCCGTGAATGCACCCTTCACATGCCCGAACAAGGCAGATTCGAGCAGATCCGCCGGCACCGATCCGCTATTCACCGCAACGAAAGGCTGGTCGGCGCGCGCCGAATTGGCATGGATGCCTTTGGCGATCAGCTCTTTACCGGTGCCCGTTTCGCCGGTGATCAGAATGGTGGCGCGGCTGGGCGCAACTTGCGTCACCAGATCCAGGATACGCAGCATACGGTCGTTCTTGCCGATGATGTTCGGAAAACTGTACTGCTGCCTGAGCGCTTTCTTGAGCTGCGCGTTTTCGCGCGCCAGCCGGCTGTGCGCGATCATGCGCTCGATCTCGATCAGCAGCTTTTCGTTGTCCCAGGGTTTGGAGAAATAATCGTTGGCGCCGTTCTTGAGCGCCGTAACCGCCACTTCCACCGACCCATAGGCGGTGATCATGAACACCGGCGTTTCGACATCGCGTTCGCGAATCTCGCGCAGCACGTCCATCCCGGAACGGTCCGGCATCATCAGATCCAGCAGGATCATGTCGTAGTTGGCGACTTCGGCGCGGCGCAATCCGTCTCCGCCGTTGGGCGCCTGCTCCACGATGTAGCCCTCCAAGCACAGCAGTGTCTCCAGGCTTTCGCGGATTTCCGCTTCGTCGTCGATTACTAAGATTCGGCCCTTGGGTAGTGAGGCTGGTTCGTCGAGCGGCAGTCTATCAGACATGCACCGGCTTTCTGGCTAAAGGAAGCTCCACGCGGAATCGCGAACCGGCTCCGGGCCGGCTCTCAACTTCAATACTACCGCCGTGCTCGCGCACGATTCCGTAGGTCACTGAAAGTCCCAGACCGGTGCCCTTCAGCGCCGCCTTGGTGGTGAAGAACGGATCGTAGATGCGCTCCAGATGTTCGGGGGCGATGCCCTGCCCGTTGTCCGCCACATCGATGCGCGCGAATCCGTTTTCGCTCCAAACGCGGACGGCCAGTATGCCGCCGCCATCCATGGCGTCGCGCGCGTTCAAGAACAGATTCAGGAACACTTGCTGCAGCTTGCCCGCGTTGCCCTTGACGGGCGGCAGCGTGGACGGGGCGTCCAGCTTCACTTCAATCGCGGATTTTTTCAGCTGATGCTCCACCAGGTTGAGCGTTTCCAGAATCACCTTGCTCATGTCTACTTCGACAAACTCGCTGGGCGAGGTGCGCGAGAAACTGAGCAGCGAGTTGACGATCTCGCTGGCGCGGAAGGTTTGTTTGGCGATCTTGTCCAGCAGTTTCGATTTCTGCTCGTCTTCGGAGACCTGTTTGGCCAGCATCTGCGCATAGGTGGAAATCACGGCCAGCGGCGTGTTTACCTCATGCGCCACGCCTGCGGCCAGAAGCCCGATGGAACTGAGCTTGTCGGCCTGCACCAGCCGCCGTTCCAGCTCGTCGCGATCGGTGATGTCGTCGAAAATGATCAACCGGCCGATCTGCTCCCCATCCTTCGATACCAGCGGCGCGATGGCAAGATTCAGAATGTGCGCCACCGGACCGCTGGACCTTCCGTTTCCGTTGCTGCTTCCATTGCCATTGCCGCCCCCGTTTCCGTTGGCATGGCCGTTTGCGCCGCCGCTGGCCACCGCGATGGCCGTGGCGGGGGCCGGCAAAACGAACTTATAAACGTTGTGCACTCCGGTTTGCCTGCGCACCTGATCGAACACCTCACAGAGCTCGGCCGGGAAAAGCTCGGCCAGCGGCCGCCCCAGGGCCGCATCCCGCGGAATGCCCGTCAGCCGCTCGATCTGGGTGTTCCAGCTTTCCACGCAATCGTTCAGATCCGCGGCCAGAATCCCCACGTTGATGGACTCCACGATATTCTCGCTGAACTCCTTCAGCCGCTCGTATTCCTCCACTTTGCGCTGCAGCGAACTGTACAGCCGCGCATTCTCCACCGCGATGCTGACGTAGCCGGCCAGGGTGGTGAGCAATTCCACGTCGTCGCTGGAAAGGAAATCGCCTTTGTCGGTTCGGCTGAGCGCCAGATAGGCAATGGTCCGGCCGCGCACCCGGCAGGGGAAGTAATAAGTGAGATCCAGTTCTGAAATCGTTCGCCGCACCGAGATGGGCCATTCGTGCGACACAACATCCAGCAAGTGGCGGGTGCGCTCAAAAAACAGATAGGGCTTGCCCGTGTCGGCGCTGGCATGGCTGCTCAAGAAACTGAGATCCAGCTCCTGCGCCGGCTTGTGGCTTCGCTCCTTGCGATTGCCCAGCGCCATCTGCAGCCGAAATTCGTCGCCATCGATTGACAGACCGTCGTTGGCCAGAAAGAACGCCACATGCTGGATGGAAAGGGTGTGCAGCAGCCGGTCCGCCACTGAGCGCAGCATTTCGTCCAAATTTGTTTCCGATCCCAGTTCCCGGGCGAATTCGATCAGCGTGCGCCGGTAGTCATACCGGTCCTTATAAAAGAAGTAGCGATCCAGCTGTTCCTGCAGCCAGTCCCGGATGGGCTGGAAGATGAACGTCGCGATGAGAATCAACCCGACGATAGCGGCCGGGCTGAGATTTTCCGGGCGCGCGAACGAGAAAATCAATCCGTAGAAAATCCCCAGCACCACCAGCGTGGCCAGCGTGTAAACGTAGCCTTGCTGGAAGATGATATCCACGTCCATCAGGCGATAGCGCAGGATGGCGTACGCCCAGGTGAGCGGCACCAGGATCAGAGACAGCACCGCCATCTTCTGGTAATGCCCCGGAAGCGCGCCAAAAAGATAGGGCACCGCATAGATGAGCGTGAACGGCACAATTCCCAGCAGCGCGCCGTTGCGCATGTATTTCAACTGGCGCCGTACCAGCGGATCCTCGGCGTGCGGCGTTTTCATTGCCAGCACAACCGTACCCGCCAGGTACAAACAGCTCAGCAGCAACAGTCCTACCCGGTCCAGGAACCAGTTGACTTCCACCGGCGACGCCTCTATCCGGAGCATCCCCTTTGCCACCAGGACATAAACCGCCAGTAGCACAGTCGCCGGCACATAAAAGAGCGAACTAATTCCGCTGCGCTTCAACCAGGCCGGACGCTCCGGAAACACCAGGCAGAAGTGCAGGAAGATGGTGGGCGCAAACAATTCAGCGGTGACATTACCCCAGTAAATCACCTGATCGAAGGCGTTCAACTTTCCCGTGAAGTGAAAGCAAGATAAGACGAAGGACGCCAGACACAGGACATAGAAGTGTACCGACCGGGGCGCTCCAACCCGCCGGTAGTAGACGAACAATCCAATGAGCAGATAGGCGATGCCTACCGCGTATTGGTAATACAAAGACCGGTCCAGAACGGTTTCAGCGACAAAAACTTGCGCCGGGAACGAAACATTGTCGCGCTGCAGGATGTATTCGGTTTTCAGGTACAACACCACCTGCTGCAGCGCCCTGGGGACATCCACCGTCTTTGCGATCGGCCTGCCGGCCACTTGAAGCAGGACGTCGCCGGTGCGGATACCGGCGTTATAACCCGGACTGCCGGGGGTGACGTGCAGGGCCAGCACCTGGTTCTGGCCGCCCGCAGGCATCCGGTCTACCCAGGTAACTCCATCATCTGGAAGGTGATAAAGGCTTTGCTGGTGGAAATTAATAACGGCGCAGCACACCACTGCCACTGTGAGCACGAACAGTAGCGCGCTGGCGAATTGGGTCTTAAGATCCCTCAAGCGGCCGTCTCCGCCCGAACATCGAAAACGTTACCCTGCGACAACCCTAAATCATACCCCGTGACCTATGCGTGCCCCGGATGCACGTCGCGCTGTAACTTTAGCGCACTATGTCAGCACTTCGTTGGCCACCACGCGGGAAGGAACACTTAAACACTTAGGACGATGCTTACCAATGAGAATACAGGATTTGCTACGGCGCTGCCAGAGAGATTCCCTTTATGGGCTCTCGTTTTCGGAATTGACACTACAGGAAAGTGTATGGGTGGCGACGCCGCAACTGCTGATGAAACAGTCCATTGTAAAGTCTATTGACAAGTTACCCCGATAGGTCTTACCATCTTCTTTCCGGTTCGTCAGTAGTTTGGCTGACAACAACTACTGGTAACCAGGCCAAGGCGCAAGGCGGTCAATGTATGACCTTATTTCAGATCGGCGAGAAGATCGTCTATCCCAATCATGGAATTGGGACCGTCGAGAATATAAGCACCCGTTCCTTCGGCGCGCAATTCGAGCGCTACTACCTGTTGCGTCTCACCTATAACAGCATGACGGTGATGGTTCCCTTTTCGCACGTCCAAGAAATTGGGCTGCGCAAGGTGACTCGCAATGGTGAAATCGCGCGCGTGCTGAGCTTTCTGGCGGAAGGCAATGCCCAGCGGAAGGCCGATTGGAAGGATCGCTACAAAGAGAACTCGGACAAGATGCGGCATGGCAGTTTGCTCGAGATCGCAGAAGTGTTGAAGACGCTGCTGATCCTGCAGTCCGAGAAGCCGCTGTCTTTCCGCGAAAAGAAAATGCTGGAGCGCGCGCGGCATATGCTGGTAACCGAGCTTTCCATTTCGCGCGGTTTGGCGGAACTGGAAGCCATCGGCGTACTGCAGAGCTCGCTCGCGAAATCTTCGTTGAGCCTGCCCGCTCCCGCTTAGCCCTTAGTGCTGCGCGCCTTCGAAAGGAATTTCGCGCGTCCCTTCGTCCAGGCCCTCAATCCGTATCACCGCTGGTTTATCCACGATCTTGGAAACGGATGCTGAATTTGAAACCGGACTTGCGTTTACAGCCAGGCGCGCGGAGGCTTTGTGCGACTCGGCAAACGCCTGCGCGCTCTTTTCCAGTTCTTGCTGCGTCAGACGCAAACTGATCTTGGCGGAAGAGCCATCCAGACTGAACTTCACCTTCTTTGCGATATCCTGCAGGGGCGCGCCTGCCTTCTTGTCTTTCGATGCCAGGTTTATGACGCGCGTCAGTTCAGCTGTCACGTGTTTGGCCGTGGCGTCCGATGAGAAGCGCACGGTAACGTCGGCAGCCAGGCCCGCCCGTAGATTGATGCCGGCCTCGAAACCTTGCGCCTCTGAGATCCATTCGCCTCCCCGGAACAACGCGGCAACCTGGTCGTTCGACATGATTTCGGCCGATTCCATAATGACCCAGAATTCGTAATTGGCATCCATTTCGGCGGCATGCGCGAGCAGCGAACTGGCTGGCTGGGAAGGGGCCCCAAACGCATTACGGTCCAATGCTGCAAAGATTGATTTGGAGTCGCCGAAGAGAATGGTTTCCGGATCAAACAGCACGAAGGCTGTATCCTGGGCGTTCTTGCCCTGCGGCCGGTAGACCTGGAAAGAACTGTAGGACTGCGGTTTGGCGCTAAAGCGAGTGAAGATCTCACGCACCTGGGCCGGGTTGAAGTGGCCATGAATGGCGATGAGAATAGCCGGCCCCGCCGCATCATCGCGCGAGCCTTTGCCGGGCGATGAGATCACGATGCGATCGATATCATTCAACAGTTCCAGGCCCGGGATATCAGCCATGGGACCTGCGGCGAGCCATTGTTGGCGCATCATCGCGCCCCCCGGCGACTGCCGGATGCGCGCCCAATCAATGCCGATCAATGCCTTGGCATTGGGATAGATGAAGCGGGACAGCCCGGGATCGGACTGCTGGCCCCAAGCGGCTACGGGCAGGAGCAGCGCCGCGAATCCGAAAGCGGCATGAAGACGAGACATAGCAGTCGCTCTATCGGCAGAAACAGGCGGAGTTAATAGGGGCCACAGCATTCCTCCATTGCAGCGAATGACGGGAATGGTTATATTGGGAGTGCCTTCCTTTGCTGTCCTCCGGGCCCGTAGCTCAGTTGGTTAGAGCGCTACCTTGACACGGTAGAGGTCACAGATTCGAGTTCTGTCGGGCCCACCACTTAGATTCAACAACGTAAGCGTCACGATCTCTTCTTCGTCGCTCGTCTTCTTGGCCCGTTCTGTCCCTTTCGGCGCAAAAAATGCGTTCGCCGGATCGTCTGGCGAACCCAAAACTTGTTGCTGAAACCGTCGGATTCCAGCCGCCTGTTGATCGAAGTCGTCCAGGGTGTAAAGCAAGGTCATGTCGGCCTTAGAATGGCCTGCGGCTTTCATGGTCTGCGGCAACCCGATCTCCTGTGCGAGAGCGGTGACGGCTTCACGCCGGAAGGCTGTGGAAGCCGAAGCCTGGATAGTATAGGCCCAGCCCCTCGGCTGCGGGTTGGAGGAAATGTTGAAGGATGTCCCGGTCATCTCGGCAGACTCCCCGACGCGTCCTGACCGAAAAAATGAATTCTTCGGCGTTCTGCGGCCCTGGATGGCGTTCGGCCAGGAGCCGGGACAATTCACCCATCGCCACGTCCCGTATCGCCTTCTGGCTCTTGGGAACGTCCAGGTCGCCACGATAGAATCGCTGGCGCACCATGATCTTCCCATTTTCGAGATCAATGTGCCGCCACTGAAGACCAAGAACCTCACTAATCCGAAGCGTGCAGAATAGAGACGCCATGATGATGAGCCGAGCGTCATCCGGCAAAGCCAGGAGAAGCCGACGGGTATCTTCAACGGCCAGCTTTCTCTTCTCACGCACCATCCGTTTGCGTCCGACGGTCACGAGTTGAGCCGGGTTTTCCTGCTTCCATAAGCCCCACTTCTTCGCTTGACGGAAAATGCAACTCATCAGGTTGCGGAGATCGCTTCGGGTTGACCACGACAGTCCAGCATCGTTCTTCGCTGCCAGCCAGTCTTCAATTCGCAACGTGGTGATCTGGGCGATTGCTAGATGTCCGAATGCCGGTCGAATGTGGTTCTTCAAGTGAGCGGAGTATTTCGCTTGCGTCGAAGTGGCCAAGTTGTTTTCGGCTTCGACGAACTTGTTCTCGAATAGATCAAGGAACTCACCGAAATTACTCTGGCTCTGGAGAACGAAAGAGCCGTTGTTGATGCGCCGCAAGACTTCGGCACGTTGGACACTCGCACTTTTGCGATCCATGTCGCCGCAAGAGCCAAGATAGATGCGTTCCCGATCTCGCTTGGCCGATCCGTCGGGTTGAAGACGATCCACGTAAGGCCGGATGAACCAACGGGGATTCTTGGCTTTCGTTTTCTGAAGTGGAGGGTTTTGGTTTCGCACCAGTTCACCCATGCCTATGAGTCTGGCGATGGGTTCTTTATTGTACGGGGCGGCGGTGCGATTTGACGATAGGTAAGCGGTACTGATTTGCAGCGACGGCTGCGACTGGCTTCGATCCAAGTTCCTTTCTCCCGGCAGTTGCGAACCGGGGATTGCGGAAGTATCGTGGAAACGGCACTTCGGTCGTCGGGCCTGCCAAGGGTTTTTGAAAAATCCCTGGATTTATCGTCTCATGCTTTGAAAATCTGTCAAGCGTGAGCACGGCGCAGGATTGTAAGCTGAATTGTGGACTTGAGAAGGTTTCTAGTGCATCGGCGACTTGCATTTGCGGTGCTGATCCTAGCGGCGCTGGCCGTGACCGTGGATTGCCAAAAAGAACGAACTCCTGATCGGTGGCTGATACCCGACGGCTATGAGGGCTGGATCAGGATTGACTACATCGTAAAGAACGCCTTGTCGCTTCCGTTCGAGGATGGGTATCGGATTATCCAACCTAGTCCGGACGCCGCGCCTCTGGACGCTCTTTAAGAATTACCGGCAGGACTGGCGAAATCCGGCGACGCACGATCATACGATCCTGTTCTCAGAGCAAGAAGCACTTTTGGCCATCGTCACAGTGTCGGCGTTTTCCCTTGTGCTCTTAAAGCAGATAATTGAGACGATTAGCTTTAAGAGACAACGGAACGACACGGTCATCCGTCGGCCGTCGATTGACCCCGAGGTTCGCAAGTTGGAAAAGAAACCACTCACAGAGCAGATGATCGAACTCGTAGCTCTGTTCGGGCGCGAGCTCGCTGCGCAGAATAGGAGTCCTAAGAGCGAAGCTGAGTTCTTGGGAAGTTTCGCTGGCTTCATCGC